>NZ_BAAGWY010000016.1:0-93139 GCF_054780115.1 Humibacter ginsengiterrae
AGACCTCCGCGACTGGGTCACCGCCTGGAACGAGAACCCGAAACCGTTCATCTGGACCAAAACCGCCGAAGACATCCTCGACTCCATCGCCCGATACCTGAAACGAATTAACGGATCAGGACACTAGTGTCGGCGCATACACCTAGTGTCACCGCAGGACGGCCCCGCCGTCGGCCGTCCTGCGGACGCTATGCCCCCGGCGTGTAGTACTCCTGCGAGGCCGACTGGCCGACGACGGGGCCGAAGTGCTCCGCCAGCGTCGCCTGGTGGGATGCCCGCAGCTCCTCGAGCCCGACGGTGAAGACATCCTGCACCTCGAGAACCGGCTGCTCGCCGACCACCGCATCGGTCACGCCGATGCGCAGAACCGGGTAGTCGCGGCCCTCGCATAGGCCGCGGAACTTCACGTCGTCCTCGCGCGGAACGGACACGATGACGCGGCCGGTGGACTCGGAGAACAGGGCCGTCGCGGCATCCACTGCGTCGCGGTCCATGATCTCGGTCAGCCACACCCTCGCACCCACGCCGAAGCGCAGCACGCTCTCGGCCATCGCCTGCGCCAGCCCGCCGTCTGAGAGGTCGTGCGCCGAAGCGAGAAGGCTCTCCATGGAGGCCGCGTGCAGCAGCTCAGCGAGCCGCTTCTCCGCGTCAAGGTCGACCGACGGCGGACGCCCGCCGAGGTGCCCGTGCACGGTGCCCGCCCACGCGGACCCGTCGAGTTCTTCACGGGTGACTCCGAGCAGGTAGATGTTGTCGCCGGCATCCTGCCACCCGGACGGGACGCGCCGCGCCACGTCGTCGATCACGCCGAGCACGCCCGCGACCGTGGTCGGGAAGATCGGGGTAGACCCGGTCTGGTTGTAGAACGACACGTTGCCGCCGGTGACGGGGATGCCCAGCTCGAGGCAGGCATCCGAGAGCCCCTCGACCGCCTGCGAGAATTGCCACATCACCTCGGGGTTCTCCGGGGAGCCGAAGTTGAGGCAGTCGGTGACGGCCGCCGGGACGGCACCGGTGACGGCGACGTTGCGGTGCGCCTCCGCGAGGGCCAGGCGAGCGGCTTGGCGAGGGTCGAGCTGGCCGTATCGTCCATTGGCGTCGGTCGCGATCGCGAAGCCGAGGCCGCTCTTCTCGTCGACGCGGATCATCCCGCCGTCGTCGGGGAACGACAGCGCCGTGTTGCCGCCCACGTAGTAGTCGTACTGGTTGGTGATCCAGCTCTTGTCGGCGAGGTTCGGCGAGCCGACCAACGCGAGGAACTGGTCGCGCAGCTGCTCGCGCCCCTCCACGGTGGATGCCTCGGGCCGGGCGAGCGTGCTCGCCGAGTCCGCCTGCAGCGCGTCGATCCAGCTCGGATACGCGACCGGCCGATCGTACACCGGCCCGTCGACGGCCACCGTGCGCGGGTCGACGTCGACAATGCGCTCGCCGTGCCAGTCGATGATGAGCCGCCCCGTGTCGGTGACCTCACCGAGCACGCTGGTCTCGACATCCCACTTGCCGGTCACGGCGAGGAACGCGTCGAGCTTCTCGGGTGTGACGACCGCCATCATGCGCTCCTGCGACTCCGACATGAGGATCTCCTCGGCCGTGAGCGTGGGATCGCGCAGCAGCACGGCATCGAGCGAGATGTACATGCCGCCGTCGCCGTTGGAGGCGAGCTCGCTGGTCGCGCACGAGATGCCCGCGGCGCCGAGGTCTTGGATGCCCTCGACGAGCTTCTTCTGGAACAGCTCGAGGCAGCACTCGATGAGCACCTTCTCGGCGAACGGGTCGCCCACCTGCACGGCTGGCCGCTTCGTCGGGCCGCCCGACGCGAAGGTGTCGGACGCGAGAATGGATGCCCCGCCGATGCCGTCGCCGCCCGTTCGCGCCCCGAAGAGCACCACCTTGTTGCCCACCCCCGACGCGTTCGCCAGGTGCAGGTCTTCGTGCCGCAGCACGCCCACCGAGAGTGCGTTGACGAGCGGATTGCCCTGGTACACCGGGTCGAAGTATGTCTCGCCGCCGATGTTCGGCAGGCCGAGGCAGTTGCCGTAGAACGAGATGCCGCCGACCACGCCGTGCACCACGCGCGCGGTGTCGGCCTCGTCGATCTTGCCGAACCGCAGCTGGTCCATGACGGCGACCGGACGAGCGCCCATGGAGATGATGTCGCGTACGATGCCGCCGACTCCGGTCGCGGCGCCCTGGAACGGTTCGATGTAGCTCGGGTGGTTATGCGACTCGACCTTGAACGTGACCGCCCAGCCCTCGCCGACATCCACGACTCCGGCGTTCTCGCCGATGCCCACCATGAGGTTCTTCTTCATCTCGGGCGTGACCTTCTGCCCGAACTGCCGCAGGTACTTCTTGGAACTCTTGTACGAGCAGTGCTCGCTCCACATCACCGAGTACATGGCGAGCTCGCCACTGGTGGGCCGGCGGCCGAGGATCTCGCGGATGCGCGCGTACTCGTCGTCCTTCAGGCCGAGCGCCGCGTATGGCTGCTCCTTCTCCGGTGTCGCCGCGGCGTTCTCGACCGTGTCGAGCTGGCTGATGGATGCGGATGCCGGGGGCTCGGACAAGCGGCTGACTCCCTGTGTTTGAGCGTGCGCAGACGGGCGGCGCAGAACGCCCTCCAGTCTACCGGCGACTGAGGTGAGAGCTGAGAACGCTCGCGTTCTCAGCCGAGCCGATGGAGTCGGTGAGCGCCGCAGGCACGATACCGGCGACTGGGCCCACGGAGCGCGGGGCCCCGCGCGCCGCGTAGCGGCGGGTGGGGGAGCGACGGGGAAGGTGAGAGCTGAGAACGCTCGCGTTCTCAGCCGAGCCGATGGAGTCGGTGAGCGTTGCAGCGCGATACCGGCGACCCGATGGAGTCGGTGAGCGTTGCAGGCGCGATACCGGCGACGATGGAGTCGGTGAGCGCGGAGCCGCGACATCCGGGACCGCTACAGCGTCCCGTGAGCCGCCCACAGCTCGGCTGCGCGATCCGCAGCCCGATGGATCAGCTGAACAAGCTCCGGCCGCTCCGGCACCCGGAACGAGACGTATGCTCCTCGTCCCCCTGCCACCGGCCGGTGAGCGGCGAACTAGCATTGCGCCCGATTCGCACCGGCGAGGGTGGCGGCGGGCCCTGCCAGTTCCGAGGTGCGGACCATGTCCGCGACCGGCACTCCGGGCAGGTCGCCGCAGGTGATGCCGTCTCACCCAGTGGTCGGCGCTGTTATCTTCGGCGCGATCGGTATCACTGGCCCGCGGTGCAGTCACTCTCCGCGATCGATGCCGAAAATGTGTCGCATCAACGCCTGGATGTCGCGATCCACGTCGTCCAGTCTCTGACCGAACTGGTCGAATCTCATGTCGAGCCGCCGCACTTCGGAACGAACGACATGCACGAAGAGTGTCGACACGATGGTGAGCATGCCGAGGAAGCCGGCACTGAAAACGCCGATCATCGTCCAGGTCTGAGCCTCGGTCACAACCACACCTCCATTCTCCGCCTGATGTGATCGATGGTCCATCAACGCGACCCGCTGAAAAGCGTCGGGGCAAGCGTTTGATGAATACCCGACAATCAGGCGAATTGGGGAGGAACAGAGGTCGGCAAGGGACCTGTCAAGCCCCGCCGCTCGCCTTGCGGCCTCGAACGAGGCTGACGACCCTGGAACGCATGGCCGATCTGCACGGGTGGCTCCCGTTCGCCGTCGCCTGTCTCATCGCACTCGTCTCCGCGGTCGTCGTCACGGCCGTCATCGGAGCGATCGTGCGTGCGCTCGCCAAGCATCGGGAATGGGCACGGATGCTCGCCTCGCATCTGCGCGTCCCGTTCCGGCTGCTGCTGCTCGACATCCTGGCCTGGATCGCCGTGGCGGCGACGATACCGCGTCAGGTGCCACTGCCCACGGTGCAGACCGTGCACCACGTCTTCCTCATCGTGACCATCGCGCTCGGCGCGTGGTTCGCGGCGGCTCTCGTGATCTTCTTCGAAGACCTCGGACTCGCTCGCTACCGCCTCGATGTGCCCGACAACCGGTACGCACGGCGAGTGCGCACACAGGTGATGATCATCCGGCGGCTCACGATCGTGGCGGCCGTCGTCATCGCTCTCGGTGCCATCCTCCTCACGTTCCCCGGCGCGCGGGCGGCGGGCGCGAGCATCCTCGCGTCCGCCGGGCTGATCGGTGTGGTCGCCGGCATCGCGGCGCAGTCCTCGCTGGGCAACCTTTTCGCTGGCATGCAGCTCGCATTCAGTGGTGCGATCCGCATCGACGACGTCGTGGTGGTCAACAACCAGTGGGGTCGCATCGAGGAGATCACGCTCACCTACGTGGTCGTGCACCTGTGGGACGACCGGCGCATGGTCCTGCCCTCCACCTTCTTCACCACGCAGCCTTTCGAGAACTGGACGAGACGCAACAGCGAGCTACTGGGCGCCGTCGAGTTCGACCTCGACTGGCGGGTATCGCCGAGTGGGATGCGCAAGGAGCTGGACCGCATCCTGCGGAAGACCGAACTCTGGGATCACCGCACGTCCGTGCTGCAGGTGACGGATGCGGTCGGCGGGTACGTGCACGTGCGGGTGCTCGTGACGGCGAAGGATGCCCCGACACTCTTCGATCTGCGCTGTTACGTGCGCGAGAACCTCGTCGCGTGGATCCAGCGCGACGGCACCGCCGGACTGCCCCGCCAACGCGTGGAGCTGGTCGAGGCGGGCGGAATGGATGCCTCGCAACGCTCCCGTGCGGTCTCCGGCGACACCCTGTTCAGCGGCAGTTCCGATGGCGACAAGCGCGCATCGCAGTTCACCGACTCGATCCCGACAGTGCACAAGGACGATGACGCGAGCGGCGGAACCACGTCGTAGAGCGTGTGAATGCCGTCAGGCTCGGTGCCATGGCGACGACGAGTGGTCAGGCCCGGCGCGGCCGCGGGAACACCGAGCGCATGTGGTCGGAGTCGAGGTAGTCCGCCACACCGATCAGGATCAGGCTGAAGACGATCTGCTCCGTGACCATCCACAACGGGTACAGCCCGGGAATCGCGGCGAGCACGAGCGTGATCACGGGAAAGATCTTGCTGAACAGGCGAAGCCTCGAGTAGCCCCAGTAGTAGCCGAGGGACGCCCGCCACGCAAAGTAGAACAAGGTCGCGGTCATGCCGAGCACGACGACGGTGCGCATCCACACCGACCATTCGACCGGGATGCCGTCCGCCGCCAGCACGAGTGCCACGACGACCGCCGCGATTCCGATCGCGAACTCGAGCACGAGCAGCCAGGTGATCGCCACGAACGCGCGACGCGTTCGCGGATGCGTCAGAAGCTCGGCGTCGATGCGCACGTCGGCCTGACGACCACCTGCCACGCGATCGACGCGACGGAACAGCGGTTCGAAGCGGGCGAGCATCCGCTTCAGCACGTCATGCGGCAGCGGCCAGTGCCGCGATCGCCGAGGTGAAGAACGTGAGGCCGTCGACCCCTGAGCGCATTGCGGCCCGTGTGTCCGGACCGAAACCGGGCTCCGTCGCGTGCTCCGGGTGCGGCATGAGTCCCACGACGTTGCCGCGCTCGTTGCGGACGCCCGCGATGTCGTTCAGCGACCCGTTCGGGTTGACCTCGAGGTAGCGGAACGCCACGAGGCCCTCGCCCTCGAGCCGCTCGATGGTCTCGGCGGAGGCGACGTACTCGCCCTCGCCGTTCTTCAGCGGGATGACGATTTCCTGACCCTGCGCGAAGCCGTTCGTCCAGGCGGTGTCGGTATTCTCGACGCGCAGCTTCTGATCGCGGCGAATGAACGCGCCGTGGTCGTTGCGGATGAGCCCGCCAGGCAGCAGCCGCGCCTCGGCGAGCATCTGGAAGCCGTTGCAGATGCCGAGCACGGGCATCCCCTTGTTCGCGGCGTCGACGACCTCGCTCATGATCGGCGAGAGGCTGGCGATCGCTCCGCAGCGCAGGTAGTCGCCGTAGCTGAACCCGCCGGGAAGCACGAGCGCGTCCACACCGCTCAGGTCGTGCTCGCCGTGCCACAGGGCGACGGCCTCGGCGCCCGCCGCCCGCACGGCCCGCTGGGCGTCCCGGTCGTCGAGCGACCCGGGGAACGTGATCACGCCGATCCGCATCAGGCGACCTCGACGATCCCGACCGGCGAGTCTTCGACCACGTGCACGCCGACGACGTCTTCGATCACGCCGTTGGAGAGCACCTCCTCGGCGATCTCGCGAACGGATGCCAGCAACTCGTCGGTGACTTGCGTCTCCGTCGTGAGTTCGAAGCGCTTGCCTTGCCGCACGTCGAACGCGCCGCGGCCGGTGCGGGCCAGGGCTGCCGCGATGGCCTTCCCCTGCGGGTCGAGCAACTCTGCCTTCGGCATGACGTCGACAACGATGGTGGGCACGGCGTACTCCCTGCATTCTTCAGCGGTGGATGCCTCGATTCTACCGGCGACTGATGCGAGGCATAGCGAGCTCGCTCGTTCTGCCGAGCCGATGGAGCCGGCCCCGCGCGCGAACCGAACCCGGGAACCGGGCGGGTTCGCAATCTCGACAACGGAACGGATGCGAGTTGCACAAGCTGTAAGACATGAACTGGATCTGTCTGATAGATTGCGCTCATGTCCTACGTGCCCGACGCCATCCGCACCATCAGGCTCTCCACGTTGCGGCTGCCGCTGCCGACTCCGATCTCGGACGCCAAGGTGTTCACCGGCAGGCAGAAGCCGATGACAGAGGTCGTGTTCCTGATCGCCGAGATCGAGACGGAGCAGGGCTTCTCCGGGCATGGCTTCAGCTACTCGAAACGCGCAGGTGGTCCTGCGCAGTACGCGCACGCCCGCGAGGTGGCGGGCACGGCCATCGGCGAGGATCCCAACGACATCGCCAAGCTCTACACGAAGCTCCTGTGGGCGGGAGCATCCGTCGGTCGCTCGGGCGTCGCAACGCAGGCGCTCGCCGCGATTGACATCGCGCTGTACGACCTGAAGGCCAGGCGTGCCGGGCTCCCGCTCGCGAAGCTGCTCGGCGCCCACCGCGATTCCGTTCGCACCTACAACACGTCCGGCGGCTTCCTCAACGCGTCGATCCAGGACGTGCTCGAACGCGCGTCGCGGTCGATCGAGGAAGGCATCGGCGGCGTGAAGATCAAGGTCGGCCTGCCCGACGGCGAGGAGGATCTCGGCCGGGTCCGGGCCGTCCGCGAGCATCTCGGCGAAGACATCCCGCTCATGGTCGACGCCAACCAGCAGTGGGACCGCGCGACAGCCCTGCGCATGGGTCGCCGGCTCGAGGAGTTCGATCTCACCTGGATCGAGGAGCCTCTGGATGCCTACGACGCCGAGGGTCACGCCGACCTGGCACGCGCGCTCGACACCCCGATCGCGACGGGCGAGATGCTCGCCTCAGTGGCCGAGCATGAGCGGCTGATCGCGGCGCGAGCCTGCGACATCCTGCAGCCGGATGCCCCGCGCATCGGCGGCATCACGCAGTACCTCCGGCTCATGACCCTCGCCGACCAGGCCGGGTTGGATGTCGCACCGCACTTCGCGATGGAGATCCACCTGCACCTCGCGGCCTGCTACCCGCGCGAGACCTGGGTGGAGCACTTCGACTGGCTCGACCCGTTGTTCGAGGAGCGGCTCGACACGCGCGACGGGCGGATGCTCGTGCCCGAGCGCCCGGGACTCGGCATCACGTTCACCGGGCAGGCCCGCGCCTGGACCACCGAGTCCGTGACGATCGACGCCGCCGGGGAGCGATGAGCACCTCGCGCGCGGAGCAGATCGCCAGGGCGATCGGCGACCGCATCGTCGCGGGCGACATCGCTCCCGGGGAGCGGCTGCCGAGCGAGGGCGGGCTCGTCGAGGAGTTCGCTGCCAGCCGCACGGTCGTGCGTGAGGCGCTCCAGCGCCTGCAGTCCCGCGGCCTGGTCCGCACCAGGGTCGGCTCGGGCAGCTACGCGCTCACGCCGCCGGCGCCGGTCGCCGGGGACGACTGGCTCGCTGCGCGCGACGAGACAGAGCGCGACGAGCTGCATGCATTCCGTATCGCGATCGAGTCGGAGGCGTCGGCGCTCTCGGCCAGGTACGCCACCGACGGCGATCTCGCGACGATCGACGCCGCCCTGGCTGCGCTGGAAGGCGCGACTCTTCCCGCCGAGACCGTCGACGCCGACTTCGCGTTCCACAGGGGCGTCGCGGCGGCATCCGGGAACCGCTACCTTCTTGCGGCGCTTGAAAGGCTCGGCCCTCGTGCGCTCGTCCTGCCGCCCGCCCGCATCGCCAGCGCCCCGCGCAACGAGGCGGATGCCGCCGCGGTGCTCGCCGAACACCGCGCGATCGCCGCCGCGGTAAGGCTCGGCGACCCGCTCGCGGCGGCGGCGTCCATGCGGGCGCACCTGACGGCATCCGCTGTCCGCCGGGGCCACTGAGCTCGAGCACGTCATCGTTGCCGCTGAAGACCCGTTCAACCTTCTGCGCTGACGTGCAGCGCGCGCATACCGTGGGTCGAGGATGCCGGCGCATCCGCGATGCAGGCATCCGAAAGGTGTGCGATGAAGAAGTTCGAGCAGGGACACAAGTCGGAAGAACTGGACACAGTCGAGTTGAATCCGCTGTTCAGCAGGGCCGGTGAGGCGACGGAGTTCCCGCGCAATCGCATCCCGAGGTCGGAGACCTTGCCCGAGACGGCCTACCAGGTCGTGCACGACGAGGCCATGCTCGACGGCAACGCGCGGCTCAACCTGGCGACCTTCGTCGGCACCTGGATGGACGATCATGCGTCTCGCCTCTACCTCGAGTCGGCAGACAAGAACATGATCGACAAGGACGAGTACCCGCAGACCGCCGCGATCGAACAACGCTGCTGGCGGATGCTGGCCGACCTGTGGAATGCGCCCGAACCGTCGCGCGCGATCGGCACCTCGACGATCGGCTCGTCGGAGGCATGCATGCTCGGCGGGCTGGCGCTCAAGCGACGCTGGCAGCACGCGAGAAAGGCCGCAGGGAAACCCGCGGACAAGCCGAATCTCGTACTGAGTTCCGCCGTGCAGGTGTGCTGGGAGAAGTTCTGCAACTACTGGGACGTCGAGCCGCGCTTCGTTCCGATCTCGCTCGACCACAAGACCATGGACGGCCACGACCTCGAGACGTACGTCGACGAGAACACGATCGGCGTGGTCGCGATCATGGGCGTCACCTACACAGGCATGTACGAGCCGGTGAAGCAGATCTCCGACGCGCTGGATGCCATCCAGGCGAAGACCGGGCTGGACATCCCGATCCACGTGGACGGCGCATCCGGAGCCATGATCGCGCCGTTCCTGCAGCCCGACCTCGAGTGGGACTTCAGGGTGAAGCGGGTCGCTTCGATCAACACGTCGGGCCACAAGTACGGGCTCGTGTATCCGGGGCTCGGCTGGATCGTCTGGCGCGAGGAGTCGCTGCTGCCGGACGACCTCGTGTTCAAGGTGTCGTACCTAGGCGGCGAGATGCCCACGTTCGCTCTCAACTTCTCCCGCCCGGGCGCCCAGGTGCTGCTGCAGTACTACAACTTCCTGCGGCTCGGATACGAGGGGTACCGCCGGGTGCAGCGGTCGTCGCGCGACGTCGCTCTGTACCTCTCCGAGCAGATCGCCAAGCTCGCGCCGTTCGAGTTGTGGACCGACGGCTCCGACATCCCGGTCATGGCCTGGCAGCTGAAAGACGGCTACACCGACAAGTGGACGCTCTATGACCTGACGGAGTCGCTACGCACGAACGGGTGGCTCGTGCCGGCGTATCCCATGCCGGAGTCGCTCACCTCGCTCACCGTGGCGCGCGTGGTCGTGCGCAACGGACTGTCGCGAGACCTCGCCGCCGGACTCCTCGAAGACATCAAGACGCACGTGCGCGACCTCGAGCGGCTGGATGCTCCGCTGCCGCACCGCAAACGCGTCGCATTCCACCACTGACTCGCACCGTGAGTGACGGGCGCCAGGGCGCCCACCGAGAACGGGCTTGCGTCGTGACCTATTCCGCGCGTAATATTCCACACGGAATAATCACCACGGGGCAATCCCGAGCTGCGCGAGAACGGAAGGAGGATCGCGGATGTCGTCACTGACGCCCCTGGGGATCGCGATCCTCGGTCTGCTGCTCGAGCGGCCCATGCATCCGTACGAGATGTTCCAGACCTTCGTCGCCCGCTCGGAGGACCACATCGTGAAGGTGCGGCCCGGCTCGCTGTACCACACGGTCGAACGGCTCGAGCGGGACAGTCTCATCAGGTCGACGGGCACCGAGCGCGAGGGCAACCGGCCAGAGCGCACGACCTACGAGATCACCGACGCCGGCCACGACCGCATGCTCGAGCGCATCACCGAGATGCTGTCCACGTGGAAGAACGAGTACCCCGAGTTCCCACTCGCGCTCGCCGAGGCGCACAACCTGCCGCGCGACACGGTCATCCGGCTGCTGCAGAAACGCGTGCTCGCCCTTCACGGTCAGCTCGAGGTCGTCGGCCGGGCGGTCGACCAGGTCGAGGGCAAGAACCTCGAGCGCAAGTTCTGGCTCGAGGCGTCGTACCTCAGGGCGCTGTTCGAGGCCGAAACCGTCTGGGTCGAGGGCCTCATCACAGAACTCAAGAACGAAACCATCGACTGGTAGCAGTCGATTCACGGATGCCTCACGCGTCGAAATGACGGTGGCATCGATTAGAACGGACCCCTCATGGAAAAGCAGAGAAGTCCCTGGCCCGCGCTCTGGGCGCTGGTCATCGGATTCTTCATGATCCTGGTCGACACGACCATCGTGTCAGTGGCCAACCCGAAGATCATGGAAGGCCTGAAGACTGACATCAACTCGGTCATCTGGGTCACCAGTGCGTACCTGCTCGCGTACGCCGTGCCGCTGCTCGTCACCGGCCGACTGGGCGACAGGTTCGGCCCGAAGAACATCTACCTGATCGGCCTCGTGCTGTTTACCGGCGCGTCGCTCTGGTGCGGCCTCTCCGGCTCGATCGAGCTGCTCATCACGGCCCGCGTCGTGCAGGGCCTTGGCGCCGCGCTCATGACGCCGCAGACGATGGCCGTCATCACCCGCACGTTCCCGCCGAACCGCCGCGGCGCGGCCATGGGCCTGTGGGGCGCGACCGCCGGTGTCGCCACGCTGGTCGGACCCATCGTCGGCGGCCTCCTCGTCGATGGGTTCGGCTGGGAGTGGATCTTCTTCATCAACGTGCCCGTCGGCGTCATCGCCTTCGTCATGGCCGTGATCCTGGTGCCGAAGCTGCCGACGCATCCGCATCGGTTCGACATCCTCGGCGTCGTACTCAGCGCCATCGGTATGTTCCTCGTGGTCTTCGGCATCCAGGAGGGAGAGAAGTACGACTGGGGCACCATCACGGGACCCATCACCGTGTGGGGGATGATCATTGCGGGCATCGTCGTGCTGGCAGGTTTCGTCGCCTGGCAGGCACTCAACAAGGGCGAACCCCTGCTGCCGCTCGGCCTCTTCCGAGACCGCAACTTCTCGCTCGCGAACCTCGCGATCAGCTCGGTCGGGTTCACGGTGACGAGCATGGCCCTGCCGCTGATCTTCTTCGCGCAGCTTGTGTACGGCTTCACCCCGACGCAGTCCGCGCTGCTGATGGTTCCGATGGCCGTGTTGTCCGGTGTGCTGGCGCCCTTCGTCGGCCGCCTGGTCGACCGCGTGCATCCGCGATACCTGGCCTTCGCCGGTCTCTTCATGATGGCGCTCGGGCTGGCCTGGTACGCGACCTGGATGGACCCGGACGTCAACCTGTGGCCACGCCTCCTCCTTCCGAGCGCGCTTCTCGGCCTCGCGAATGCATTCATCTGGTCGCCGCTCTCGGCCACTGCTACGCACAATCTCTCGCCGCGTCAGGCCGGAGCCGGCGCCGGCGTCTACAACACCACCCGCCAGATCGGCGGCGTGCTCGGAAGTGCGGCGATCGCAGCGCTCATCGAGAGCAGGCTGACCGCGAATGGCCTGCACTCCACGTCATCCGGCGCACAGTTCAGCGGCTCCAAGCTGCCCGCGTTCGTACAGCAGCCGTTCACGGATGCGATGGCCCAGTCGATCCTGCTCCCGGCGGCGGTCGCTCTGCTCGGCGCCATCGTCGTACTGTTCTTTGTTCGTCCGAAGGACAACGGCCAGTGGTCGGCCACGCAGGGCACGCCGGTGGTGAACCGGGCGCCGGAGCCCGTCGACCGCTGAGTTCCGCGACTGCGGGCTGGGTCGGCCTCAGCCCGCAGTCGCCGTCGTCAGACGGATGGCGTTCGCCCACGGATCCTCAAACGCGACCGACTGCCCGTCGTCGCGCACCTGGATGCCGTGGTGCGACATCCGCTCGGCCACCGAGCCGAGTTCATCCGTCGAGGGCAGCACGATGTCGACGCGACCGAGGCCCAATGCCGGCGCCCGGCGGCTCGCGCCGGCGCTGCGCCAGGTGTTCATCGCCATGTGGTGGTGGTAGCCGCCGGCGCTGACGAACAGCGCGGATCCGCCGAGTTCCGCCGTGGTCGCGAAGCCGAGGCGATTCACATAGAACTCGCGAGCGGACGCGACGTCGCCGACCGAGAGATGCACATGGCCGACGGTCGCGCCGCCGATCACCGGTTCCGCCATGGCCTCCTCGGTGAGGTTCTGCTGCAGGAACAGGTTCGGGTCGAGGAACAGGGTGTCCATCTCGATGCGGCCGTGCGTCCAGCTCCACTCGGTGCGGTCGCGGTCCCAGTACAGCTCGACCCCGTTGCCCTCGGGGTCGTCGAAGTAGAAGGCCTGACTCACCAGGTGGTCGGAGCTCCCGGTGAACGTGCCGGGAGCGTGCGCGGCGACGGAGTAGACCGCGGCGGCGAGCGCCGCGCGTGACTCGAACAGGATCGCCGTGTGGAACAGCCCGGCAGATCGGGGAGCGGCTCGGTGCAGTTCCGGGCTGTACTGGAGCACGATCACCGGAGTCGTCCCACGGCCGAGCACCACCTGCTCGCCATCGGCCGACAGCACGCGGAGGGTGACGGCATCGCGGTAGTAGGCCGTCATCGCGTCCAGATCGCCGACGAGCAGCGTCACGGCACCCATCGCCGTGTCATCGGCGAGGCGGTCCAAGTTGCGGTCGTCGGTCATGCGCACTGAAACGCTCATGCGTATGCATGTATTCCGCGATGTCGCGCGCTCAGCCTGTGATCGCGGCTTCGCCGCTCAACAGACTCAATCGGCGTGGTTGCGAAAGCGAGCTTTCGCAACCACGCCTCAATCGCCTGTGATGCGCTCCAGCAGCTCGCGGTAGCGGGCGGCGGTGCGCTGCACCACGTCGTCGGGCAGCACGGGCGGGTTGCCCGTTTTGTCCCAATGCGCGCTCAGCCAGTCGCGCACGATCTGCTTGTCGAAGCTCGCCATGCGCTCGGCAGGAGTGGCGCCGGTGCGCCATGCTCCGGCATCCCAGTACCGGCTGGAGTCGCTGGTGAGCACCTCGTCGGCGATGGTCAGCTCGCCGGTGTGCCTGTCTGCACCGAACTCGAACTTGGTGTCTGCGAGGATCAGCCCGCGCTCCTCCGCGATGGCGGATGCCCGCCGGTACACCTCGAAGGATGCGTCGCGAAGCTGCGCCGCGGCATCCGCCCCGACCAGTTCGGCCGTGCGTTCGAAGCTGATGTTCTCGTCGTGCTCCCCCTGCGGAGCCTTGAACGCGGGCGTGTAGATGGGCTCCGGAAGGCGATCGCCGTTCTGCAGCCCGGCGGGCAGCGACACCCCGCAGACGCTCTGCGATTGCTGGTATTCGGCCCATCCGCTGCCGGTGAGGTAGCCGCGCACGACGCACTCGATGGGGTACATCGTGAGCGGTTTCACGAGCATGGCGCGGCTGGCGACCTCGGCCGGGATGCGCTCGACTCCATCGAGCGTGCGGTCGGCGACGAGGTGGTTCGGCACATCGGCGAGGCGGTCGAACCACCACAAGGACAGCGTCGTCAGCAGCTCGCCCTTGCTCGGAATGCCGGGCTCGAGCACGAAGTCGAAGGCGCTCACCCGGTCGCTCGCGACGACCAGAAGGGCATCCGCGGCCTCGATGGATGCCGCCGCCTGCGGAATGTAAAGGTCGCGGACTTTGCCCGAGTACGCGTGAGTCCAGCCGGGAAGCGCCGCCGTGCTCGATGTCGTCGTCACTTCTCAATCGTATGGGCGATTGAGGTGAGAGCGCCGCGAGCTTGCTCGCGGGGCCGAACCGATTGAGCCCGTGAGTGGCACCGCCGCGATATGGGCGATTGAGGTGAGAGCGCCGCGAGCTTGCTCGCGGGGCCGAACCGATTGAGCCCGTGAGTGGCACCGCTGCGATATGGGCGATTGAGGTGAGAGCGCCGCGAGCTTGCTCGCGGGGCCGAACCGATTGAGCCCGTGAGTGGCACCGCCGCGATAGGGCGATCGAGAAGCGCTTCGTGCTCAGCCCAGGTCGGATGGAAATATGGACTCCTGATGTCGCTCCAGCCGCGTGAAGCGACAATTCCGGTCCACTATTCGTGGATGTGACCGTCGGCGGTCGCAGTCGAGCGCCGACGTAGGGCACAATTGTTCTTGCTAACAACAAATGCGTATCGATTGCGATGAGGAGAGGCGACGTGGCCGAATCGGCAGGCACCAACTGGGCGGGCAACTACGCGTACCGGGCGAGCGAGGTGGTGCATCCAGCATCCGTCGAGGCGGTGCAGAAGGCCGTGCGCGATGCTGTCGCTGCTGGCGGACGCGTTCGCGCGCTCGGCACCCGGCACTGCTTCAACGACATCGCCGACACCACGGGCGACCTGATCGCGATGACGGCGCTGCCGCCGCGCTACGAGCTCGACGAGGCAGAGCGCACCGTGACGGTGTCCGGCGGCACCCGTTACGGCGACGTCGCCGAGCAGCTGGATGCCAGTGGCTGGGCCCTGCCGAACCTCGCGTCCCTGCCGCACATCTCCGTGGCAGGAGCGATCGCCACCGCGACGCACGGGTCAGGGGATCGCAACCAGAACCTCGCCGCGATGGTTCGCGGCATCGAGTTCGTCGACGGCACGGGCGAGCTGCGCACTCTGCACCGCGGAGACGAGGACTTCGCGGGCGCCGTGGTCGGCATCGGCGCGCTCGGCCTCGTGACCGCCGTCACTCTCGACGTCGTGCCGACGTTCGACGTCGCCCAGACCGTTTACGACGGGCTGGACTGGCCGACCGTTCTGGAGAACTTCGACGCCATCACTTCCGCTTCGTACAGCGTGAGCATGTTCACCGGCTGGGTGGGCGGCGTGCAGCAGGTGTGGCTCAAGCGGGCCGTGACGGATGACTCAACCCCAGCTCCCGAGACGTTCTTCGGAAGCGCGCGCGCGACCGAGAAGAGGCATCCGCTTCCGGGAGTCGACGCGACGGCGTGCACCGACCAGTTCGGCGTGCCAGGGCCGTGGTACGACCGCCTTCCGCACTTCAAGCTCGCGTTCACCCCGTCGAACGGCGAGGAGATCCAGAGCGAATACCTCGTGCCGCGCGAGCGTGCCGTCGACGCACTTCGGGCGGTGCTCTCGCTCGCCGAGCAGATCGCGCCCATGCTGCAGGTGACCGAACTGCGCACGGTCGCCGCCGACGATCTGTGGCTGAGCTCCGCATACGAGCGCGACGTGCTGGGCATCCACTTCACCTGGAAGCGCGACCAGGCAGGCGTCGAGGCTGTGCTCCCCGCGATCGAGGATGCCCTGTTCCCGCTGGGCGCCCGGCCGCACTGGGGCAAGCTGTTCCTTGACACGCACGGCGTTATCCCGTCGCTGTATCCGCGGTTCGAGGACTTCCGCGCCCTCGTGGCGAAGTACGACCCGCACCGCGTCTTCCGCAACGCCTACCTCGACCGCCTCCTGGGCTGAGGCGGCACGGAAACGACGAGCGAGCACGCAACGCACGAGGCACCACGGAAACGACGTCTATTGCGTGCACGATCGTGCGTGGCGTGCTCGTTCGTCCGTAGCGTGGTAGCTGGCCGACCGTGCCGGCGCGAGCCGACGACGGCGATTCGGGGCGTATGACGTGGAGGAGCGGGTGACCGGGCAGGAGCGGAACGCAGTGTCGGCGGCGGATGAGGCGGCCGTCGCGCGGGTATGCGCTGCGCTCACGGATGCTGCCGCACGTCTCGCTGCCGCCGGGGCACGCACCGAAGCGCTCGCCGAGTACGTGCCGCCGTCACGCGTGCTGCTCGTGCCGCGTCCCGAGCGGTTGCGCCCACTGGGCAGCGCGTGGCGACTGGGAGTGCTGCTGCTCATGGCCGAAGGGGCGGATGACTCGCACAGTTCCACGCCCACGGCCGGCGAGGCACCAATGCGTCTGCCCGCCCTCTTCGCGACCGGATCCCTCACGCGCGCCCATGAACCGGGCCGCACAACGTTCATCGCGGCATCCGCCGAGCGACGCCGCCAGCTGCGCGTCGCTGCGTTCCGCGGTCACTACCCGCCGGGAACGAGCGTGAACTTCGACGCGGCGCCCATACCGCTCGATTCGAGCCTGGTGGGAGCACCCGGCCCGCTCACCGTGCGCGACGGCGACGCCTTCGTGCGCTGGGTCCCGTCGAACCCGGACGCGCTCACTGGCTTCGACGCATACCTCGCCGAACGAGTCGCCCTGCTGGTGGACCCGCCCCAGGGCGCATAGCGGCCGTGATGCGCCGCTACTGCGACGTCAGTGCGCGGACGGCGCCACCGCCGCCGCGATGTCCGTTCGGTACTGGCCGCCTTCGATGGTGAGCTTTCCGATCGCCTCGTACGCGCGTTCGCGGGCCTCGTCGAAGGTGGAGCCGAGTGCCACGACCGTGAGCACCCGACCACCGGATGTCACGAGCGTCTCGGTCGACCAGCTCGACGTGGCATCCGTCGCGATCGCTGCGATGTCGGTCGCCGCGTGCAGGAGCTGTACTTCGGGAACTGCGGATGCCGCATCCATCCCGAGGATGGCGCGCCCCGTCACCGGCGCCTCCGGGTACCCTTCGCTGGCGAGCACCACGCCGACCGCGACATCCAGGGCGAACTCGGGCCGCGGAACGCCGCCGAGCTCGCCCGTGGCCGCCGCGTACAGCAGGCCGGAGAGCGGTGTGAGGAGCCGCGGCAGCACCACCTGCGTCTCGGGGTCTCCGAAGCGTGCGTTGAACTCGATGACGCGAGGCCCGGCTTCCGTCACGATGAGGCCGCAGTAGAGGAGCCCGATGAACGGAGTCTGCTCCTCGGCCATCGCGCGCACCGTCGGCAGGGCGATCGTCTCGATCACCTCGTCGACGAAGCTCTCCTCGAGCCAGGGCACCGGCGAGTAGGCACCCATGCCGCCTGTGTTCGGGCCTTCGTCGCCGTCGAGGAGCCGCTTGTAGTCCTGCGCCGGTGAGAGCGGGAGCACGTGCTCGCCGTCGCTGAGCAGGAAGAGCGATACCTCGCGGCCGGCGAGGAACTCCTCGACCAGCACGGTTCCGTGCTCCAGCCACTGCCTGGCGTGTTCGAGCGCGGCATCGCGGTCCTCGGTGACGAGAACGCCCTTTCCTGCGGCGAGGCCATTCGCCTTCACGACGTACGGTGCGCCGAAGCGGTCGATCGTCTTGCGCACCTCGTCGATCGTGCCCGCGACCTCGGCTCTGCCCGTCGGCACGCCGGCGGACTCCATGATGCGCTTCGCGAACGCTTTGGAGCCCTCGAGCTTGGCTGCGGCCTTGCTGGGGCCGAACACCGGGATGCCGCGTTCCCGAACAGCGTCGCTCACGCCCGCGACGAGCGGTGCCTCCGGCCCCACCACGACGAGCTCGACGCCGTGCGCCTCCGCGTATCCGGCGACCGCGGCCGAGTCGTTCGGGTCGATGCCGATGGTGCGCACGTCTTCGGCGATGCCCGCGTTGCCGGGGGCCGCGGTGATGTCGTGGTCGGCATCCTCCGCCAGCAACGCGCGGATGATGGCGTGCTCGCGCGCGCCGGAGCCCAGTACGAGAATCCTCACCCTGCCCATGCTAGGGGCTGGCTGGATTCTTACGCCGGGCGACGACGGAGGCCGATGCCAACAGCCGGACGCGCGGCTGTGGCGCCTTTCTGGTGCTCGCGGCAATATGGATGGATGGCCGACGAGAAAGTCACCGGACCCGCGTCGTACTTCCCCTCGATCGAGAAGAAGTACGGGCAGCCCATCGACCACTGGATGCACGAGCTCGAGAAGGTCGCGGACCGCAAGCACATGGAGCAGGTCGCGTATCTCAAGAACGAGTTCGGCATCGGGCACGGGCACGCCAACGCGCTCGTCGGCTGGTTCCGCGAACACGGCGCGTAGGCATCCGTTGGCGAGGGCACGCATCGGCGAAGCCGACGGCATGACGGCGGTGGCGGAGGCGCTGCAGGCATCCGCCTCCCGCGAAGCCACGGCCACAGCCGTGCGCTACCTGCTGCAGGCACTGGCCGACAAGGTTCCGGGCAACTCTGTCGAGGTGCGGGTGCCGCCGTTCGGCGCCGTGCAGTGCGTGGAAGGGCCCCGCCACACCCGTGGAACTCCGCCCAATGTGGTCGAGATGGATGCCGCCACCTGGCTCGCCCTGGCCACCGGGGGTTCCTCGTGGGCCCAGGCGCAGGCATCCGGGGCAGTGCACGCCTCCGGCACCCGCGCCACGTTGGAGCCGTACCTGCCGGTGTATCGCCTGCGTTGAGCGGCCAAGCAAGGGCACAGCCGGCATGCGTGAGAATGGATGAGTGCCCCGCGACCCCCGCAATCCCTCCGACGACGACGCTCCCGCCTCTGGCGGCGTGAACGCTTCGGCGAGTGACGGATCGATGCACGACGCGACGCCCGCTGAGACAGCGGCGGCAGGCGAACGCCCGGTCGGCGAAGTCTCTGGCAACGAGCCGATCCGCGAGGAGGCCATCGTGGCGTCCGAGCACGAGGTGCGTGTGCGCCGCACCCCGCGATACGGCCGCTTCATGGTGCTCGGCGGTGCCGTCTTCGCGGTCGCCGCGTTCATCGCGACCTACTCGTTGCCGCAGGGCCAGGGCTACGACCGCAATACCGTGTTCGGGTTCGTGCTGCTGGGCGCCGTCGCCATCGGAGTGGGGCTCGGCGCCATAGCCGCGATCATCGCGTCGGCCGCGACGAAGCACACCGAGCGAACCGTGGTCGCCGACCGCATCGACGTGCGCACCACGGCTGCGCCCGACGAGGAGGACCTGCACGATCTGGGCGAGCTTCCGGCCGAAGCGGAGCCCGACGAGCGTTCGGCCGACGTCGAAGAGCATCCCGTGTCGCGGGAACGTCGGGACGACGGCGCCTGACCTCAGCGCACCGTTCGGCCTCGATGCCGGTCCGTGAGAGCGCTTAGCTGAGCTGCGTGCGCTCCACCCACTCGAGATACTCCGGCGTGACCGTTCCGGTGATGTAGTCGCCGGTGAAGCAGCTCATCTCCAGGTCGGTGACGATGTCCTGACCCTCGAGGATGGCATCCTTCATGTCGCCCACCTCTTGGTAGATGAGGCTGTCGGCGCCGAGTTCGAGCGCGATCTCGGGGATCTTGCGCCCTGCCGCGATGAGCTCTTCGCGGCTCGGCATGTTGATGCCGTAGACGTGCGGGTACCGCACCGGCGGCGCCGCCGACGTGAACGTCACCTGGTTCGCGCCGGCGGCACGGGCCATGTCGACGATCTCCTTCGAGGTCGTGCCGCGCACGATCGAGTCGTCGACGATGAGCACGTTCTTGCCCTTGAACTCGCTCGACATGGCGTTCAGCTTCTGCCGAACGCTCTTCTTGCGCTGCGCCTGTCCGGGCATGATGAACGTGCGACCGACGTACCGGTTCTTGTAGAAGCCCTCGCGGTACTCGATGCCGAGCTTCTGCGCCACCTGTGATGCCGCGGGACGCGAGGAATCCGGAATCGGCATCACGACGTCGATGTCGCCGAGCGGCGCGTAGCGCGCGATCGTGTCGGCCAGCCGGTTGCCCAGCCGCAGCCGTGCCTCGTACACCGAGATGCCGTTCATCACCGAGTCGGGCCGGGCCAGGTACACGTATTCGAACGAGCACGGGATCAGCACCGGATTCTTCGCGCACTGGCGCGAATACAGCTCACCCGAGAGCGTGATGAACACGGCCTCGCCGGGTGCGACATCCCTCACTACCTCGTAGCCGAGCGCCTCGAGAACCACGGACTCGGAGGCGACGATCCACTCGTCACCCACCAGCCCGGCCGGCTTGCGCCCGAGGATGAGCGGGCGGATGCCGAACGGGTCGCGGAACGCGAGCAGCCCCTGTCCCGCGATCATCGCGATCGCGGCGTAGGCGCCCTCGACCCGCTCGTGCACCTGCTCCACGGCGTTGAACACCTGGTCAGGGTCGAACTCGAGGCCGCTGATCTGGCCCTGCAGCTCGGTGGCGAGCACGTTCAGCAGCAGCTCGGTGTCGCTCGTGGAGTTCACGTGCCGTCGGTCGATGTGGAACAGGTCGTTCGCCAGCTCGCGGGTGTTCGTGAGGTTGCCGTTGTGCACCAGGATGATGCCGTACGGCGCGTTCACGTAGAACGGCTGCGCCTCCTGCTCGTTGGCCGCATCGCCCTTGGTGGTGTAGCGCGCGTGGCCGAGGCCCATCGTGCCGAGCAGTGAGCGCATGTCGCGGGTGCGGAACGCCTCCCGCACCTGCCCGCGTGCCTTGTGGATGTGAAAAGTGCTGCCTTCGGCGGTGGCGATTCCGGTGGAGTCCTGGCCGCGGTGCTGCAGCAGGAGAAGGCTGTCGTAGACCAGTTGGTTGACCGGCTCGGTGGAGACGATGCCGACGATGCCGCACATGCTGGAAGTGTGCTCCTGAGGGTGGGGTCGCGCCCGTGAACTCGGGCTCGACCAGTCTCTCATTTGAGCGGCTGGGCATCTGCTGGCCGCAGCTCACCGCCGCCGCTACTCAGTGGGCCGTAGACAGCAGGTCGGCCGGCAGCAATCCGGCCAGCCGTTCTGGATCCGCGATCACCTCGATCTCGACGATGACACCGTCGACCACGGTGAACGCCATCACCGAGATCGGCCCGTGCGGGCCGACGATCGCGACGCCCGCGGCGCCGTTGATCCAGGCATCCTTGCGGTACGGCGAGAACGAGGTGAACATCATCGCCTGGTTCGCGATGGCGCGCGGGCCACGGATGATCGTGGTCGCGGATGCCCGCAACTCGCCTCCGTCGGACCGCAGCACCACCAGCGGATGCAACACCTTCAGCAGCGCATCGAAGTCGCCATCGCGGGCTGCGGCGAAGAACGCGTCGACGGCGGCCCGCTGACGTCGACGGTCCGGGTCGGGCGTGGGAGCGGTGCGCACCTTCGCTCTCGCACGGCTGGCCAGCTGACGGGCCGAGGTCGGAGTGGTCTCCAGGATCTCGGCGATGTCGTCGAAGGGTACGGCGAACGTGTCGTGCAGCACGAACGAGAGGCGCTCATCGGGCTTCAGCGTCTGCAGCACGATCAGCATCGCGAGTCCCACGGACTCGGATGCCATCGCCGCGGCATCCGGAGCAGTCCGGATCGAGGAGTCGGAGACGATCGCGGCATCCGGCACTCCGAGTTCGCCGGATGTGCCGAGCGAGGCATCCAGCGACGTGGTGTCATGAGTCCGCCGCGAGCGCAGCATCATCAGACACACGCGGCCGGCGACGGTCGTGAGCCAGGCGTCCAGGTTGCGTATGCGGGAGACGTCCGCGCGGGAGGCGCTCAGCCAGGTCTCCTGCACCGCGTCATCGGCGTCGCTGAACGAGCCGAGCATGCGGTAGGCCAGCGAGCGCAGCCTGGGTCGCAGCGCAGTGAAGGCCTCCTCGAGCGACGTCGTTGTGGTCACCTGTCACATTTTGTCGACTTGTCGCATCGAAGGGGTGAACGCATCGAACAGCGGCAGGCGGATGCCGCACGACGAAAGGCAGCTCATGGCATCATCAACCTCAGGCAACGGCAGCACGCGCGGACTCGTACTCGTCACGGGAGGCGCCGGAACGCTCGGCTCTCTGGTCGTCGACCGCCTCCGGGAGCGCGGCCGTTCCGTGCGTGTCGTCAGCCGGCGCGGGTCGGGGCCGCGCGACGACGTGGAGTACGTCGCGGGCGACCTCGAGACAGGCGAAGGCGTGGCGGATGCCGTCGCCGGCGTCGACGTCGTGGTGCACTGCGCCGGGTCGCAGAAAGGAGACGGCGAGAAGGCACGGCGGCTCGTCGCAGCGGCGAAGCAGGCAGGCATCCGCCACCTCGTGTACATCTCCGTCGCGGGCGCCGACAGTGTACCCGTGCACTCGAGGACCGATCACGCGATGTTCGAGTACTTCGCGCAGAAGCGCCAGGGCGAGCTCGTGATCGAGCGCTCGGGCATCCCGTTCACGACGCTGCGCGCGACGCAGTTCTTCACACTCGTGTACCCGGTCGCGCAGTCGGTGGCGAAGCTTCCGATCGTGCCTTTGCCGAAGCGGATGCACGTGCAACCGGTCGCTGCAGAAGAGGTCGCGGACCGGCTGGTAGCGCTCGCCGAAGGGGAGCCGGCCGGTTACGTGCCGGAGTTCGGCGGCCCGCGCGTGTACAACACGCACGAGTTGATCCGCGCTTACCTGAGGTCGGTCGGTCGGCGACGCTGGATCGTCTCAGTGG
Organism: Humibacter ginsengiterrae; assembly: GCF_054780115.1. Lineage (NCBI taxonomy): Bacteria > Bacillati > Actinomycetota > Actinomycetes > Micrococcales > Microbacteriaceae > Humibacter > Humibacter ginsengiterrae. Next base: position 22,590 of record NZ_BAAGWY010000016.1, read on the forward strand.
GCCTTCCCGGGAAGGCGGCGAAGGCCGTGCTGCACGGCGCGATCGTGTCGAAGGGTCAGGAGCGCGGAACGGCCACGTGGGAGGAGTACCTGCACGCGCTCGAGCCGGCCGCGGCCTGAGCCCATCATTCGGTTCTCCCCGTCCACAGCGTCGTTCGTGGCAGCCGCTCCCCAGTTCGGCCGGCCAGAGTACGGTGCGCCTTCGACCGGCCATACCGTCGGTGGTGTGCTCGCGCCTCAGCAGGCAGAATGGGAGGGTGTTCGTGTCCGCCGACGTGATCGGAATGATCATCGCCTTGTTCGCCTTCGCGGTGTCGGTACTGGGCGGTGTCGGAGGAATGCTTGCGCATCAGACCAAGCGCCTGGACACGCAGTTCGCCCGGGTCGACGCGCGCTTCGAGAAGGTCGATGCCCGGTTCGATCGGGTCGATGCGCGCTTCGAGAAGGTCGAAGCGGAGATCGCCGACGTCAGGCGAGAGGTCGCCGGCGTGAAGGATGAGCTCGTCGAGGTGAAGATCGCGGTGGCCCGACTCGAGGGGCCACGTCCCCACCTTCAGCGCATCTGACGGCCCGTCGATTACTACGCTTCGATGGACGCCCGCCAGCAGCGCGCCGTCACGCCGATCTCGTTCCACGCGTTGATGGACACGATGAGAGCCAGCAGCGCGGACACCTCCTTCTCCGAGAACACCGTCAGGGCGTGGGCTACCACCTCGTCGGGCACGTGGGTCTCGGAGACGCGGGTGACGACATCCGTCAGCTCGAAGGCTGCCCGCTCCCGCGCCGTGAAGAAGTGCGCCTCCTCCCACACGGAGACCGCGGCGATCCGCTGGAACGACTCGCCCGCGTCGCGGGCGTCGCGAGAGTGCATGTCGACGCAGTACGAGCATCCGTTCAGTTGCGACGCGCGTAGCTTCACCAGGTGACGGAGGCCCATCGGGATGCCCGCGGCATCGAGCTCCACGACGGCCGCATGGTCGAGATGCGCCAGCGCGCGCGAGAATGCGGGGGCCAGTTCGTCGAAATCGAAGCGGATGGGCGGGAGAACGACCTCGTCGGTCGCGGGGGCGATGGTGTCGGTCATGTCTTCACCGTACGACGCAAGTGGCGCGCTGCTACAGTCCATTCTCATGACGGATGCCTGGGCCAATCCGCTCTCGGACACGACCGCCGACGATTCCGCCGGCATCCCCTCGGCGGTAGGCATCGACCTGCATCTGGCGATCGACCCACGTCGTAAGACGGACTCGTTGGAGGCCGCGATGCGGGACATGATCCGTGATGGGCGGCTTGCTCCCGGTACCCGGATGCCTGCCACCCGCAGTCTCGCCCGGGACCTCGGAATCGCCCGCAACAGTGTCGCCGAGGCGTACAGCCGGTTGGTGGGCGAGGGGTGGCTCGAGGCGCGCACCGGCGCGGGGACGTGGGTGGCGGCTGGCGGGACGGCATCCGACGGCGCAAGGGCCGGTGCTATCCCGCCCGGAAATGCCGGTCGAGTCGGCGCGGCTGCCGCCGATGTGAGTGCCGGAGGGAGCGCGGCGGGCGCAAGCATCCGGTTGGACCTGCGTGCAGGCATCCCCGACGCCTCGGGCTTTCCGCGAGCTGCGTGGGCCTCGGCGATGCGCCGTGCCGTCTCGGCGGCGCCGGTCTCCGCCTTCGGCTACGGCGACCCCGCGGGCGTCGAGCCGCTCCGGCATGCGCTCGCGACCTACCTCGGGCGCGCCCGCGGTGTCTCCGTCGCCGCGGCGGCCGTGCACGTCACACACGGGGCCGGGCACGCCGTGCAACTCGTCGGACGCGCCCTCGTGGCATCCGGAGCGCGCCGCATCGCCGTGGAGGAGTACGGGCACCAGCCGCACCGGGACATCCTCGCCGCGCTCGGGCTGCAGACCGTGCCGCTGCCCGTCGACGACGCCGGAGCCGTGGTCGAGCGGCTCGACGAGTTGCGAGTGGATGCCGTGCTGCTCACCCCCGCGCACCAGTTCCCGACCGGCGTCGCGCTGAGCCCCGGTCGTCGCGCATCCGCGGTGCAGTGGGCCGAGCGAACCGGGGGGTTCGTGATCGAGGACGACTACGACGGTGAGTTCCGCTTCGATCGGCGCGCGGTCGGGGCGCTGCAGTCGCTCGCTCCCGATCGAGTCGTCTACGTCGGCACGGCGAGCAAGGCGCTCGGCCCGGGCATCGGCCTCGGCTGGTGCGTGCTTCCGCCCGCGCTGATCGACGGTGTCGCTGAGGAGCGTCGCCTCGACGGCACCAAGCCCGGAGCGCTCGCGCAACTCGCGCTCGCCGAGTTCCTCGATCGCGGCGAGTACGACCGGGCCGTTCGCGGTGCCCGAGCACGCTATCGGGAACGCAGGCGGTACCTCGAGCGGGCCGTCGCCGAACGGATGCCTGCGGCCCGCATCACCGGCATGCCAGCCGGTCTGCACTGCCTGCTCGAGTTGCCCGACGGCATCCAGGAGGCCGACGTGGCACGGCAGGCGGACCACCTCGGGCTCGCGCTCGCCGGCCTTCAGACGTATCGCGTGCCCGCAAGTGAACCAGTGCACGCGGAAGACGGCGCAGCCAGACCGGCGACCATGGTCGTCGGCTTCGGCGCTCCGCCACCTCACATGTTCGAGCAGACCGTGCATGCCGCGCTCGCCGCAATCGTCGCCGCCGGCTCCCGTTCGTGATTCCGCTGTCCCAGATTGCGGGTGTTCCGCGAACACAACCGCAATCCGCGACAGCGGAAGCGCCTGTTCGACGAAGACGCACCCTCGCTTCGGCCTCGCATACCCTTGGAACGTGACCGAGAACTCCACCAGCACCTACCGCGAGGCCGGTGTCGACACCGCTGCGGGCGACCTCGCCGTCGAGCTCATGAAGTCCGCGGTCGCGAAGACCCACGGGCCCGAGGTGCTGGGCGGCGTCGGCGGGTTCGCGGGCTTGTTCGACGCATCCGTGCTGCGCGGGTACAGGCGGCCCCTGCTGGCCACCTCCACCGACGGCGTGGGCACCAAGGTGGCCATCGCCCAGGCGCTCGACAAACACGACACCATCGGGCAAGACCTGGTGGGCATGGTGGTCGACGACATCGTCGTGGTCGGCGCAAGGCCGCTGTTCATGACGGACTACATCGCGTGCGGCAAAGTCGTTCCCGAACGCATCGCCGACATCGTTCGCGGCATCGCCGCCGCGTGCTCCGAGACCCGCACAGCGCTCGTTGGCGGCGAGACCGCCGAGCATCCCGGCCTGCTCGGGCCGGATGACTACGACGTGGCGGGCGCCGCGACCGGCGTCGTGGAGGCGCATGCCGTACTCGGCCCCGAGAAGGTGCGGAACGGCGACGTCGTGCTCGCCCTGGGCAGCTCGGGACTTCACTCCAACGGCTACTCGCTGGTGCGGCACATCCTCGCGAAGCGGAACATCGGATTCGCCGATCGGCTCGACGAGTTCGGCGGAGTCGTCGGAGAGACCCTGCTCGAGCCGACCAGGCTGTACACCGCACCGCTGCTGCGCGTGCTCGCCTCGCCGAGCGGGGCATCCGTTCATGCGCTATCGCACGTCACCGGCGGCGGGATCGCGGCGAACCTCGCGCGGGTGCTGCCCCGCGGCGCCTGGGTCGACGTCGACCGTTCGACGTGGTCGCCTTCTCCGGTGTTCCGCGTGCTGAGCGATCTTGCCGGCACCACCTTGCAGAGCGCGGAGGGCACCTGGAACCTGGGCATCGGCTTCTTCGCGGTCGTCGAAGCGGATGCCGCGTCCACCGTCATCTCGACCCTCGCGGTAGACGGCATTCCCGCTTGGCAGGTCGGAACGGTCTCCACCGCCGAGCACGAGCTCAGCGGCTACGAGCAGGGCGCGAAGGGTGTCGACGGAGGCGCCGTTCGCCTCGTCGGCGAGTTCGCGCAATAAAGGGCGAATGTAGACGTGCGGAACAGGTCGTTCGTCCGCGGCCAACATGTTCCGCTAAGGCAGCGCTGCCCCGTGAGGGTACGTACCACCTCCGTCAGGTGACTCAGGCACCTGGGCCGTTCTTGCCGGTCACGATGGTGCTCGCGCGACCGCCGTTAGCGCTTACGCCGATCTCGACACCCGCTCCGATCCCGCCGAGTACGCCGCTGGCGTCCACGGCGATCTCTGCCGTCGCGGAACCGCCGGGAGGAATGCTCGCGGCAACCGGAACCGGGAACTTGTTCGGATCGCGCCCCGTGACAGTGGGCAGGCCCTGCACCTGCACCCTGCCGCCGGCACGCCACTGAACGGAGTCGAACCGCACGTCGCGAGCTGCACCGGCGCCGGTGTTGTTCACCGTGACCTTCCACGTTCCCTTGCTGTTGCCCGCCTTGCTGATCAGCTCGGCTGTGGCCGTCAGTTCCGCGTTCTCCAGCGCACGACTCTCGTCGACCTCGAGCAGGATGGTGTCCCATCCCAAGCCGTTACCGGCCGGAGTCCCGCTTCCCCGCGTGAACGTGATCGTGTTCGTGCCCACCACCAGTGCGCTGGCCGGGAACGTCAGCACGGCCGTGCGTGGATAGCCGCTGCGGTCGGCCTGGCGCGCGATCGTCGAGTCGTTGTTGTTCGGCAGCGATCCGGTGATCGCCGAGGAGTCGCCGTTCACGGCGACAGTCGGCCGAGCGCCCTGCTGCATCGCCGTCGCGACCGTGAGGTATGCCGTGCCGGTGAGCTCCCGATCGAGCGGGAACGACATCGTCCACGTGCCGCCCTGTGTCTGGGCGTAGTACCAATCGGTGGGTTCCCAGCTCTCGCCGACGATGAACGCCAACGTGCCGGGCACCTCGCTCGGCTTCTCGTAGGCGCGTGGCTCAGAGTGCACCGGAGACTTCGTCGCCAGGGCGAACTCCTGGGTGCTGCGGTCCGAGCGGCCGATCTGCCACAGGAACGTCGACCTGTTGGTCGGCGCCCAGGTGATCGTGCCCAGGTCGGTCGTCTTACCGGCGACCGTGATCCCGGTCTGCTGATACTGGTCCACCACCGAACCCTTGGATGCGAACGCGTACAGGGTGTACGTGCCGGGCGTCTTGGTTCCGGGAGCCCAGGCCGGCGGGATGCCCGGCAGTGCGAAGGTGCCATCGGCCGCCGTCTTCACCCAGTACGTCGGCTCGTGGATCGTGTAGACATCCGCGACGGTCTGCGTCGACAGGAGCACGTAGAAGCCGTCCGCCGGTCGACCGTCAGCGAGTCGGAGCGTGCCGGTGACGCGCGATCGAGCGCCGGGGTCCGGGTAGAGGTCGTCGACGATCCACGACGCGCCCGCGCGGTTCTCGGCGATCTCCGTCTGAGCCGCGGCGGCCGCATTGGCGATCACCTCGGCATCCGTGGCGCCCGTGGAGATGTGGGTGTACCACGGCCCATAGAGACGCCGATAGCCCTGGCCGAGCTGGTAGCTCGGCAGGCCGTAGTGATTCGCGCCGAAGTAGTTCAGGATGAGCGCGTCCTGGTGGATGGCGAGGTCTTGATGGTTGGGACCGACACCGTAGAACGCGCACAGGGTGTCTTCGGTGACACCGCCGAGCGGGGTGAGCCAGGCGCCGAATCCGTGACCGTAGTGGCCGAACATCGGGTTCTCGTGGTGGTAGAGGCTCCAGTTGTATTTCGTGTAGACGTAACCGGCCGGAAGGTTGCCCGAGTTGTCCTCAGGCGACGGCAGGTTCGGGTTGTTGATGCCGTCCACTCGCCAGGTCTCGTCTTGCACCTTCTCCTGAGTGGCGAGGTAGGCATACGTCGGCTGCTTGCCGCTGCCGCGTTCCCAGTTGTAGGCGTTGTCGAGGATCGCGCGATCCCAACGAGCGTTCATGCGCACCTCGTTGATCGAGGTGCCCACCGCGGCCGTGAGGATGTCGTACCCGTACAGGCCGCGCTTGCCGCGACGCATGATCAGGTGGTGCTCGTGCTGCAAGGGCGTACTCGTCGTGTCGAGGAAGGCGACCTCGACGAGATCGCGAGAGACGCGAAGCACGCGCACCTCGGTGCAGACCAGCCGGGTCTTGCCGCCGCTCGCGTCTATGTAGAACGAATGCTGGCGATCCGGGTCACGAGGGTCGACGCCGTTGAGATTGTGCGCGAGCTCGGCGCCGTCCACGACGACGGACGTGGCCGTGATCGAGGTGTCCGTCCACCCCGTGACGACGCCGCCGGCCGCGTCGTCACGGCCGAACGTGAACGTCACCAGGCCGTTGTCGAGAACGAGCGACGGCACTTGGTCGGGGAACGCGTAGCTCCCCACAGCGGCGGGGCGACCGCCGATCGTCACACTGACATCGCCCGGCGTGCTCGGCGTTTCGGCGGCGGGCGCCGCAACTGCAGCGCCCGCATTGGCGACAACCGCGCCTGCAGTCACCGCACCGAAGAGCCCCAGCGCCGAACGGCGGGACAACCCCTGCTTCCCCAACTCCATGAACTGCTCCCTTGCCGTTCCGTGGTGCAAATGAATCGTTTCACACGCAAGACGGGAGCATACACCCGCGCGTGCCTCTTCTGGGGGTCTCAGGGGGGGCTGGCAGACTCCTGTCTCGTGGATGCGACATTCGACGCCCTCGTCGCGGAGGGCGCGGCGGTGCCCACCGAGGGATGGGACTTCTCGTGGTTCGACGGCCGGGCCACCGAGGAGCGGCCGAGCTGGGGCTACGCGAGGCAGGCATCCGTTCGCGCCGGCGCCGCGCCGAGTGCGCTCGACGTGCAGACCGGCGGAGGCGAGGTCTTTGCCGAGATCCTCCGCGGAGCCGACCCGACGCCGGCACGCGTTGCGGCGACCGAGGGATGGCCGCCCAACGTTCCGCTCGCGCGGAACGCGCTGGCTCGCTTCGGCGGCACGGTGACCCAGTCGGACGAGGATGCTCCGCTGCCGTTCGACGACGCGAGCTTCGCGCTCGTGCTGAGCAGGCATCCGGTGCCCGGCCGGGAGAACCTCGCCGAGGTGCGCCGCGTGCTCGAGCCAGGCGGCACGTACTTCTCGCAGCAGATCGGCGAGCGGTCGAACGTCGAGCTGTATGAGTTCCTCCTCGGACCGCAACCGGCGGACCCGGTGCCCAGCATCGAGAAGCTTCGTGCGCAGACGGTCGACGCGGGACTCGAGGTCGTCGAGTTGCGCGAGGAGCGCACCCGTATCGAGTTCTACGACGTCGCCGCCGTCGTGCACTTCCTTCGCAAGGTGATCTGGACGGTGCCCGGCTTCACGGTGGAGAAGTACCGGGACCGGCTGCGCGACATCCACGAGATCATCCGGCGCGACGGCGCGTTCGTGTGCCACAGCAGCCGCATCCTGCTGGAGGCGCGCCGCCCCTCCCGGTGAGACTGTCCCCTCCCGGTGAGACGCCCCCGGTGAGACGTCGCCCTCCCGGTGAGACGTCGCCTCTCCCGGTGAGACGCCCCCGGTGAGACGCCGCCCTCCCGGTGAGACTAGGTGTATGCGCTGACGCTAGGTGCTGTGCGGCCAGCGTCAGCGCATACACCTAGTCTCGGTTGTTGGGGCGGGTGGCTCGCGGCCGGAGGACCGCCGCGGAGCGTCGCGGCGTGACAAATGTCACGGGCGCGACGTGATGCACGGCCGAGGCACGGGCATCCATCGGCAGCTTCGATGGAAGCGTGAACACGACACCAGCCACAGAGACCCCGGCCATCCGGCTGCAGGGCCTGCGCAAGACCTTCGGCGCTATCACCGCCGTCGACGGCCTCGACCTCACGATCCGCTCGGGCGAGGTCGTCGCGCTGCTCGGCCCGAACGGCGCCGGAAAGTCGACGACCATCGACCTCGCACTCGGACTCGCAACACCGACGGCGGGCACCGCGGAGTTGTTCGGCGATTCCCCTCGCGCTGCCATCGAGACCGGGCGCGTCGGCGCCATGCTGCAGGGCGGCGCGCTGCTGCCCGACCTCACGGTTCGCCAGGCCGTCGCGCTGATCGCGGCCGCGCACAGGCATCCGCTCTCGGTCGCCGAGGCCCTCGAGCGCGCCAAGTGCACCGAGATCGCCAGGCAGAAGGTGAGCAAGCTCTCCGGCGGCCAGATGCAGCGGGCTCGGTTCGCCGTCGCGATCGTCTCCAATCCTGACCTCATGTTCCTCGACGAGCCCACCGCGGCTATGGACGTCGAGGCGCGCCGCACGTTCTGGCAGTCGATGCGCGAGTTCACGGATGCCGGCCGCACGGTCGTCTTCGCCACCCACTACCTCGACGAGGCGGATGCCTACGCCGACCGCATCGTGATGATGGCGGGCGGCCGCGTGGTCGCCGACGGCACCCCCGGCGAGGTGAAGGCGGTGGTGTCGGGCCGGCGCATCAGGGCATCCTTCGACTTCGTCTGGACGCCGACGGTGGAAGCCGAGCTGTACGAGCTGCCTGGCGTTCGCAGTGTCGAGCACCGCGGCGACGTGCTGTCGCTGGTGAGCGACGACTCGGATGCCGCCCTGCGCACGCTGCTTTCCAACCATCGCGACGTGCACGACATCGAGGTGACCGCTCACTCCATGGATGATGCGTTCCTCGCCCTGACACAGGCTGCGGAGACCTCGGGGACCTTGCCGGCACCAGAGGCCGAGCACGTCGAGACCGTGCACGAATCCACTTTGATCGGAGACCGCTCATGAGCATCGCCTACCTGGGACTGGAGTCCCTGCGTCAGCTGAAGAACGTTCGGAACACGGTCTTCACGTTCGCCGTGCCGCTCGTCATGCTGCTGCTGTTCGGCGGCATCTACGGGGCGAACGGCGCCGTCGACAAGGTCACCGGACTGCCATGGATCGTCGTCACGACGGTGCAGATGGCCGGGTACGGCGGCATGATGGCCGCGCTCGGCCAGGCGTTCACCATCGTGACCGAGCGCTCCGTCGGGTGGAACCGACAGCTCCGCATCACCCCGCTCTCCGGCGTCGGCTACCTCGTGTCGAAGGTCGTGGCGGCGCTCTCGGTCGCACTGGTCAGCATCGTCGCGCTCATCATCGTCTCCGTGATCGTCTTCCACTCGTCGCTGAGCTTCGGCGGCTGGACGATGGCGGCGCTCGGGCTCTGGCTCGGCGTCATCCCGTTCGCGTTCATCTCGGTGCTGATCGGCCAGTTCGCGAGGCCCCAGTACGCGCAGCCGCTGTTCATGGTGATCTTCTTCGGAATGGCCATCCTCGGCGGCCTCTGGGTGCCCCTCTCGGTGCTGCCGAGCTGGATGACGAACATCGCGCAGGTCGTGCCCTCGTACTGGCTGAACCGTCTCGGTCAGATGGGTGCAGACCTCTCCGGCAACGTGCTGGAGCCCGTGCTGGTGCTGCTCGGCTGGACGCTCGTGCTCGGCGCCTTCATCGTCTGGCGCTACCGCCGCGACGCGGCGCGCCAGTGACGGCCGCACCTACGCTGAAGAGTGTGAACGCGTCGATCGAGTCACGGATGCCCACCCAGGGTCCGTTGGCGCAGAGCGTCGCAAGGCTGCGCCACCCTGGTGCGAAGCGCTGGTACCGCAGCTCCGTGTGGGGCCTCGTCTACCTGGTCATCCCGCTGGTCCTGATCTGGTCCGGCAAGAGCGATGTCGCGGGATCCGTGCTGCTGACGGTGCTGATCGTGCTGATCGCCGCGCTCTACCTCGTCATGCCGCCGCTGATGTGGGGACGCCCCTGGTACGCCTCCGGCATCGGCTACCTGGTGTTCATCGGGGTCACGTGCCTTGGCATCCCGTTCATCGGCGAAGACATCATCTGGTTCTGGATCTACGTCCCCGTCATGGCCGCCATGAGCTGGCAGCCGCGCTGGTTCATGATCGCGACCATCGTCGGAATCGGCGTCGCCCAGCTGGCCGTCATGGGATTCACGGGGTCGTTCGGCGTGTACTGGTACGCCGCGGCCCTGACGGCATCCATCGGGATCATGATGTTCGCCTTCGGTCAGCAGCTGCAGGCGATGCAGAAGCTGCGGGATGCCCAGGGCGAGATCGCGAGACTCGCCGTCGTCGACGAGCGGGAGCGCTTCGCCCGCGACATGCACGACGTGCTCGGGCATTCCCTCACCGTGGTCACGGTGAAGAGCGAGCTGGCGCGCAAGCTGGTGATGAGGGATCCGGAGCGCGCCAAGTCGGAACTGGCCGATATCGAGCGACTCACGCGGGCAGCGCTGGCCGACCTGCGGGCATCCGTCGCGGGATACCGGGCGATGACCCTGGCGACCGAGCTCTCGGCGGCGCACGCGGCACTCGTCGCGGCGGATGTCGCACCGCACCTGCCGACATCCGCCGATGTGGTCTCGCCCGAACTGCGCGAGACGTTCGCGTGGGTGCTTCGGGAGTCGATCACCAACGTGGTGCGTCATGCGCGCGCGAAGAACTGCTGGGTGGCGTTCGAGAAGAGAGCGATCATCATCGGAGACGACGGGCGCGGAATGGCGGTGACGGGGCCCGGCGGAACGTCGTCGCCGGGGCGGGACGGTCACGGTCTTGAGGGCATGCGGGAGCGAGCCGCGAAGGTGGGCGCGACGGTCACGATCGAGCCGGGCGAGGACGGCGGCACCGTCGTCGCCGTGCGGGCGCGGGGCGCGGGAGGGGCGGCGTGACCGAATCGATCCGTTTGCTGTTGGCCGACGATCAGGCGCTCGTGCGTGGAGCACTCGCGGCCCTGCTCGACCTCGAGTCCGACCTCGAGGTCGTGGCCCAGGTGGGTCGCGGCGACGAGGTGCTGGATGCCGCCCGCGACTCGGACGCGCAGGTCGCGCTGCTCGACGTGGAGATGCCCGGCCTCGATGGCCTCGCGGTGGCCGAACTGCTGCATCGGCGGCTTCCGGCGTGCCGATCGCTGATCGTGACGACGTTCGGACGCCCCGGATATCTGCGCCGCGCGATGGAGGCCGGCGCGAGCGGCTTCGTCGTGAAGGACACGCCGGCCGCGCAGCTGGCCGACGCTGTGCGGCGCGTGGCCCAGGGTCTGCGGGTCGTGGATCCGGCGCTGGCGGCCGAGTCGCTGGCATCCGGTGTCTCGCCGCTGACGCAGCGCGAGACGGAGGTGCTGCGGGTGGCGGCGCGCGGTGGAACGGTGAACGAGATCGCGCGAGCACTTCACCTCTCAGAGGGCACCGTGCGCAATCACCTCTCGGCTGCCATCGGCAAGACCGGCGCACGCAACCGGGCGGATGCCGCGGCGCAGGCATCCGCCAACGGCTGGCTCTGACGCTCCCGGCGGCCGCCGCCAGCCGTTCGTAACTCCTGCAGAATCACCCGCGGTCGGCGCGCATCCGGGAGATGCCGCCCAGCTACGTCTCGATCCCGCCGATCTGCAGGAGTTATGAACGTGCGCCGACGGCATACGCAAAACGCGCACCCCCTCGGGGATGCGCGTTTGCGATGTGTGTACGGCTCAGCCGGCCGAGCGCTCCTGGTGCTCGTAGTCGTCGTCGCGCTCACCGCTCGGCTCGTAGTCTGCCCACGCGGCGTAGCGCTCCTCGTCGTGGGAGTGCCCGGTGAGTTCGCGCTCGAGCTGGTTGTAGTCGACGGCGGGGCTGTACGACTTGAGCTCGCGAGCGATCTTGGTGTGCTTTGCCTTCTGACGGCCGCGCCCCATGCGAGACCCCCTCACGATGACAGGCCCGGGGCGATTCACGCACTCTCGGGACTTTGGACGGGAAACGAAAACTAGCGGCAAGTTTAGCATGGGACCCCTGATCAGCCCGGCGCCACGTTCCCAGTCGTCCGTGATGATATATACCGTGTACCCAGTCCCCGCCCGCACTCAGGTGACGATCATCGGAGCTGGTCAGGCAGGCCTCGCGGTGGCGTATTACCTGCGACGGTTCCAGCTCGAGCCCGACTTGGACTTCGTCGTGCTCGATCGCGGACCGGGCACAGGTGGGGCATGGCAGTTTCGCTGGGACGCCCTGCGTCTGGGCAGCGCACACAAGGTGAACGATCTGCCCGGCATGTCCGAACTGGGCATCAGCTTCGAGACCGCCGACCGCACGTTGCCGGCCAAAGACATCGTCGCCGGATACTACCGGCGGTACGAGGATCACTTCGGGCTGAAGGTCCATCGTCCGGTCGCGGTGACGTCGGTCGTCAATCGGGGAGCCGACCTCGTCGTGCAGCACAACGCGGGCGAGACCGCAACGCATGTGCTGGTCAACGCGACCGGCACGTGGGGGGCGCCCTTCGTGCCGTACTACCCCGGAGCTGGTACATTCCGCGGGCGGCATGTACACACGAACGGCTACGTCTCTGCGGAAGAGTTCCGCGGGCAGGATGTCGTCGTGGTGGGCGGCGGCACGAGCGCCGTCGGGTTCCTTCTTGAGCTCGAGGATGTCGCCGCGAGCGTGTCATGGGCATCCCGCCGCCCGATCGACTTCAGCACCGACCATGTGCGCACCATCGAGGGCGGCGTCGCCGCGGTAAGGGACGCGGATGCCGCCGCCCGCGCCGGTCGCGCCCTGCCCAGCGTGGTGAGCTCCACCGGCGTGCCGCTCACCCGCAAGGTGGCGGCCGGCATCTCGCGCGGACTGCTCAAGGAACGCCCGATGTTCGTCTCGCTCGAGCCCGAGGGGGTGCGCTGGTCCGACGGATCCTTCACTCAGGCGCACGCGATCATCTGGGCCACCGGGTTCCGCCCGGAATTGCGCCATCTCGCTCCGCTCAAGCTGCGCGAGAAGGAAGGCGGCTACCAGGTCGAGTCGGGGCAGGTATGGACGGATGCCCGCATCTTCCTCGCCGGCTATGGCCCGTACGCTTCCACGATCGGCGCGAACCGATCAGGCCGGGTGATCGCCCGCCAGATCATGGCACTGCTCTGAGGCTCGGCGTTACCTTCACGCTTCCGCCCTCATCGGCACGCCCGAACTCGTCGTGCGTGCCTCGCATCCGCCGGTAGTCCCCGACGCCGGCTGAGCATCCGCGAGCGCGACGCGGGCCCCTGCGCGAGACTGGCCATGCGCACGACACTAGGTGCACAGAGCCCTGGACTCGGCGCGATCACCTAGTCTCGCGGCGAGCGGCAGCGAAATCACAAGGTCTCCCACGCGCCCAGGGCGCTGTCTAGCGCCCCGGCCATTCCCGTCCGGCCCACGGATCGTAATCCGCCAGCAACGGCCCCTGCTCGGGCCGCTCCGCCTCGGGCACGTGCTGCAGGTTGATCCGCACCCGGTACCACAGCGAACTCGACCCGCGCATGCCGTCGACGAGCTCGTCTGCCGGATGCAGGCGAGCCGCGGCATCCGCATGCTCGGCCTTCCACCGCTCGAGCGCTGCCATCGCCTCCGGCTTCGTCTTCGTGCGGGCGATCTCGATCAGCGGCATCGCCGAGACCCGTCGGCCGCCGCCGTCGCCGGACCGCGGCGGCTTCTCCGCAGGGCCGAGCCGCTCGGCGAGCGCGAGCAGGCCGTCCAGGGAGCCGACCGCCTCGTCGGTGCCGGCGTGCGCGTCGCCGCGCTCGGCGAACCTGCGCAGCACGGTGGGCACGGTGAACTCGTCGGGCCGGCGGGAGCGCACCTCGTCCCAGTCCAGCGGCGTCGACACACGGGCATCCGGCAGCGCGCGCACCGAGTACGCGGATGCCACGGTGCGGTCCTTCGCGTTCTGGTTGAAGTCGACGAAGACGCTCTCGCCGCGCTCCTCCTTCCACCAGTGCGCGCTCGCAAGGCCGGGCGCCCGGTTCTCGACCTCCCGCGCGAGCGTTTCGGCTGCCAGGCGCACAGCTGCGAAGTCCCACTCCGGCGCGATCCGCACGAGAATGTGCAGCCCGCGTGATCCGCTCGTCTTCGGCCAGCCGACGAGTCCGTGGTCGTCGAGCACCTCCCTGGCGACGAAGGCCACGTCGATGATCTGCGACCAGTCCACGCCGGGCATGGGGTCGAGGTCGACCCGCAGCTCGTCCGGATGCTCGAGATCCTCGGCGCGCACCGCGTGCGGGTTGAGGTCGAGACAGCCGAGGTTCGACACCCATGCCAGCCCCGCGGCATCCCGCACGACCGTCTCCTCAGCGGACGTGCCGCTCGCGTAGTGCAGCGTCGCGGTGTCGATGAACGACGGATGCTCGGGAGGCACCCGCTTCTGGAAGAACGGTTCCTGAGACAGCCCCTTGACGTACCGCTTGAGCACCATGGGGCGACCGCCTGCACCGCGCAGCGCTCCCTCCGCGACCGCGATGTAGTACTGCGCGAGGTCGAGCTTGGTCAGCCCCGGGTCGCGGAACACGACCTTGTCGGGATGCGAGATGCGCACCTGAAGCCCATCGATCTCGAGGAACGTCTCCGACTTCGACGACGGGCTCATCTGGCCAGGCTAACTGCCGTTCGCCCACGCGTACCACTCGTTGCCGAGTCGCGCGACCTGCGTTGCGCCGCACACACGGCGGTCGGTGGTCAGCGGCTGCTTCGGCCACCAGTCCGCCGAGATCGTGGGCTTCAGGGGCTCGTTCTCGGGTCCGACGGCACAGGACGCAGAGACTGGCACTCCGGCGGCCGACGCGAACTTCATCAGATATCCGGACCCGGTCGCCGGGTAGTCGAGAGTGATGCCGGTGGCGTCGTCGGGGAGCCAAGCAGGAACATCCTTGCCGCCCTCGCTGACCGCCTCGCCCTTGTCGTCGAACACGAGATAGCCCTGGCGGGAGCCGGCCCAAGCGCTGCAGCCTGCGAGCGAGGTGGTGATCAGAAGGGCGAGCGAGACGGCGCCGGTGGCGGTGAGTTTCCGGTGGGATTTCTGCATGCCTTCACTTTGGCGAGCGGACGGAGCCCTCCGCGTCGGCCGACGGTGTGAGCCGGTGCGACGGCGGAACGACATCCGTGTCACTTGCGGATGACGCCGGTCGCACTCGAGGACGCGAAGGCCGAAACGCCGCTCAGCCGTAGACCAGGTACTTGCCCGGCTTGCCGGGCTCGACGAGTTCGAACTTCAGCGCAAGATCCGTGCTCTCGAGGAGTTCGACCTGTTGCCGGAACTCTTCGTTGGTGACGTACACGGGCGTTCGGAACGCCCACTCGGTGGCGAACCACCGGCGGAGCGCGGCCAAGAGGCGTGCGTCCATGCGGGTCTGCATGCGGGCGAGACGCGCCCAGAAGTAGATGACGGCATCCACCTCCGACCAGCTATCGGCGGTGACGGCGGTGACGGCGGAATTCGCGAGGAACTTGGCGCTCGTCGGAAAGACGTACACGCAACCCAGGCACTCGGTGCCGGTGGGGTCGAGCACGGTGAACGTGAACGCACGATGCGCAGCATGGCGTTCTTCAAGGCCCGCGAGGTCTTGCCGGTTGGCTTCCACGGTGAAGTCGCCCGCCGGCCAGGATGACTGCTCCCACAGCCGCAGGTATTCCCGCGTCTCCATGACGGCTCGGTAGTCGTTCTCTGCGTCATCGGCCGTGATGGGGCGCAGCATGAACTCCTCGGTACGCAACTCGACAGGTACAGGTTCGTCAGGGTCCGTGAACGACACGGTTCCTCCTTCGCCGGACGCCGCGCGCCCGCTCGGAGCGCTCAGCGACGACCCACGTGCGTCTGCTTGCGCTGGTCGCCCGATCCGCCGCCGGGCTTCTCGCCGTTCGGGACCGACGCGCCGTCGACGGGACCCGCCCCGGACGACCGCGTCGAGGCATCCCGCCTGCCACGTCCCGCCGCCGTCGGCGCAGCGGGCGCGAGCGGGCGACGCGGGATGGCCCGGATCGGCTCTCCGCGGCGGTCCTGCCCGGGAAGCGGCCGCGACCGGCGGCCGTAGATCAGCTCGGACGAGTCGAGCAGCCACGGTACGAGCGCGATCGTGACCCCGTGGATCATCATGAGCTGTTTCGAGATGCGGCGGGCGCGGTGGTTGTGCAGCAGCCCCTCCCACCAGTGGCCCACGATGTACTGCGGCAGGTAAACGGTGGTCACCTCGGACCCGTGCTCCTCGCGGCGATGCTTGATGTACTTCATCAGCGGGATGCCGAAGTCACGGTACGGCGACTCGATGACGGTGAGCGGCACATGGATGTTCATGTCGTGCCATTGCTGCTGCAGCAGTTCGGTGGACTCCTCGTCGACCGAGATGTGGATCGCCTCGATCGATTGATGCCGCGCCGCAATGGCGTAGTCGAGCGCCTTCAGCACCGGCTTCTGCATCTTGCCGACGAGCACTATGGCGTGGTCGCCGCGGGAGCCGAACGTGGTGGTCGGGTCGACCTCGACCTCCTTCGCCACGTCGCGGTAGTACCGGTTCACGCCGAGCATGAGCAGGAACAGCACCGGCATCATGATGAACACGAGCCAGGCGCCGTGCGTGAACTTCGTGATCGTCACGACCACGAGCACGCTGAAGGTGAGGATGGCGCCGAACGCGTTGATCGACATGCTGCGGATGATCGTGGGCCGGTCCCTCGCCTGCCGTCGCGCTTCTCTGTCGCGCAGCAGGGTGATCCAGTGCTTGACCATTCCGGACTGGCCGAGTGTGAACGAGACGAACACGCCGATGATGTACAGCTGGATCAGGTTGGTGAGGTTCGCCTGGTAGATGACCAGCAGGATGATCGCCGCCAGCGCCAGCGCGATCACGCCGTTCGAGAACACCAGGCGGTCGCCGCGGGTGGAGAGCGCCTTGGGAGCGTAGGAGTCGCGGGCGAGCACGGAACCCAGCAGCGGGAATCCGTTGAACGCCGTGTTGGCCGCCAGCAGCAGCACGACCGCGGTCGCCGCCTGCACGATGAAGAACGGAACGGAGTTGTTGCCGAAGGTGGCGGATGCCAGCTGCGCGATCAGGGAGCGCTGCGGCTCGGTCGCGCACTGCTTCCAGCCGATCAGGTCGCACGGATTCTCCGCGTAGTGCACCCCGCTGATGAGCGAGATCGCCATCAGGCCGGCGAACAGGAAGATGGCGATGCCGCCCATCATGAGCAGCGTGGTGCGCGCGTTGCGGATCTTCGGCGTGCGGAACGCCTGCACCCCGTTGGCGACCGCCTCGACACCCGTGAGGGCGGAACATCCGCTCGAGAAGGCGCGAAGCAGGAGCAGCACGATCGCCGCCTGTGCCAGGCCCTCAGAGCGAACCGCGTACTGCGCCGACTCGGCGATCGGTGCCACCCCGAGTGCGGTGCGGATGAGCGCGGTCGCGATCATCACGCCGATCGAACCGATGAAGACATAGGTCGGGATCGAGAACGCCTTGCTCGCCTCGCGTACGCCGCGCAGGTTCATGCCGGCGATGAGCACGACGAACGCCACAGCGAGTTCGACGCGGAACCCGCTCAACCACGGCAGGGCGGAGATGATGTTGTCGACACCGCTGGCCACCGACACCGCGACGGTCATCACGTAGTCGACGAGCAGAGCGGAGGCGACGACCAGTCCGGCCTTCTCGCCCAGGTTCTTGTGCGCGACCTCGTAGTCGCCACCGCCGGACGGGTACGCCTTCACGAGCTGCCGGTATGAGGCGACCACCGTGAGCATGAGCACGATGACCGCCACGGCGATCCACGGAGAGTAGGCGAGGAACGCGACACCGCCGACGAGGAGCACCATCATGAGCTCCTGCGGCGCGTACGCCACGGACGAGAGTGCGTCGCTCGCGAAGATCGGCAGAGCCAGATGCTTGGGGAGGAGCTGCCCCTCGAGCTTCTCGCTGGGTAGAGGTTCCCCGATCAGCCACCGTTTTGCAGAGCGACCGTCGAGCCCGGGGACCTTCCCCTCATTTGTCACGAGGGACGACACTACTACCTGCCTAATGCCTGTCAAGTCGGTGCGTCATCCCGCGAAGCCAATGCCCAGCGTTATATCGGGAAGGCCTCGGATTCCGCATGTTCGCTGCGGTGGGGTGCATGCCGGGGCACCGGACCTACGCTGATGGCATGCCACGAAACAGAGGTGGCGCAACGATCCACAGGCACGGTCTGACACAGGCGGTCGAGTGGCTGGACGGCAAGCTGGTCCCGGTGCTGGGATCCGCCCCGCTCGGCCCCTACGACGCCCAGCCGCCGCTCAGCACAGCCTGCCCGCTCTGCGGGGAGGCTCTCGCCCGTCACGTCTCGGAGAAGGAGGAAGGGCACGTGTATCTGCACTGCCCCAACGGAACCGTGACAGAAACCGGGCGGGTGGCGTGAGCATCCGCGAGTCCGACCGCGCGTGAGCGCGACGCCGACCGAGTGACACGCCCGAGGCATCAGGGCCGCGGGCGCGTCGGGGCGCGCGTCAGCGCCCGAGGTGGCCGAGCAGTTCCGTACGCACGCGCGACAGGTTATCGCGCAGCGCGGCGATCGCCGCGGCGGGGATGCCGTCGCGCATGGATGCCTGTCGCAGATCCGCGCGCACCTGCTGGCGGAACTCGTTGAGCACGATCTCCGCCTCGCGGAGCGCGAGCCGCGACTCCGCGCGTGCGTCGGGCACGGCATCCTCCGGGCGCGCCTCACGGGCGAACTGCCTCGCGTCGGCCTTCGCCTCGCGTGCCGCGGCCGCGAGGTCGGCGCGCAGGCTCTTCATCGCCTGGTTGACGCCCGCGCGTACCTCGTCGGCCATGCGGCGCAGCGAGTCGGTCACCTCGTTCTCGATGTCGTCGAGCTCGGATGCCCGTGTGCGCAGCTCCTCGCGGCCCGCGTCGGTGATCGCGTACACCGTCTTGCGTCCGACCGAGGTCTTGGTGACCAGTCCTTCTTCTTCCAGCTTCGCCAGCCGCGGATAGATCGTGCCGGCGCTGGGGCTGTACGTGCCCCCGAACCGGTCGCTGAGCGCCTGGATCAGCTCGTAGCCGTGCTTCGGGGACTCGTCGAGCAGGCTGAGCAGGTACAGGCGCAGGCTGCCGTGGGAGAACACCGCGGGCGTCATGCGGCGCCGCCGGCGGCATCCGTCGTGCTCCGCGCCGAGTCGTCGGCACGCCTGCGGACCACGGAGATGTTGCCCGAGACGGAGCTGGCCGAGACGTCCAGCCACTTGCCCTCGAGATTGCCGGACTGACTCGTGTAGGTCTTGCCCATCGAGCCCTTGATCACGGTGGTGCCGTCGAGGTGCGCGATGCCGCTCACGGTGTTGATGCGATAACGGACACCGACGTTCTCGTCGAGACGCATCGTGAGGTCGCCGGACACGGAGTTCGTCTTCACCTCGAAGGGAACGTCGAAGAGGTCGAGGTAGATGTTGCCACTCACGCTGTCGGCGGAGAACTTGGTGACGCTTCCTGACACCGTGAGGTCGCCCGAGACTGTGTGCGCGGTGACTTCGCCGCGGTGGCCGCGGGCGGTGAGCTCGCCGCTGACGGTGTTGAGGTCGAGGTCGCCGACGATGCCGTCTGCCGTGATCTCGCCGCTGACCGTGTTGAGCTTCGGGTCGGTGACGAGCCCGCTGACGAGCGCGACGGCCGAGATCACGCCGAGCTTGAGCACCACGTCGCGCGGTACGAGCACCGTGACGTCGGCGGTCGCCTTGCCCCGCCAGGAGCGGAACACGTCGATGAAGTTGTCCCATCGCCACTGCGGGTGGTCGACCTCGAGCGTGTCGCCGTCGATCGAGATCAGCAGTTCCTTGCCGCTGACGCCGTTCACCTCGACGCGAGCGGTGGGCTCGTCGTGGCCTATGACGTCGACGCGCCCGCCGATCAGGCTCACCTTCAGTGTGCGCACGATCTCGAAGTCGATCGTCTTGCTCTCTCCCGGATTCACGATCCAGCGTTCCTGTGCCATGTCCAGTACCTTTCTCAAGTCGCGATATATCGCGAATGCTTGAGAACACGATATATCGCGTTTCACCGTCGCGCAAGCTCGGGTATTGACGGCATTAGTAGGCGTGCACTAACGTTAGCTAACGCTAACGAATGGAGAGGATCATGGGACAGCCGGTGGCGATGTTCGAGATCACCGCCCGCGACAGCGAGGCAGCGGTGAAGTTCTACAGCGAGTTGTTCGGCTGGACGACGCAGCCGGCCGAGGGCGGTGGGTATGCCCTGGTCGACACGGGCGGCGGCGAGGGCGCTATTCCGGGCGGCATCGGACAGCCGGAGCACGGCGACGTGCCGCGCACGACCGTGTACGTGCGGGTCGACGACCTGCAGGCCAGCCTCGACAAGGCCGTCGAGCTCGGCGGAAGCGTGCTCGTTCCGCCCACACAGCTGCCGGCCGACTATGGGTGGTTCGCGATCCTCGCCGACCCGGAGGGCACCCCGGTGGGCCTGTGGGCGTAGCGGCAGCGGCCGCCGCCTCGCCAGCTGACGATCAGGAATCCGCCGTGCTCCGGGCCGTCGCGGAGCCGCGACGACGCGCGATCCTGCGGCTCGTGGCATCCGAGGAGCTGAGCGCGGGCGAGATCGCGCGCACGTTCGACGTCTCGCGTCCGGCGGTCAGCCAGCACTTGACGGTGCTGAAGGATGCCGGACTGCTGGCCGAGCGCAGGGACGGCACGCGAAGGCTGTACCGCACCCGCGCGGAGGGGCTGGCCGGCCTGCGCCGGTTCCTCGACGAGCTGTGGGGTGCGGCTCTTGCAAACGCCGCACGCATCGCGGAGGCTGAGCCGGAGGAAGCGCCACGGAAATGACAGCAGGAGGCGCGATGAGCATCGAAGAGGATGTCCGCGACGGCACGGGAGTCGTCGTCGCGTTCGAGCGTCCACCGATTCGCACCAGCGTCGTCGTGCGGCGCGACCGGCCGGCCGTCTTCGACACCTTCGTGCGCACCATCGACCGTTGGTGGCCGTTGCGTCCGTTCTCCATGGGCGAGGATGCCGTCGCCTCGGTGACGTTCGAGCGTCGCGTGGGAGGCCGGGTCTACGAGACGTGGCACGACGGGACCGAGCGGGAGTGGGGCATCCTGCTGCACTGGGCGCCGCCGGAGCGCTTCGTGATGACGTGGAACGTGACTGGCGTGCCGACGGAGGTGGAGCTGCGGTTCACGGAGGAGGCATCCGATCGCACCCGCGTCGATCTCGAGCACCGCGGTTGGGAGATGCTCAGCGAGGAGCAGCTGCGGGAGGACTGCGCACTGCCCGGCGGGTACCGTGGCGGATCGTTCCAGCGGGGCTGGCGGATCATCCTCGCGCGGTTCGTCGAGGCGGCGGAAGGCGATGCTGAGAATGCGAGTGCGACGCCCTCCACGGCCGTGCGCGGCATCGACCCAGGCGAGGAGGCGTGACGTGGACGAGTACCTGAACCTGCGGCCCATCGACGATGACGAGATGCGGCACAACCTGTCGCTGACCAGGTCGTACACCGTCGTGCTGCTGCACACCGGGCCGCGCTACACCGAGCCCGGTGCGCGCGACATCATCTGGGAGCACGGGCGCCGCAACATGCAGCTGCGCGATGCGGGCATCCTGTGCGTGGTGCTCCCGATCCGCGACGATACCGAGCTCGCCGGAGTAGGCGTCTTCACCGGGAGCGTGGAGGAGACGCAGCGGATCATCGACGGCGATCCGGCGGTCCAGGCCGGAGTCCTCGTGGCCGAGGTGCATCCGGCCGCGGGCTTCCCGGGAGCGGCGCTCCCCGCCTGACGCGACGCCCCCCGAGAGTTCAAGTCGCGCAGATGGTCCTTATGGCGGGCTTATAAGGGCCATCTGCGCGACTTGAACTTCAGGGATCTCGCTTGACATTGACGTTGCGTCAACCTCTAGCGTCAGTGTCATGAGGAACGACACGGATGCCGCAGGCGCGGTCGCCGAGTTCGCCGAGCTCTCGATCCAGCAGCTGGCGCGCTTGGTCGGCACGACCAGTCGCACGCTGCGGCACTACGACGACATCGGCCTGCTCAAGCCCAGCAGCATCGGCAGCAACGGATACCGCTACTACGACGAGCGTTCGCTCGTGCGGCTGCAGCGCATCCTGCTGCTGCGGGAGCTCGGGCTGAGGCTGCCCGACATCGGCGCGGTGCTCGAGCGGGAGACCGACGAGGCGACCGCGCTGCGCCACCACCTGCGCTGGCTGAAAAGCGAGCAGGAGCGGCTGGCGCGGCAGGCGGCATCCGTGAAGTTCACCATCGACGCACTAGAGAGAGGAGAGGCGGTCATGGCCGAGAAGGCTTTCGATGGATTCGATCACACCCAGTACAAGCAGGAGGTCGAGGAGCGCTGGGGCAAGGACGCGTACGCGAAGAGCGACGCGTGGTGGCGCTCGAAGACCGACGAGGAGAAGCGCGCATTCCAGCAGCAGCACCTCGACATCGCGGCGGACTACGCGTCGGCGCGTGCCGACGGCGTCGACCCGGCGGATGACCGGGTGCAGCAGATCGTGCGGCGTCACGTGGACTGGCTGAACCTGTCCGCACCGGCGACCGGCGTCACGATCACGGCGCAGACGCTGCTCGGCTACGGCGACATGTACGTCGCCGACGACCGATTCGCCGCCAATTACGGCGGCACCGAGGGTGCGGAGTACGTGCGAGACGCGTTCCGGGTCTACGCCGACACGATGTAGTCAGCACCGTCCTTGCATGCCGCGACGGTCGGCCGTCGTTCCGCTGTCGCAAGCCGTCGTTCCGCTGTCGCAAATTGCGGGTGCGCCGCGGGCCAACCCACAATTTGTGACAGCGGAGCGAGCGTGTCACGACCTTAGTCGCGCGGGGCAAGGGCCCAGCGCTCGTGCGCGGGCTCGCGGCGGCGAGTGGCTGCGTCCGGTTCGACCAGGCGGTCGTGCAGGTCGCACCGCTCGCCGTCGACGGCTGTGGGGAGCGTGCTGGTCGTCGCACGCCCCGGGGTCGCGGCGGGCGCGCCGAACGCGACGGTCGCCCTCGTCAACGGTGCTTCATCGGAGGCGGCCACACCGGCCGCGGCGCGGGCATCCGCGCGCCGCAGCGCGAACAGCGGGATAGCGACATGCACAAGCGGGCCGATGCACAGCGCATACGCGAGCGTGCCCCAGCCGACGTTGCCGCCCAGCAGCCACCCGACGAGCAGAACCACGGCCTCGATTCCGCTGCGCACGAGCCAGATCGGTCGACCGGTGCGGGTGTTCAGGCCGGTCATCAGGCCATCGCGCGGACCCGGACCGAACTGTGCACCGATATAGAGGCCGGATGCCACGGCGATGAGCAGCAGGCCGCCCGCGAACAGAAGGATGCGCACCCAGAGCAGATCGGGCTGCGGAATGACCCAGAGTCCGAACTGCGCCGACGGCCCGACAAGCAGCACGTTCAACACCGTGCCGATGCCGGGGCGCTGGCGGAGCGGGATCCAGAACAGAAGAACGACGGCTCCGACGAGGTTCGTCACAAGGCCGAACGGGATTCCGGTGTGCTTCATGATGCCCTGCGAGAGCACGTCCCAGGGCTCGATGCCGATCGCGGCCTGCATCATCGCGGCGATGGCGATGCCGTACAGGAAGAGACCGGCGAGCAGCTGCGTGAACCGGCGAGCACGCGTCGCGGGACGAGTGCTCAGGGGCCGCAGACTCCATCGCCGCGTCCGGCTCCTTATCGCCGAGACGCCACCGGTCGTCGCGAGAATTGGCTGCATACAAAGAATCCAATCTCTGAAGCGACCTGTCTTTGTAGAGCCAATCCGGCTAAAGTGGCCTGATGGCATCGACGTCGATCGGCTCGCGGTCCCTGCTGGAACTACTCGGTGAGTGGCGCGCAGACGGACCGTCCTATGAGGCGCTGGCGGATCGCATCCGTCTGCTGGTCATCGACGGCCGGCTGCTCTCCGGCATCCGCCTGCCGGCCGAGCGCGAGCTCGCCGCGCAGTTG
This sequence comes from Humibacter ginsengiterrae, assembly GCF_054780115.1. Classification (NCBI taxonomy): domain Bacteria; kingdom Bacillati; phylum Actinomycetota; class Actinomycetes; order Micrococcales; family Microbacteriaceae; genus Humibacter; species Humibacter ginsengiterrae. The sequence continues at coordinate 46,161 of NZ_BAAGWY010000016.1, forward strand.
ACGATCAGCCGCACCACGGTCACGGCCGCGTACCAGCGGCTCCGGGAACAGGGGTTCGCCACGAGCCGGCAAGGCTCGGGCACCCGCACGGCGCTTCCCGGCCGGGCGGCTTCGCCCACCGCTCCGGCTCAGGGCCTCCTGGACTTCACCAAGGCCGCGCTGCCGGCACCGTCGATGATGCCGGATGCCGTGCGCCGGGCATCCGAGCAGGTCGCGTCGCTGCTCGGCGACACCGGGTACGACACCGTGGGGCTTCCCGTGCTGCGCGAGGCGATCGCGCGACGGTACACCGAGCGTGGGCTCCCGACGGACGCGGACGAGGTGCTCGTCACCGTCGGCGCGCAGCAGGCGATCGCGCTGATCGCGCGCGCACTGGTCAGCCGCGGCGACCGGGCGCTGATCGAGGTGCCGACGTATCCACACGCGTACGACGCGATCGGTGCAGCGGGCGCACGCATCGTGACAACGCCGGTCTCCGTCGAGTCGCGAGACGGCTGGGACGTGGAGACGTTCGAGTCCGTGCTGCGGCGCACGAGCCCTTCGGTGGCGTACGTGATGCCGGACTTCCAGAACCCGACGGGGCGCTCGATGACGGCATCCGTTCGCCGCCGCGTGCTCGATGCGGCCGCTGCGCAGGGCACAGTGGTGGTGGCGGATGAGACGCCCGCGGAACTCGACATCGACCGGCCGCGGACCTACCCGCCGCTGGCCGCCTCCGCGAATGGCGCGCGTGTGATCACGATCGGCTCGGCCAGCAAGACGATGTGGGGCGGGCTGCGGATCGGCTGGGTGCGCGCGGACCGGCAGACCGTGCGGCGGCTGCACGCCGTGCGCGCCAACATGGACCTCGGCACGCCCGTTCTCGAGCAGCTCGTCGTCGCCGCCCTGTTCGAGAGCTACGACATCGTGCTGGCCGAGCGGCGCCTGGCGCTCGCCGCTGGACGGTCGGCGATCGAGCGGGTCGTGCCCGATGCGTTCGGCGAGTGGAACGTGCCGCACGTGCACGGCGGCCTCGCGGCGTGGGTCAATATCGGTGCACCGGTCAGCTCTCAGCTCGCCTTGGCCGCCCGCAGCGAGGGCCTGCTGATCACCGCGGGTCCACGGTTCGGAGTGGACGGCGCGTTCGAGCGGTTCCTGCGCCTACCGCTGACATACGACGAGTCGCAGGTCGAGCGCGCCGTCTCGGCGCTGCAGCGGGCGTGGCGGACGGCATCCAGGCATCCGCTGCCCGAACCGGGGGTGCTCGCCGCCGTCGTCTGAGGGGTAGTTGACGGCGGTCAACCGTCCAGAGTGGGGTGCGATAATCGCCCGGTCGGCGGCGCTGCCGAGATTCTCAACTCGCCCTGCTTCACATCAGACCTAAGGATCCGTACGTGCACTCCCTCGCCGTACTGAGCATGAAGAACCGTGCTCTCATCGGGCTCGCAACGCTCGTGGTCGTCGTGTTCGGTTTCATCGGTCTGTCGAACCTCAAGCAGGAGCTGACGCCGTCGATCGACTTCCCCGAATTGGTCATCGTGACCAACTACCCGGGGGCATCCCCGCAGGTCGTCGAGAACGACGTGAGCACGCCGATCGAGTCCGCCATTCAGAACGTGCCGAACCTCGACAGCACGTCGGCGGTGAGCAGCACGAACCAGTCGCTCATCACGGCGAAGTTCACCTACGGATCCGACCTCGACACGGCCGAGCAGAAGATCAATCAGGCCATCGGCAACATCTCGTCTCGGTTGCCGTCGAACGTCAAACCGCAGGTGTTCGCCGGGAGCATCTCCGATCTGCCCATCATCGAGATGGCGGTCACGAGCGACGAGAACGAGAAGCAGCTCGCCGCCGACATCAAACGGCTCGTGCTGCCCGAGATCACGAAGATGGATGGCGTCGCCTCCGCCCAGCTGATCGGCGCCGTCGGGCAGCGGGTCACCATCACACCCGACCCCGCGAAGCTCGCGGCGGCGGGGGCGAGCGTGCAGTCCATTCAGACCGCTCTGCAGCAGAGTGGTGTGCTGATCGGCGCGGGATCCATCACCGCAGACGGCAAGACCCTGTCGGTGCAGGCCGGGTCGACGCTCTCGTCGGTCGACCAGATCGCCGCGCTGCCGCTCGTGTCGACCGGGTCGGCATCCGCGGAATCGTCCGCGGCGGGCTCCGCGGCAGGCTCGGCCACCGGTGCATCCTCGCCGGGCTCGGCCACAAGTGGTGCATCCGCGGCCCAGAAGCAGGCAGCAACGCGGGCAGCCCAAACGCCGGTCGTGCACACGATCGGCGACGTCGCGACGGTCGCCATCACCGACGACCCCACCTCCTCCATCTCGCGCGTGAACGGCAAGCCCGCTCTCACGATCGCCGTCACGAAGACTCCGACGGCGAACACGGTTCAGGTGTCGAGCGAGGTCAAGAAGCAGACGTCGGCCTTCGAGAGCGCGCTCGGCCACAACGCGAAGTTCACGTCGGTGTTCGATCAGGCGCCGTTCATCCAGCAGTCCATCAACTCGCTCGCCGAAGAGGGCGCGCTCGGTCTGCTGTTCGCCGTGGTGATCATCCTGATCTTTCTGCTCTCGCTCAGGTCGACGATCGTCACGTTCATCTCGATTCCCACCTCGGTGCTCATCACGTTCATCTGCATGTGGGCCGGCGGTTACACGTTGAACATCATCACGCTCGGCGGCCTCACCATCGCGATCGGACGGGTGGTGGATGACTCCATCGTCGTCATCGAGAACATCAAGCGGCACATTGTGCCCGGCATCGACCGGGCGAAGGCGATCATCGCCGCCGTTCGCGAGGTGGCCGGCGCCGTGACCGCCTCGACCCTGACGACGGTCGCCGTGTTCCTGCCGATCGCGTTCGTCGGCGACGTGACGGGGGAGCTGTTCCGGCCCTTCGCCGTGACGGTGACGATCGCCCTGCTCTCCTCGCTGCTCGTCGCTCTCACGATCGTTCCCGTGCTCGCGTACTGGTGGGTGCGTCCGCCGAGCCCGGCGAAGCTGCAGAAGCGCGCCGAGAAGCAGGCGGCGAAGGCGCGGCGCACGGCTGCGAAGAAGGATGCGGAGCTCACGGCGGAGCAGCAGGCCGAGTTCGCTGCAGATGACGAGGCGGCTCACCTGTCGATCGCGGAAGCCGTGGCGAGCGGACACGACGAGCTCGAGCATCCGTCCCGCCTGCAGCGCGGATACCTGCCGATCATCAACTTCACGCTCAAGCACTCCGCGGTGACGATCATCATCGCCGTCCTTGTGCTGGGCGGCACGCTCGCGCTCGCGCCGCTGATGAAGACCAACTTCCTCGGCTCCAGCGGGCAGAACACGCTCTCCGTCACGCAGAGGTTCGAGCCCGGAACGAGCCTGCAGGCGGAGGACGATGCCGCGACCGTCGTGGAGAAGAAGCTGAGGAGCATCCACGGCATCAAGACCGTTCAGCTGTCCGTCGGCACCTCCGGGAGTGCGCTGGCGGATGCCTTCGGCGGCGGGGGCGCCAACACCGCAACGTTCTCGATCACCACCGACCAGGACGCCCTGCAGACGACGGTGCAGAACCAGCTGAAGAACCTCGATGTGCCCGGAGACCTGAAGGTGTCCGCGAGTGCCGGCTTCGGCGGTTCCAGCAACCTCGAGGTCGACATCTCGGCGTCGAATCAGGGGGATCTGCGCACGGCCACCGATTCGGTCGTGAGCCAGCTGGACAAGCTGAGTTCGGTGAACCAGGTGACGAGCAATCTCGCCTCCACACTGCCGTACATCGCCGTGACGGTGAACCGCACGACGGCGGCCGAGTACGGTCTCAGCGAGGTGGCGGTGGGTACGCAGGTGTCGCAGGCCATGCAGCCCACGCAGGCCGGCACCGTCTCGATCGACGACACCTCGCTCACCATCTACATCGCCGACAAGAATCAGCCGATGACGGTCGACGAGCTGAAGGCTCTGCCGATCCAGACGGTGCGCGGGCCGCAGCCGCTGTCGACACTGGCCGACGTGCACGACGCGAAGGGCCCTGCCACCGTCACCACGCAGAAGGGCCTGCAGACCGCCACCGTCACCGCGAACCCGGTCGGCGACGACCTCACCACCGCCAACACGCAGGTGGCGCAGGCGCTGAAGAAGGCGGACCTGCCGAGCGGTGCATCCGCAACCATCGGCGGCGTCACGGCGAACCAGGGAAGCGCGTTCTCACAGCTGGGGCTCGCGATGCTGGCGGCCATCCTGATCGTCTACGTCGTCATGGTCGCCACGTTCAAGTCGCTGCGCCAGCCGTTGCTGTTGCTCGTCTCGATCCCGTTCGCCGCGACCGGGGCCATCGGCCTGCAGCTGCTCTCCGGTGTGCCGCTGGGCGTGGCATCCCTCATCGGCATGCTCATGCTGATCGGCATCGTGGTCACGAACGCCATCGTGCTCATCGACCTGGTGAACCAGTACCGCAACAGGGGTCTCTCGGTTCCCGAAGCGGTGCGGCACGGGGCATCCCGCCGGTTGCGGCCGATCCTGATGACGGCGCTCGCGACGATCTTCGCGCTGCTGCCGATGGCGCTCGGCGTCACCGGTCACGGCGGGTTCATCTCGCAACCGCTCGCGATCATCGTGATCGGCGGGCTGGTCTCGTCCACGCTGCTCACGCTCGTCGTGCTGCCCACGCTGTACAACCTCGTGGAGGGCGCCCGCGAACGGCGCCGGGCCCGCCGGGCGGCGAAGCGCGGAGCAGCGGATGCCGATGGGCACGAGCCGCCGGCCGCGCCCGACGCCGCACCGGAGCCGCCCAGCGAGCTGCAGCCCGCCCGGTAGCGACAGCACTAGCTCTTCACGTCGCAATTTCTGTCGACCGGCCGACCGAAGGGTGGCATCCTTTCTCATTCAGGTCGCAGTTTTTGTCGTACGGACGCCCTGGAAGCGACAGAAACTGCGACCTGAAGACGGGGTGGCGGCGTGGAACCGGGTAGTGACGGGTCCTCCCTCGCGCGCCGGACGCCGGGTAGCGTCGGATGAACGGACAACCGCAGCGAGGTGCGCGAGTTCCTCACCAGCAGACGCGGCCCATCATCCGCTCGCCGTGCGTCCGCCCCGCTGCGGCCGAGCATGCAGCGAGTGCTCGTCGACCTCGTGGGCGAGTTGTCGACGCAGTCGGAACGGTTCCACACGCTCTGGGGTGCGCACAACGTGCGCCACCACCGCACGGGCGTGAAGCGCCTGCACCATCCGATCGTCGGCGACCTCGAGCTGACGTACGAGGCGCTCGAGTTGCCCGCCGATGTGGGGCTCACCATGTCGACGTACACGGCCGAGCCCGGGTCGTCGTCCGCCGATGCGATCGTGCTGCTGGCGAGCTGGGCGGCGACCGCCGAGCTGCCTGCGCCGCACCAGGAGACAGCACCCGCCCGGCCGTGACGGCGCTCCCACTGTGTGACCGCGGCAGCGCCCGTGGCTCGCCCGCCGCCACTGTTCGTAACTCCTGCAGCGTGTAACACACGAACGCCGGCTGCCGCGGCGGGCCGGTAGAGGGCCGCGCACCCCGCAGCCATCTGCAGGAGTTATGGACGCGGGTCGACGTTCACCGCGCGCGGCGTTCTCCGTGATCGGCGTCGCCGGATGGCGAGAATGGGCTCATGACGCCAGAGCCGTCGCGCGCGCCAGAGCCCTCGCGCGCATCTGGCCCCTCGCGCGCGGCAGGGCGCCTCAGCCGCATCGCCGTCGTGCTCGCCTCTGCGGTGCTCGGGTACGTCGCACCGGTGATCGTGCAGCTGGTGGTCGTGGTCGTCATCGTCGTGCTGATGCTCGTGGCCGAGCGGTGGGCCACGGTCCGGCCCGCCCGGGCCTGACGATCTGCGACCGCATGTGACTCACGGCGCCCAGCAGAATGTCAGTCGGGCATCCGGTAGACTGTCGCAGTCGGCTCTGGACACCGCGCACTCGCGCGGATGGGTTTGTAAGTCTTGTGGGCCGGTTCCGCCTGGTGCGAAGAGCACCTATCGCGTCGATGCACGCCGCGGCGGATGGCCCTGTATGGAACGGTCCTCATCGAGGCGGCGATTTACGCCGCCTGCCCGAGGTTCTGCAAGGACGCGACGACTTGTCGCGGGTTCTGCCCTGCACACTCGAGAACAACCCAGAAGAATCCTTGATGCCCAAGAACAAGAAGCCTGCCGGTCGACCGAACTACGACCCGGACTACGCCAAGAAGTCGAGCGGCCACAAGTCGTTCGGCGCAAAGTCCGGCTCCAAGCCGGGCAGCCGCAGCGCCGGCCACCGCGGCTACCGTCCGGATGAGGCGGATGCCCCGAAGAAGCGTCGCTGGACCGCCGACGAGCGCGCCGCTCGCGGCCACGCCGCCGAGCGTCCACGTGGAGCTGGCGACGACCGCCGTCGCGACGACGCCGAGTACTCGCGTCCGTCGCGCGGCAACGCGAGCGGATACCGCGATCGCCGTGATGACCGCCCCGCACGGGATGACCGCCCGCGCTACGACCGCGGAGCACGTGACGAGCGTCGTTCCGGCGGCGATGAGCGCCCGCGCCGCGACTTCGACCGTCCGCGTCGCTTCGACGACGACCGCGCAGCGCGCCGTCATGACGATGGCCGGCCCGCGCGTCGCTCCGACGGGGACCGCCGCTTCCACGACGAGCGGCCCGCTCGCCGTTTCCACGACGACGAGCGCCCTGCTCGCCGATACGACGATGACCGGCCCGCGCGCCGCTTCGACGACAATCGCCCGGTGCGTCCTTACGGCGACGACCGCCCGCGTCGCTCGTTCAATGACAGTGACCGTCGCTCTGACGACCGACCGCGCCGCCGTTCCGACGACGACCGTCCCCGCCGTTCCTTCGACGGTGACCGCGCCCGCCGTTCCTTCGATGACGACCGTCCGCGTCGCTCGTTCGACGACCGCGCCGATCGCCGCCCCGCGCGTCACGACGACGCTCCTCGCGAGCGCCGCGACTCCGACTTCTACCCGAAGCGCGACGAGCGTGTCTCGCACACGTCGAACGACGATGTCGTGCTCGAGAGGCTGCAGGCCGAGGCGATCGAGGCATCCGATGTCGAGGGCGTCACGTTCGGCGATCTCGGCCTCGGCGGAAACATCGTGCGCGTTCTCGCCGAGCTCGGCGCGCCGAGCCCGTTCCCGATCCAGGCGGCCACGATCCCCGAGGTGCTTGCCGGCCGTGACGTGCTCGGCCGCGGCCGCACTGGCAGCGGCAAGACCATCGCGTTCGCAGCCCCGCTTGTCGAGAGGCTGATGCAACTCTGGGCCGAATCCGGCCGGGGCACCGGCAAGCGCACCATGGGTCGCTCTCCGCGAGCGCTCATCATGGCGCCCACCCGCGAGCTCGCGCTGCAGATCGACCGCACGGTGCAGCCGATCGCCCGCAGCGTCGGCCTCTTCACCACGCAGATCTACGGCGGCGTCCCGCAGGCTCGCCAGGTGGGTGCGCTGCGTCGCGGCGTCGACATCGTGATCGGCACCCCGGGCCGCATCGAGGACCTCATCGAGCAGGGCCACCTCGACCTCAGCGAGGTCGTCATCACCGTGCTCGACGAAGCCGACCACATGTGCGACCTGGGCTTTCTCGAGCCGGTGCAGCGGATCATCCGTCGCACCTCGGATGGTGGCCAGAAGCTGCTGTTCTCGGCCACGCTCGACAGCGGCGTCGCCTCGCTCGTCGACGAGTTCCTCGTCGACCCCGCGGTGCACGAGGTGGCGGGTGAGGACCAGGCGTCCGGCACCATCGACCACCGCGTGTTCGTGATCGAGCACCGGGAGAAGGGCCAGATCGTCGAGCAGCTCGCCGACCGCGACGGCAAGACGCTGATCTTCGCCCGCACCCGCGCGTTCGCCGAGCAGCTGGCCGACCAGCTCGACGACGCAGGCATCCCCGCGGTGTCGCTGCACGGAGACCTGAGCCAGTCCCGGCGCCAGCGCAACCTCGACAAGCTGTCGAACGGTCGCGTCTCGGTGCTGGTGGCGACGGATGTCGCGGCGCGCGGCATCCACGTCGACGACATCGATCTGGTGATCCAGGCGGATGCCCCCGACGAGTACAAGACGTATCTGCACCGGTCCGGCCGCACGGGTCGCGCCGGGAAGCCCGGCACGGTTGTGACGCTGATCCCGCGTCAGCGCCGCCGTCGCATGACGGAACTGCTGGGTCGCGCGGAGATCGAGGCGGCCTTCGAAGAGGTTGCGGCCGGCGACTCGCGCATCAGCGACGTCGTTGTGGCGGCAACCGAGGCACCCGTCGCCTGACGCGCCTCGCTGATCGGTTCATAACTCCTGCAGCCGTGGTCGGCTGTTCGCCCTCCGGCCCGCGTCTTCAGGCCCGGCGAGCCCCGGCCCACGGTTTTGCAGGAGTTATGAACGCGAGGGTCATGAGGCCTCGACTCGCCGGCCGGGCGACGTCAGTGGACGGTGGATGCTCGCTGCCGGAGCAGCGCGCCCGCGCCGATTGCGACGTAGAGGGCCGCCGCCACGACGAATCCGACCGACATGAGGAAGGACAGCCAGCCGTTGCCCGTCATCATCGTCCCCACGCCAGCCAGGAACGTGAGGATGATCACGATGAACGCCCACAGTGCCGAACGCACGCCCGCTCCTTCCGCTCGGGCGGCCATCCAGACCCGCACCGACACGACGATGAGGCCGATGCCCACGAGTGCGTGCAGTCCCAGGACGATGCCGGCGACGGCGGTCCCGGCGCCGGAGTTCTCTTCGGGACTGCCGATGAGGTTGGCGGCCATGCCGAGCAGGAACTGCAGCCCCAGCGCGAAGAGCGCCTCCCGGGATCGGCGGGTCAGCTTCTCCGCGCTGCTTCTCCGCGTTTGCGTTGACATCGGCGTCTCCTCTCGGCCGATCCGTTCGGCTCGCAACGCCATTCTGTTCACGGCCGGTGCCCGCTGTCATGAGGCGACGGGAGTATCGCCGGTACTCTCCGCGGAGTAGATCCGCCGGCGTCGCGGGCTCAGGTCACGTCACGGCGCCAGGTGGTCAACCAGCCGAGCACGCTGAACAGCACGGCGTATCCGACGAGCACGAGACCGCCCTGCCACCAGTCCAGGATGGCGGAGCCGGGGGTGGAGACCGTGAAGAAGCTCGCTCCGACCAGGCCGTCGCTCGCGGTGCCCGGGAGAAACTTCGTGACGGATCCCGCGGCATCCGAGAAGCTGCCGGCCAGCCGCAGCAGCGGCTCCAGGAACTGCGTGAACGCGAGGATGATGACGATCACTGCGGCCTGATTCGGCACCACCACGCCGAGCCCGACGCCGATCACGGCCCAGAGCGCCATAGCGATGAGCGCCCGGCCGAACAGCGCCCACGTGTCGCTGTCGCCGAGCATTGTGTCGACGCCGGTCGCGGAGAGGGCGATGGCACCTCCGCCGACGGAGGCGATCAGTGCGATCACCCCGTACATCCCGCCCATCACGAGCGAGCTGACCGACTTGGCGCCGAGCACCCGACCGCGGTGCGGGTTGGCCAGGAACGTCGGCGTCAGGGTCTGGTGGCGGAACTCGCCCGTGGTGGCGAGGGCGCCGAGCAGCACGGGGAAGACGTAGCCGACCGAGGTGGCGAAGCTGTAGATGAGCGGCGCAAGGTGACCGAAGTGCGGCGTCTGGCCATTCGCGGTGTGCAGGTGACCTGTCGACAGTGCCGCGAACAGGGTGCCCAGCCCGCCTGCGATCAGAGCGACGTACCCGAACAGCACGATCGCCAGCACCCACCACATGCGTGTGGTGAGGAACTTCGTGAACTCGGATCGGATGCCTGCGATGAAGCCGTTCACAGCGAGTCCCCTTCTCCGACCAGCGAGAGGAAGACATCCTCCAAGCCCGATCTCTGCCGTTGAAGCGCGCTCAGTTCGACGCCCGCGGCGAAGGCGATGTGACCGATTTGTGCGGCCTCGGTGCCGTGCACCACGAGCCCGCTGCGCACGACCTCGAACTCGAGACCCGCGGATGCCAGTGCCCGGGAGAGCGCGTCGCGGTCGGGGGAGTCGACGAGCACCGAGATGTGGTCGCCCGCCTCGAGGCTCTCCAGCGTGCCGCGGTGCACGAGCTCGCCCTTGGCGATGATCACGACCTCGTCGACGCTCTGCTGCACCTCGCTGAGCAGGTGCGACGAGACGAGAACGGTGCGGCCTTCGGCGGCGAGTTCGCGCAGGAACAGCCGGATCCACTTGATGCCCTCGGGGTCGAGCCCGTTGATCGGCTCGTCGAGCACGAGCACGCCTGGATTTCCGAGCAGCGTGAATGCGAGGCCAAGGCGTTGGCGCATCCCCATGGAGTAGCCGCCGACGCGGCGGTCGGCGTACTCGGTGAGCCCGACCAGATTCAGCACCTCGGTTACGCGACCGCGGTCGATGCGAGCCGCCTGCGCGTAGAGCAACAGGTGGTTGCGGGCTGTGCGGCCGGGGTGGAAGCTCGCCGCCTCGAGCGATGCCCCGACCGTCGTGAGCGGTGATGCGAGATCGTGATACCTGACGCCGTCGAACGTCGCCGTGCCGCTCGTCGGCGAGACGAGCCCGAGCAACATGCGCAGCGTCGTCGTCTTGCCGGCGCCGTTCGGGCCGAGGAACCCGGTGACACGGCCGGGCTCGACCGTGAAGCTCAGATTCGAGACCGCGGTGACATTCCCGAAGCGTTTGGTGATGCCGTCGATCTGGATCGGGATGCCGGTGGACATCGAAGACCCCCTTCGCCACGTGCGGGGACGTGGAGCGAGCACGGAGCGCCGGCGGTGCCCGAGCGGCTGAGGCGCACCATTAGTGAACGTACCGGTCTAGGGTTCGTGTGTCGAGGGTGGGGTTCGTCGCTGTACGGCCGATGCGGCGGGCCCAGTGGTAAGGCTCCGACAAGGCGGGTCGATCCCGCGTCGGACCTGTGGATTGGGTGGATGCCGAACGGTGAGTGCTGCTGCTCGTTCGTCGAACCGCGATCCCGCACGACCGCGTGCTGAACGTGTTGCAGTTAGGCCCTGCGGGATTCAGTCGGTCGGCGCGATACCCGATTGAAGGTGTTCGCTGATGTATCTGTCGCTGTCCTCGCCTGCAACCGTGCGGCTCCTGCCCGCAGCGGGGTCGGCTTGTGGGCACACAGAGCGGCCGGCGTGCCGGAGAGAAGTTCGTGCCCCATTTCCCGTCGCCGATCCATGTCCGGCCATCGAAGTGAACCTTGAACGAGCGGTGCATTTGGGTCGGCAGGGCGCTGGTTATATCGGCTCTCGCTCTGCTTGCGTGCCAGGCTGATGATGCATGCGGCGTAGGGGTCACACGATGATCTGTCCGAGTTGCGCCAGCGCGTCATCAACAGCTTCGACCGCTCGCGTGTCGCAGCTGATCACCGACCCTCGCAGGTCGAGCACCTCAGCGCGCCCATCTGCCAGGCTGGCGCGGAAGCCGTCGATGCGCTCGTTGTCGGCATGTCCAGGATGCCGAAGACCGTCTCGCTCGCGCTGAGTGAACCTGCGCACTAGTTCGTCATCGGAGGCTGTGCAGTGCACTTGGATCGCCGTGAACCCGTACTTCTCCTGCCAGGCTTGAAACTTCGCGCTCTCAATCGCAGCGTTGTACGCAGCGTCGATGATGAATGACGAGCCGGTGCGAAGCTGCAATTCGATGATGTAGTCCAGCAGAGCGAAGCTGGCGCTGCCGAGCCGCTCCGACCACGCCTGGTCTCCGACGCCGAGTAGGTCGAAAAGGAGCTCCTTCACTGCGTCCTTAGCCACGATGGGAAGGCCCCATCGCTCTGCGACGAGCTCACTTATGGTGCTCTTTCCCGATGCTGGACGCCCGACGACAAGGACCACAACCCGGTCGACCGGCCTGGCGGTTTTTGAATGCACGGGTCCTCCAAGTCGGTCCACCAACATGTGCGCCAAGAGCCTCGGCAGTAGGTTGTCCGAACTGCCGGAACGCCCCGCCCGAGGAATCTCTTAGCGGAGCACGTTCCATTCTGCTGGCATCGTTGCTGCAGGCCAGGTCGGATCAGGAATCCACTGCGACCAGTCAGCGTCGAAGGGGAAGCCGCGCGCCTGCGCAATCCTGGTTGCCTCGTTACCAGCGCCCTCGATGATCGAACGCATCCACTGCGGCCAGTGTCCAGTTTGAGCGTAGAAGGCGAGTTCATCCTCGTCCTTGTACCGGACGGACCAGGCTCCGTCCGCACCGGTCGAGGCCACCACATCGAGGGTCCAGTCCTGGGTATCGAAGCCGACAATAGTCCGCGACCACGGACGTTCGAGGTTCACGTACCAGTCTGGAAGCCAGTCTGATCCGTCGTGCCATCGCCAGACCGACCATCGCGAGCCCTTCGGGTGCACGCGCACAACGGGCGCTCCGAACCACTCGGCCTCGACGTACGACCCATCCCAGTTCTCAGGCAAAACGAGCCTGCCGTTCGGGCCGCTTCCGTTGCCGGCTCGTCGCCGCACTTCGGATCCGGGCACCGTGGCCACCACGGCGAGTTCACCGTCGTCGATGAGAACGCGTCCCGCAACGGCGAAACCGACAGCCTCACCGTGCGCGCCGAAGGTGTTCACGCTGCGGAGCACGACACTATCGCCGGTGCGGAATGGTTCGGTCTGGGTGTCGATCGGGCCCGCGATATCCATCCATTGATGCTTCCACTTCGCATCTCCCGCGGAGCCAAGCACGCGCCACCAGCGTCGATCATCCCCAGAGCGGGCGGTGTGACAGCTGCGGCCCCGTCTGAATCGACACGCGATACCTGAGCGGGACTCGTTCGTGGACCACGCCAGGTTGACGCTTCATCGCACGTAAGAGCATCGTTCAAAGTTCTTCCGTCGTCAGCCGCGTTGGAGGGATTCGGTGAAGATCTGGACATACGTGCGCGACACGCACCGGCAGCTGCTGGCCCGCTCGACAGCGGGGCGTGCGTGCTGGCGTCGCTGGTCGCTGAGCCGCTCGTCGCAGGCGTTGGCTCCCTCGATCCGGATTATCGAGTCCTGGCTCTGAAAGATCGCCTCGATCAGAACGTCAGCCCGCAGCAGGAATTATCGCGACGGCGAAGAACCAAGGACGGAAGTTCGGGGTCGCGGCCATCGTTGTTGCCAGCGTCGCGCCCATCCTCAGCGTGATTGTCTTAACGGTCGGCGGCAGCATCGCCGGAACTCGCATTACTCGATAGCGTGGGCGAAACCACGCCCGCCCGGTCAAGGATCGCTGACTGATGCGCCGTGTTTCGGTGTCGGTGGCACGGAATATCTTCGGACGATGGCCGATCTCGACGATCTGCGCCGCACTGCTGTTGGGTTGCCTGGTAGTGAGGAGCGCGCGACGACAGGCGGCGCTGCTTGGTTCGTGCGCGGCAAGCTGTATGCGTGGGAGTGCCATCCTTGGCCCAGCGTCCCCGTAGACATGCGCGAGATCGTCGCGTCCGAACTTGTCGTCGGCGTGAAGGTCGCCGACAGCCTGGACGCGCTCGCCCTTATCGAGATGGCGCCCACGGTGTTTCTGCGCACCACAACGCCCTGGGGACAACCGAAGGTCGCGTTCCGCATGGCCGGCATCGACCAGGACCATCTTGCCGAGCTCGTGACGGAGGCGTGGCGTGTTCAGGCTCCAAAGTATTTGCGGCGTGAGTTCGACGACATCGGCCATTAGACGACGAATCGGACAAGGAACGCCCCGCTGTGCCCCCCCGGTGGCGTGGCTAGATTGCCCCGACGATCCTGCCCGCAGGCGAATCGTTCAGTGGGCGTTGCGTTCTTGGTCAGGGGATGATGCCGCGGAGCGCTGCCCACTGCAGCAGCATGATGGTCTTGCCGTCCACGATCGCACCATCGGTGATCATCCGGAGCGCCTCCTGGAACTGTAGTTCCAGGACCTCGATCTCCTCGCCCTCGTCCGCGACACCGCCACCAGCGCCGGTGCGGTCAGCGGGTGTGTACGCGCCGGCATAGAAGTTCACGCGTTCGGTGACCGAACCCGGACTCATGTACGCGTCGAACACGTGCGTCAAGTCCCGGACCTCAACTCCGAGCTCTTCGCTCGCTTCTCGACGGATCGCAGTCTCCGGATCATCCGCATCCAGCAGACCCGCTGCCGTCTCGATAAGCATGCCGTCGGGGTGGTCGTTCACATAGGCAGGAAAGCGGAACTGTCTCGTCAGCAAGACCGTGCCGCGCTCCGGATCGTAGAGCAGGATCGTTGCGCCGTTGCCTCGATCGTACGTCTCGCGCTGTTGAGTCGACCACACCCCATCGCGTCCACGCATGTCGAAGGTCGTCCGGCGCAGCACGTGCCACCCGTCCGAGGTGACCTCGACGTCACGGATAACAACATTTGCGTTGCCGACAAGGCCGCGACCAATCTGATCCAGACCAGTACGGCCCCGACTATCCGGGAGGCCGGCGCCGCGCGCAGCGTTGTAATCGGCAGGCTTCGCGAGTGCTCCAGACGGCGCCGTCGCTTCATCGGTCATGCAGCCATCCTCTAGGACTGGCGGGCCGGCACAAACGACATTCGGCCGGGCGTCGGCGCCTGCTGAGCGACCCCGTTGTGGGCGGACATCGCTCTTATGCTCGATAAGTGTCGCAAGTTGTGCTGATGAACGATCCAGCGGTGACGAGTGTCGTCGAACGCGGGAAGCTTTCAGGGTCGATAGCCGTCTCGTGGCTGCTCGTAAAGCTTCGTTGCATACGTGTCCGAGGTGCGACCGCCGTTCAGCCCGCCCGCGACCTGTCTCACCACTCCGGCGACCCAAGCCAAGAATCGGCTGATCGCCCGCCATACGGTCACGAATTGACCCTACGCCCCGCCCGCAGGCGGATTCACTATCGGGCGGTGCTAATCCTGGTTTTCGTTTCGGACCACAGTGCTTCCAGGCGCGCGGTCCATGGCAGCGCCATCGTCCTGTCGTCGAGTCTTCGCTCCACTCCCTCTGGCGTTACCCACTCGGCCGCCATTACCTCGCTCGCTTGAAGGCGCAGCTCGAGGTTCGACGGCGCTTGCGCGATGTAGAAGTCGAGCAAGGCTGACGTCTCAACGAATCGACCCACGAGGGTCAGGTCCTCCGGCGGAACGGGGATGCCGGTCTCTTCGCGCAGCTCTCTGCTGGCTGCGACACGGCTAGTACGAAAGTAAGCAGGCTTTCCACCCCCACGGAGGAGCGAAGCCCCCGGAAAGCTAGTCTCGCCGGCCAAAGCGCTGCCTTCTGGGAACTCCCATCCGCGCCCGAATTCCTTGCCCGGTGCGCGCTGGGTCAGCAGAACCATTCCGTCGTTTCGAAACACGCAGGTCGCGACGATCAAGTGGAACCGTGCGGCCGGCCAGCCCGGAGCGCCGCGCAGGTATGCCTCACCCGTCGGCATCCCGTCGGCATCGAGCACATCCCACCACTCGCCGCTGTCCACTCGACGATTCTTCCGCCTCATGTGTGGCGCCCATGACACCGTGTGCTAACGGATGCTTTAGCGCGGCATTCCGCGGACGATGACGAGGGAGCCGTCGTTGACTGCTGTAGCCCGAGCGGTCCATGGGTCGCGTCCCAGGCGCCCGGACTCTAAGTCCGCGCCAGGCCGTCCGAATGGCGTGCGAGACTCTCGTTGACGGAGATCCACGCCGAACAGGACTGCCTGGCTGGGACGAGGAGCACTTCGGGTCTGCCGCAATACGCCTTGAAACCGTCCGTGCAGTCCAACGGAAGGGGCCCCACGCCTCTCGCGGCTCGACATGATGTTCTCGTGAACTATTTTCGCGTGGCTGTGCAATAGACCGTATGAGCACAGATGCCGACATCATTCGCCGTTCGGTCGGCGAGCCGGTGGCGTTTGCGGAGTTGTTTGATCTGCATGCCAGGGCGGTGGCGGCGTTTGCTGCGCGGCGTGTGGGTGCGGACGCTGCCCAGGACGTGCTGAGTGAAACGATGCTCGTCGCGTTCCGCCGTCGGGCGGAGTTCGATGTCTCATGGGAGTCGGCACGGCCGTGGCTTCTGGGCATCGCCTCCCGGATTGTGAAGCGACACCGGGCGCTGGAGGCTGCGCAGTGGCGGTCTTTCCAGGCGTCGGTGGCACGGGACGACCACGTCAGCGATGGGGAGATCGAGGCGGCATCCGCGCGGACGGATGCCGCTGCCGCTGTGCGGGCGTTGGCGCCGCGTATTGCGGCGTTGTCGGCCCGAGACCGGGAGACTCTGCTGCTTTATGCCTGGGGGGATCTCACGTACGAGGAGGTCGCGCTCGCCCTCGGTGTGCCGGTCGGGACGGTGCGCTCTCGACTGAACCGGGTGCGCAGAAAACTCGCACCGCCCGGGTCACATGCGGCGACCCGGCTGGCCTGGATGGCGAAGGAGGAGACCAATGGACATCTTGGAACAGGTGCGTGAGATCGGGCAGGACGTCCCTCCGATCACGGACCCGAAGCTCGACGAGGCGCGGCAGAAGTTGCTGCGCGAGACCGCTCGGAAGCAGCGTCCCAGTGTGCGAAAGCCGGTTCGCCGACGGTTGATCGGAGGATCCGTCGTGATCGCGGGGTTGGCGGCGGCGGCGCTTGTTGCGGGCATCGTCCTGGCCCCGCCCCACCCCGAAGCGGCGGCCGCTGCTGCCGTGCTCCGGCAGACCGCGAACGTGACGGTCCATGCCGTGGACACCACATTGACCAGCGGCCAATATCTGCGGATCGCGGATACGACTACCTATTCGGGCGACCCGGATCCGAAGGCCGGAGGCGGGACCGGCACTTCGCCCGGCAGCTCCACGCTCGTGCTCTACATCCCAGCCGACCGCACAAAGGACTGGTTCCTTCAATTGGGGCCTGACTCCCGAGGGCCGGAAAAGGTCGAACGGATGCCCAGCGGCGAGGACGGGCCGCTGACGCCGCAACAGCGCGACCGAGGCAAGTTCACCAACTCCATCGACCCGTGGCGCCCCTACTACGCCGAGATGCCGCGCGATCCGAAGGCGCTGCTGAATTGGTTCCGTGCCCGAGGCGAAGCGAGCCAGGGGTATGACTGGGTGATGAGCATGTTCAGCGACCCGCTCACAACCGCTCTGATGCCACCCGACCTGCGCGCGGCGACCTTCCGCGCCCTCGCCCTGATCCCCGGCATCAAGGTCGTCGCGCAGAACGGATCAGTCGTGACCCTACAGCGTGCCGACACCACCCACGCCAGGGTCGCGACAATCGTCGTCGACACCGCCACCGGATTCATCCGCTCATACACCACCGAGAGCCGAGACCTGTCGGGCACCACGGTGACGGATGCCCAGAGCATTTCAATGTCCGTCGTCGACCAAGCGCCCACTCCCACGTCATAGACCGCGGAGCGATAAGTAGCGCTGTTTTCGCAGCACCATACGTCACCCTTACTGTCCGTTCGCGGATCCGCTTACGTATGGGCAACCTCGGTTATCGATTCGCTACCACCCCGTGCACACTGGATACGAGTCCGGTGCCCAGAGAGGACGGAGCGTCATTGCGTGCTATCGGGATAGTCTGCGTCATCATCAGCCTCCTCATCTTCGTGGGCGGATCGTTGGCCTACACAATGGAAGGCTCGCGCCCCAACTCGTTCCTGCTCGCTGCGATCTCAGTCCCGGTCTTGATGCTCGGATCATTCTTGGCCGTGAGGGCTGCCAGCATTCGCCACCATATTGGTTCGCGCGACCCGAGGGATTAGAGCTGGTGCAAGTCCTCGAGCTGTCGGCACAGTAGTCTCCTTTTCGTGCGGAAACGGATCCGCGATTGGGTGGTTCGCCGGGCGGATCCGGGGTGACGCAATTCGACTCAGTTCCTGTTGACCCGAGCAAGAGGCACCATGAGAGACACGGCAGTCCCCATCCAGCACCGCCTCGTGATCACCCCGCAGGTTGCGGCGCGATATTCACGTGCGGTGGGCCGTTACGTGCTCTTCCGTCCGTTGAGAGTTGCCATGGCGGTGATGCTGGAGGCGGGCTTTCTGTTCGCCGGGATGGGCGCTGCAGCGAACACGGGCACGCCCGTCACGTTTCTTGGTTACGTGCTCGCCGGCGCCGTCCTCATAGCAGGTTCCAACGGGTGCCTCTATGCGTTCGCCGTGCGGAGCATCCGCAATCAGCTCCCCATCGGTGAGGAGTGGGCCACCTGCTTCGGCGCCGAGAAGATGCGTGAGGAGACCGCGGGGCGCAGGAGCCAGACCGCGTACAGCGTTTTCAGACGCATGACGGTGCGCGATGGGCTCGTGATCCTGCACCGCAAGACGTCCCGCTGGCCGTGCTTTCTGCCCGTCGAGCTGGTTCCCGCGGATGCTCAGCAACTCCTCGCGGCTCGGTTCGCCAAGTGATGATTCAGCCGGGCAAGATGACCGCTGATGCTCAGAATCGAGCCGAGCACTTGCTACGGCACCGTGACCACACGATCCGCAGGGTGGGCCGATGCGGCACCCTCACCGCCGGGGCCGGTACGTGTTCGTCGGCCGGCCCGTCGAGCCGTACTCGAGGTGCAGTTCGATCAGGCCGCGCCGCTCCAGCTCGCTGAGGTAGCGCTGCGCGGTCGGTCGGCTCATCCCGAGCGCGTCCGCGACGGCCGCCGCGCCGATGGGCTCGGTCGAGTCGCGCACGGTCGTGAGCACCTTGTGCATCGAGGGCGGCAGCTTGCCGCGCAAGACATCCGGCCGCGACGTGCGTTGCATACCGAACAGCTCATCGATGGATGCCTGATCGGCGGCGCCCTCGACGGCCGTCTGTTCCCGCCATGCCCGGTACGCTTCCAGTTCCCGGGCGAACTGGTCGAAGCCGAACGGCTTCACGAGGTAGTAGAACGCGCCGCCTCGCATCGCGGACCGGACGGTCTCGAGGTCGCGGGCGGCGGTGATCAGGATGCAGTCCGGCGGCGCATCCAGGCTGTGCAGCGACCGCAGCAGCGAGATGCCGCTCTCGTCGGGCAGGTACACGTCCAGCAGCAGCAGATCGGGCGCCAGCTGCTCGATCGCCTCCCTCGCCTGGGCGGCCGTGTACGCCTCGCCCACGCACTCGAAACCCGGAACCCGTGCGACGCGCTCGGCGTGGATGTGCGCTACCCGGAAGTCGTCGTCGACGACCAGCGTTCTGATCATGCCGTCACCTCGCTTTCGGCCGGGCTCGGAGCATCCGTCGCCCGCACGGGCAGGTGCACCTCGAAGTGGCCGCCCGGACCGGGATGCACCGTGATCGATCCTCCCAGCCGCCGCACCATGCGGCTGATCAGCGCGAGACCGAGACCGCGTCGCCGGCCGGCGTTCGACCGCTTCGTGGAGTACCCGTCGCGGAGCACCTCGTCGATGCGGTCGGCCGGCACGCCCGGGCCGCTGTCGATGACGTCGATCAGAAGTTCGTCGTGCTGCGCGATGCGCACGGTCACAGACCGTTCGCCCGGCAGCTCGTCTACGGCGTCGAACGCGTTGTCGACCAGGTTGCCGACGATGGTGAGCAGCACTTCGGCGTCCACCGACGGATCTTCCAGCCGAGAATCGGGCGTGACCGTCAACGTGATGCCCCGCTCGACGGCGACGGCCGACTTGGCGGTCAGCAGTGCCACGAGCTCCGCCGGCGCGATCCGCGACCGCAGGTCGTCGTCGACCGACGAGGGCGTGTGTGAGATCTGCGCCAGGTAGTGGTTCGCCTGGTCGTACTCGCCGAGCTCGATGAGGCCGGCGATCACGTGCAACCGGTTCGCGTACTCGTGCTCCTGAGCGCGCAGCGCCTGGCTCAGCCCGTCGATCGCGCGGATCTCGCGAATCAACGCCTCCGCCTCCGTGCGGTCCCGCAGCGTGACCACCGCACCGATGTCGCGGCCGGCGAGCGCCACGGGCATCCGGTTCACCACCAGCAGCGCGTCGTCGGTGAGGATATTGCTGTCGGATGCCGGCAGCTCGCCGCTGAGCAGGTCGCGCAGGCGCCCCGGCGGCAGGATGTCGTCCAGCCGTCGCCCCAGCACCTCGCCCTTCAGACCCAGCAGCCGCCGTGCCTCCCCGTTCAGCACGGTGACCCGGCTGCTCGCGTCGAACCCGATCATGCCCTCGCGGATGCCGTGCAGCATGGCCTCCCGCTCCTGCAGGAGCGCCGCGATCGACGCGGGCTCCAGACCGAACGTCACCCGCTTGATGCGGCGGGCGAGGATGAGCGAACCGATGGCCCCGACCGCGAGCGCGAGCAGGGAATACCCGACGATGAGGACGATGTCACGGGTGTTGTCGGCCGATTCCTCCGTCTCGAGGATGCCGACCGACACCTGCCCGATCACCTTGTGCTGCGCATTGAAGATCGGCGCCTTGCCGTTTGCCGAGCGGCCCAGGCTCCCCGGGTCGATGCCCACGTGCGTGCGGCCGTCGAGCACGGCCACCGGCTCTTCGAGCTTCTGCCCGATGAGCGCCGGATTCGGATGCGAGAACCGTACGCCGTTCCTGTCGGTCACGACCACGTAGCTGGCCCCGGTCGCCTTGCGCACCTGCTCGGCGAGCGTGCGGATGCTGTGCTGCGGGTCGCCCTTCGCGACGTCGTCGATGATCTGCGGCATCTGCGCCACGGAGGATGCGACGGCCAGCGAGCGCTGCTGGTACTGCTCGTCTACGGTCGCGCTGCTGATCTGCGCGTACACGATGGCGCCGATCGCGCTGGTGACGATGAGGATGCACAGCACCCAGACCAGAATCTGGGTGGCGAGCGGCCAAGACCGCCATGGCATCCGTGTCGTCGTCGACATAGCTCTCATCTTCGTCTGTCACAGATGGGAGAGTGCTGTCCTGAGTGAGCGAAGCGGGCCGAGAGGTGCCCACCCTCGGCCCGCTTCGCTCCAGCTACCTCAGCCGTTGGATCCGGCCGGGGTTGTCGTGGTCTTGAAGCCCTCCAGCTTGTTGGCGGCCTCCGCGTACTTGTTGCTGAACGTGTCGGCGTAGGTGATCTTCGAGGTGTCGACGCCGAGCGTCTTCTCCATGTTGAAGATCACCTTCGGGCCGCCCGCAGGCATGATGCCGTCCGGAAGGAACTGACCCTTGTCGGTGGTCAGCCCAGCGATGTACTGCTGCTTGCTGATCGTGGCGTTTTGCACGAAGTCCGACGGCAGCTTGTTCGCGATGTCGGCGGCCGAGTGGCTGCTGATCCAGTGCATCGTGGCGACGAGCGCGTCGACCACCTTCTGCGCGGCATCCTCGTGCGACTTCACCCAGTCCGCACGTGCAAGCAGCCCGGCTGCCGGCCATGCCCCGCCGAGCGCCTTCTTCGCACCGGACACAGTGGCGAGGTCGACCGCGGTGGTCGCCAGGTTCTTCGACGTGAGCGCACCCACGGTCGGCTGGGTCGTCATGACGCAGTCCGCGGATCCGCGCTGAATCGCGGCGATCGCGGTCGATCCGGCGCCCACCGCGAGCGTGTGGTAGTCCGTCTTGGAGATCCCGTGCTGCGACGCGAGGAACTGGGTCAGCTCATCCGTTCCCGATCCGAGGTCGGTGACGCCGAGCGTCTTTCCCTTGAAGTCGGCCGCCGACTTCACGCCGCTCTTCGGGCTGCACATCTCGCGCTCGCCGGGGGCGCCGGAGAGCTGCACGAGGTTGATGACGTCCTTGCCCTTGGCCTGGAAGTCGACGGTGTGGATGTACCAGGCGCCTGCCATGTCGACCTGGCCGGATGCCATAGCATCCTCAGCGCCGACGCCTCCGTTCTGCTCCGTGGAGAGCTCGACGTTCACGCCGTACTTCTTGTAGTAGCCGAGGTTCTGCGCCAGCTGGTACGGCAGGTAGATCTGCTTGTCGATGCCGCCGACCATGAGCTTCACGGTGGGGACGGACTTGGCTGCCGGGGTGGACCCGCCTGATCCGCCGGATCCGTTGCTGCTGCAGGCGGCCAGGCTGAGCGCCAATGCTCCGGCCGCTGCCACTGCCAACACTTTGCGTGCGTGCATGTGAGTGCTTTCCTTTCTTCGTGGCCGCGTGCGGCCGATGTGGTGCGAGGGTGGGTGCTTGTGCGGGGGAGTTCAGATGGCTTGCTGGGTCTCTGAACGGTTCGGGGGCCGCCAGCGCAGCAGTACGCGCTCGAGCAGCGTGATGAGGTATTCGGCCACGAGCGTGACGACGGCGATGATGGCCATGCAGGCGAACACGGTGTCGGGGTCGAAGTTGCCGGATGCCTGCGTGATGATCAGCCCGACGCCCTTCTGCGCACCGAGCACCTCGGCCACGAGCGCGCCGATGATGGCGAAGCCGAACGCGGTGTGCAGGCTGGCGATGATCCAGGTCATGGCCGACGGGATGGTCACGTGCCGTGCCACCTGCAGCGGCGAGGCTCCGAGCACCCGAACGTTCGCAACGAGGTTCGGGTCGACCTCGCGCACACCCTGGAACGCGTTGAAGAAGACCACGAAGAACACCAGCACCGCCGCCAGCAGCACCTTGGGGAACATCCCGAGCCCGAACGCGACCACGAAGATCGCACCGAGCAGGATGCGGGGAATGGAGTTCACGACCTTGATGTACGGCCCGAAGACCGAGGCGAGGTAGCGATTCGAGCCGAGCAGGATGCCGAACAGCACGCCGGCAACCGTGCCGAGCAGGAACCCGAGGAAGGCCTCCTGAACGGTGATCCAGAGGTTCTCCCAGATCGAGCCGAACGCCGTGCCCTGCGTGAAGAGCTTGACGAGGCTGTTCCAGATTCCCGAAGGCTGGCCGTAGAAGAACTTGTCGACCCAGCCGAGGGAGGTGAACAACTGCCAGCCGCCGATGACGAACACGAGGAGTGCGGCCCGGCCGATCCAGATCCACATGGTGCGCCTGCTGCGCGCACGGCGCGCGGATGCCTGCAGGTCGACCTCGTCCGTCGGGATCACGAAGTATCCATCGACCTTGGCCGTTGTGGTGCTCATGCCGCCACCCCCGTCGTCTGCTCGTATGCCCTGGTGACCTCTTCTTTGAGTGACTGCCATATGCGCCCCTGGATCTGAAGAAAGCGTTCCTCGTGCCGGATCTCCTGCACGTCGCCGCGGGGTCGCGGCAGATCGACGTCGAAGACGTCTTTGACGGTGCCGGGGCTGCTCGTCATGATGACGACCTTGTCGGCCAGCGCGACGGCCTCGTCGAGGTCGTGCGTGATGAAGAGAACGGATGGCCGCAGCTGCTCCCACAGCTGCAGCAGCTCCGTCTGCATGATCGCCTTCGTCTGCACGTCGAGCGCTCCGAACGGTTCGTCCATGAGCAGAATGCGCGGGTTGTTGATCAGCGCAGCGGCCATCGCGACGCGCTTGCGCATGCCGCCGGAGAGCTGGTGCGGGTAGCGGTCTTCGAAGCCGGCGAGCCCGACGCGGCGCAGCCAGTCCATGGCGAGCGTCGTGGCCTTGGCCTTCGGTGTGCCGAGCAGGGTCGGTCCGATCATCACGTTGCCGAGCACGGTCTTCCAGGGGAAGAGCGAGTCGGCCTGGAACATGTAGCTGACGCCGTTCGTGATGCCGTCGACCAGCTTGCCGCCGACCCGAACCTCGCCTCCGCTGGGCTTCTCGAGCCCCGAGACCTGCGCCAGCGTCGTGGACTTGCCGCATCCGGTCGGTCCCACGATGGCGCAGAACTCGCCCGGCTCGACCGTGAGCGTGACGTCACGGATGGCGGTGAAGGGTTCGCCCTTCGGGGTGAGGAACCGTTTGGTCAGTCCCTGGATCTCGATGCGTGCCGCGTCTTCGTGTGCGATCGGAGCGCGGTCGCGGCGAGGAGTGCGTTCACTCATCAGTCCAGACCTCTCTGTCTTCTAGCTGGTGATGGACCATGCTGTGCGATCGCAGGTGAGCTTGTCTCGCTTGTGCGCCATAGCCGTCGATTAGCGCGTTTCACACCGTTTTGCGCGTTCTGCTCACCCGCGCCACGGGCGCCTCGTCAACCCCTGGTATCCGCTCCGGAGGCGCGCGAGGGTGCCACCATGACTGACACATCGAACCCACAAGGCAGCGACCTGCCCACGCCGCCCGGGCACGTCGATCCGGGCGGCGGCGACCCCACTGGGCGCGATCCCGGCGACCCGGTGCAGCCCGGAGGTCCTGTTCCTCCCGATATGCCGACGGGGCCGGGCGGGCCGACGGAGCCGGACATCGCGCCGGATCAGCCGAACCAGCCCGGTGGTCCGGGCGATCCGACACCTGAGCCGAACCCGCCGTCGCCGTCCGAGCCGACCGTCCCCACACCTGCCGAGCCGACGGTGCCGAGCCCGGCGGAGCCGAGGCCGGCACCGCCGGATGCCCCGAACCCAGGGGTACCCGATGTCGGTGGCGCCGGGTCAGGGGCCTCCGCCTCGAGCGATTCGTCGCTGGGCAGTCCCATTGCCGACAGCAACGCAGCGGAGGTGCTCAACGTGCCGGGAACGGCCGACATGCCGGCGAACAGCTCGTCGTCGGCTCATCCCGACCAGCCCGACATGCGGCAGGACGGCACGCGGGGCACCTCCGAGGGGCTGGCCGGAAGCCTCGGCGACCCCAGCGGCGGCAGCAGCGGTGACTCGAGCGGCGGCTCAGGCGCCGACGATTCGGAGCGCTTCGTGCGCGGCGAAGGATCGAACACCTCTGACACGAACCTCAGCGCTCTCGCGGAAGACGTCGCTCACCCGTTCGACCAGACGAACGGGATCCTCGACGATCTGGAGGGCGACGCCGACGACCCGGACCGCGTAGCGGAACGCCTCGGCGACCCGAAGGCGTTCGGGGATGCCTTCGCCGGCTCGGCCGAGGAGGGCGTCGACTACAGCCGTGAAGAGGTCATCGAAGACGACGAGGAGCCGTAAGCCTCACTCGGCGCGATCGGCCTCGGCCCCCGGCGGCAGCGGTACGTGCACCGCGACGATCTCGAGCGCGTCGAGTGCCGCCACGACGGTGGCCAGTTCATCGTCGTCGAGTCCGGCCAGGAGCACCGAGATGCGCTTGGCCCGCTCGGCGCGGGCGGCGAGCACCGCCGCCTGCCCCGCATCCGTCGCGCTGACCAGCGATGAGCGCCCGTCGGCCGGATCGGGTTCTCGCGCGATGAGTCCACGCGACTCCAGTTCGGCGACGACGCGAGTCGCACTCGGCGCGGCGACCGACTCGATGCGGGCGAGGTCGCCGGGGCGCAGCGGTCCCTTGCGCACGATGCTCGACAGCGCAGACAGCTGCGCCTGGGTCAGACCCTCGCCGACCGCACGGATGCGCCGGTTGATGCGCCCCACCACGACGGCGAGACGTGCCGCAGTCTCCGCGCGGTCGGCACCGGCAGGGGATGCGGCGCCGTGCGTGGCGTCGCGGCGTTCCTGGTCCAGTGGGGCAGGCATCCGTCGATCCTAGGCCGTCGTCAGTCGCCGGGGCCGCCGGTGTCGCGGCGGGAGGATCCCGTGACGGCAGCCGCGGGGGTGTCGGCTGCCGTCACGGCAGCGGGAGCGGCTGCTCGGGAAGCAGCATCGCCGCCCTCGCCGGGCTTGTGCGGAAGAGTCGTCGGCGTCGTGTCGACGTGCACGTATTTCTTGCCGCGGCTCAACGAGGCGACGGCGCCGATCAGCGACATGATCGCGGCGGCGATGAACACCACCACGAGCCCATTGTGGAACGACCCTTGGATGAGTTGCGGAAAGAACTCCTTGCCGGTGAGTACCGCGGCGTCGGTCTTCGGCAGCTTGTCGAGCACGCCGGTCGGGCCGAGCAGGCTCTGGATCGGGTTGTAGCCGAGGAATGCGGCGAAGACGCTGCCCACCGGGGGCAGCTCGGAGATCTTCTGCGCGGCGGCCGTCGGCACGGCGTGCGACGTGAGTCCGTTGTAGAGGGCGGAGGGCAGCGACGCCGCAAGACCCGAGATGAGCAGCGAGAAGAACAGTCCGATCGACAGCGATGTTCCGGCGTTCTGCACCGTGCCCGCCATGCCGGATGCCGCGCCTCGCTGATTCGCGGGAACGCTGTTCATGATCGCGGTGCGGTTCGGTGCGCCGAACATGCCCGATCCGATGCCCGACAGACCCGTGATGAGCGCGAACTGCCAGTACTCGAAGTTCACCGGGATGATGAGCAGCAGCACGAACGTGGCCGCGACGATGAGAAGTCCGACCGTGGCGAACATCCGGGCGCCGAACCGGTCGGAGAGCACGCCGGACAGCGGGCCGGCGATGAGGAAGCCGATCGTGATCGGCAGCATGTAGATGCCGGCCCAGAGCGGTGTGTCAGCGTAGTTGAAGCCGTGCAACGGCAGCCAGATGCCCTGCAGCCAGATGATCAGCATGAACTGCAGACCGCCTCGGCCGACGGATGCCAGCAGCCCGGCCAGGTTCGCCATCGCGAAAGCGCGAATGCGGAACAACCGCATGTTGAACATCGGTGCGCGGGAGCGCAACTCGATGAACGCGAACACGACGAGCAGCACGATCCCGGCGACGATCCCGCCGATGACCCACGGGTTGCCCCATCCGGTGGAGCTGTCGCCGTAAGGCTGGATGCCGTACGTGATCGCGGTGAGAAGTGCGGCGAGTCCGACCGCGAACGTGATGTTCCCGGGCCAGTCCAGCTTTCCGGGATTCTTGGTGCCCACTTCTTTCAGGGAGATGTACGACCAGATGGTGCCGATCACGCCGATCGGAACGCTGACGAAGAACACGGCACGCCAGTCGATGACGGCGAGCAGGCCACCGACGATGAGGCCGATGAAGCTCCCCGCGATCGCGGCGACCTGGTTGATGCCCAGCGCCATGCCGCGCCGGTTGGCGGGGAAGGCATCCGTGAGGATCGCGGTGGAGTTCGCGAACAG
The DNA here is from genome assembly GCF_054780115.1 of Humibacter ginsengiterrae. Taxonomy (NCBI): domain Bacteria; kingdom Bacillati; phylum Actinomycetota; class Actinomycetes; order Micrococcales; family Microbacteriaceae; genus Humibacter; species Humibacter ginsengiterrae. The sequence continues at coordinate 72,833 of NZ_BAAGWY010000016.1, forward strand.
CATGGCCCCGCCGATGCCCTGCACGAACCGCCACACGATCAGCCACATCGCGCCCGCACCGTTCGTGAACGGGTCGAACGCCAGTGCTATCGATCCCACCGTGAACACCACGAACCCGAGGTTGTAGATGCGCACCCGGCCATACATGTCGCCCAGACGCCCGAACGTCACGACCAGCACGGCGGTGACGAGCATGTAGCCCATGAGCATCCAGAGCAGATAGCTCACATTGCCCGGCTCGAGCGGGTTGAGCTGGATGCCCTTGAAGATGGCGGGCAGCGAGATGATCACGATCGAGGAGTTGATCGTGGCCATGAGCATGCCGAGCGTGGTGTTGCTCAGGGTGACCCACTTGTAGTGCGGGTGCTCCTTGGTGAAGAGAGTTCGGGAGGGCGGCGGTGTGGCGGCTGTCACAGAGCTCCAGAATGTCCGACGGGCGCGACTCACGCAGGGCGCCCAAAGTAGTTGCTTGCTGTGAAACAACTATAGTCGCGCTCCGGCAAAGTTGGACCACCATCGAACACTCGGATGGCCGCTACCGTGCCGAACGAGAATTCGCGGGGCGCCGGCGAAGGGCGGCGTTCGCGACCTCGGGTCCCCGATAGACCATGTCCATAGCGCCGATGCTCTCTCCCGGCGGAACGATGGCGTCGATCCGGTCGAGGATGTCGTCCGACAGTGCGACACCGGCGCCGGCCAGAGTGTCCTCGAGCTGCTCCATGGTGCGCGGTCCGGCTATGGCGGCGGTGACGCCGGGGTGTGCGATCGCGAACGCCATCGCCAGGTGCGTGAGCTTGATGCCGACCTCTTCCGACAGCGCGATGAGCTGCTCGATGACCGCGAGTCGGCGCTCGTCGCGGAAGTGCTGCATGCCCGTGCTGGCGCGGAAGTTCTCGTTCGCCTGGCCTGCCCGGTACTTGCCCGACAGCGCGCCGCCGGCCAGCGGGCTGTAGACGAGCGTTCCCATGCCGTAACGCTGTGCAACCGGCAGGATCTCGCGCTCGATCTCGCGGTCGAGGATCGAATAGTTGGGCTGCTCGGTGCGGAAGCGCTCGTACCCGCGGCGCTCGGACATCCACTGCGCCTCCACGATCTCGGACCCGCGCATCGACGATGTGCCGATCGCACGCACCTTGCCCTGCCGGACGAGATCGGTCAGTGCCGAGAGCGTCTCGTCGATGTCGGTCTCGGGGTCGGGACGGTGCAGCTGGTACAGGTCGATGTAGTCCGTACGGAGGTTGCGGAGCGAGCGCTCGATGGCCTGCATGATCCACCTGCGCGACGCGCCGCGGTGGTTCACTTCATCGTCGACCGGGCCGAAGAACTTCGTGGCGAGCACGACCTCCTCGCGACGGCCGGCAAGCGCCTCGCCGACCACCTCCTCCGAGTCGCCGTAGCGATCGGCGGTGTCGACGAAGTTGATGCCGGCATCGAGTGCCTTGCGGATGATCCGCACGCCCTCTTGTCGGTCGGGATTGCCGAACGAGCCGAGCATCATGGCGCCGAGCGCGTAAGGGGTCACCTTGATGCCGGTGCGGCCGAGGGTGCGGTACTGCATGGGGTCCTCCTGTAGCATCGAATACGGAACAACGTTCCGCTATCGACTCGACTATATGGAACGTTGTTCCGAATAGCAAGGAGGTGTTGTCGTGGCCTCGTCCATGGTCCCCGAACGACGAGTCCGTGCGGACGCGCGGAAGAACCTCGACGGTCTGCTGGCGGCGGCCCGAATGGTGTTCGCCAGGTCGGGCGTCGACGCTCCCTCGCGTGAGATCGCTGCCGAGGCGGGGGTCGGGGTCGGCACGCTCTACCGGCACTTCCCGACCAGGGCAGAGCTGGTCACTGCGGTTTTCACGACCGAGATCGACGCCACCGCGGCCGCAGCATCCGAACTGCTCGCCGACCACGACCCAGGCGAAGCCCTCGACCTCTGGATCACGCGTTTCACGCGGTTCGTCGCGACGAAGCAGGGTCTCTCCGCGGCTCTGCGCTCCGACGAACCGGCGTTCGGCTCCCTCCCCGCATACCTGAAGGACAAGCTGGGGCCCGCCATCCGGTCGCTGGTCGACGCTGCCGTCGAGGCCGGCGAGGTCCGCTCGGATGTCGACCCGTTCGAGCTGCTCCAAGCCATCGGCGATCTCAGCCACCGAGCTCCTTCGCCGGACGGCTCACCGAACCCGATGGTGCGACTACTGCTCGACGGCCTGCACGTGCGTCACTGAGGGCACCGGTTCCGCCGGGAAGGCCGGGTCACCGGCCAGGGCGCACGCGGACGTCGGTGAGGTCGGCGTCTCGCGGCAGGTCAAGAGCGGTGAGCACGGCGGTGACCACGGACTCCGGTCTGATCCAGTCGGCGTCGTCGTACTCCGCGCCCTCTTGCTCGTGCACCTTCTGCTGCATGGGCGTCGCCGTGCGCCCCGGGTACACGCTCGTCACCCGTACACCGTTGGCGCGTTCCTCCGCGCGCAGGGCGTCCGCGAGGGCGCGCAGGCCGAACTTGCTAGCCGCGTAGGCGCTCCAGTCGGGTGAGGCGTTGAGTCCGGCACCCGAGTTCACGAATACGGCTCGGCCGTGTGCGGCGCGCAGCGCCGGGAGCGCCAGCCGGGTCAGCTCCGCAGGAGCCGCGAGGTTCACGTCGAGCGTGCGGCGCCACACCTGGGCAGGCAACTCCGACACCGGACCGAGGTCGACCACCCCGGCGACGTGCAGCAGGGAGTCGAGCGTTGCAGGCATCCGTTCGCCGACGGATGCCTGCAACGACTCCGGATGCTCCAGGTCGCCCACCAGCGCGGTCGCCCCAGGAAATCCCGCGACGAGCTGTTCGGCACGTTCGGCGTTGCGCGCGAGCAGCACGAGGTCGTCGCCGCGCTCGTGAAGTGCTTTCGCGAGGGCTGCGCCGATGCCGGAGGACGCGCCGGTGATGAGGTGGGTGGGCATGGGTCCAGTATCGCGGGATCGTCGACCGCGTGGCGGGCGCCGGAAGAAGAGCGCCGCCCGCCAGGATCACTCCTCGCGCGACCGCCGCCTGGTCAGCGCGATCACCACGACAGCGATGAGTGCGAGGAGCACGATCGACCCCGCGATCACGATCACGATCACGATCGCGCCGGAGTTCACGGTCCCCTGAGCGGTACCGGCTCCTGCCTTGGGGGCGGCGGTGGCTCCGGCGCTCTTGCAGGCGCTGGTCGAGGATCCGGCGGCCGCCTTCGTCCCGGCCGGCGGCGCGTAGGTGAACTGGATGGAATCCGACACGACGTGGCCGTCGGCAGAGACGATCTGCCACGTGACCAGGTACTTGCCGGGACCACCCAGCGCGACGGGAACCGTGACCTTGCGATCGCTGATGGTCGGGCATCCGGTCTCGAAGTGCTTGCCGGCACCGTTCGGGCCCGTCACCTGCAGCAGAGCCCCAGGCCCCGTCTTCGACAGATCGAGCACCACGTCGTCGAACGTGAGCTTCACACTGTCGATGGGTGTCGTCTGCGTCGATCCCGCCTTCGGGGAGCTGTCGACCAGGTAATCGTGAGCGCTCGCCGGAGCGGCGGCGAGCGGGCCGACGACCGCGGCCGCCGCGAGGGCGGCGACCGCGATCCCGGCGCGCAGAGCGTGACCGATCGATCGGCGGCGGGGGTGAGCCCCACCGTGCATCGGAGTCGGTGTCACCGAGCGTCGTGTTGCAGGACGCCCTGCCGCGCGCAGAAGCATCAGACGCCGTCCTCGCGCGTCGGCGATTGCGGCGCCGCGCCGGGATGCTCCGCGGTCGTTGCCGACCGGGGCCGGCGTACGAGCCCGAGCACCGCCACGACCAAAGCGATCGCGGCCAGGGCAAGTCCGGCGATGCCGAGACCGAGAGCAACGGCATCGGTCGCCGAGGTGCTCGATGCCGCCGGGGCAGGCGTGCTCGTCACGACGGTCGGTGCCGTCTTCGACGACGACGGCGGAGCGTCGTTGATGTACAGCGTTGGCGCCGGATGCTCCGGCTCCTCACCGGATGCCGGTGTCGGCTGGTCCCACTTCACGACCGACCCGTCGGAGTACGTCTGGATGGCCGGCATCTCGATCTTGCCGGTGTCTGGCACGATGCCGGCCGAGATGCTGAACTGCTGGAACTGTCCCGGCTTGATCTGCACTCCCGGATCGGCGGTCCAGACGATCTTCGTAGGCGCCTCGGTGACGGTCGCACCGGAGATCTTCACCGGCTTGGCGAGCTTCGAGGTCGTGACAGTCGCGGACCAACCCGGAACGGGCTGGTACGAAACGGACGTGAACGGAGTCGCGGTCGGGAAGTCGACCTCGAGCCCGACGGTGCCCGCCGTCGCGGACTCGGTCGGGACGCGGAACGTGAGCACGCTGTAGCCGCCAGGCGCTGCCTGATCGGGGTCGACGCGCACGTGCGCGCTTGCTGCCAGCGGTGCGGCGACCGCCAGTGCGATGGCCGCGATCGCGGCCGCGACTGCGGCCGCAAGGGTGTGTTTGGTCATGGTCTCTCTCGTATGCCTGTTCGCGCATATATACGCGCGGTGCGTATGGATGTCTTGGATGTCTGCGTCGATCGGGCCGGTCGTCTCTCGTGGCAACGCCTCGTGTCTCAGAAAACGTGAGTGCGCGGCGGCCGAGCGCGCCGTTTGTGAGACACGTAGGTCGGCGGTGTCTCAGCAGGTGCTTCCAGAGGGTGCCGGGATCCGCGCCTTCTGTGACACGGGAATGACGGATGACTGACGCAGGAACGAGGGACAGGCTGCCCGGGCGGCTCGCCCCTCAGACGAGAACAGGCGGGCCGCGGTGGCGGAGCGAGCCGAGCACGCGCGTCGGGGACGCGAGCGTGAGCGGGCGCGTCTGCACGGGCATCCGTGCAGGGGTGCGGAACGGCACGACAACCAGGCGCGCTATCGACGTCACCAGAAGCGCGGCGAAGTTCGCGAGCGCGTGCAGTGTTCGTTCGCCGTGGCGCAGAGCGGCCAACGTGACGATGGCCGCGAGCCCGTGAGCCACGTACATGAGCGGGCTGTGGTCGTGCATCGGCATCGCCCGCCCGGCCGTCATGGCGATGTGCTCGCCGAGGTGCAGGTGGCCGGCGGGAGCGTGCAGGATGGTGCCCGAGGCATCCGACCCGAGGCCGAAGAGCAGGTGCAGGAGCAGCTGGCTGATGCCGACGGATGCCGCCTGTCGCCACAGTGAGATCCGTCGCCCCGCGAGCACGACGCAGAGCGGAACGGCGAACGCCAGCGACAGCGAGACCGCCAGCAGAGAGGGCAGACCGCCACCGGCCGCGTCGTGGAACAGCGCCGCGACGAAGACGGCGAAGCACGCAGCCGCGGTGCCGCGGAGCGTGCGTATGCCGCGTGAGGTCATGCCGTTTCCTGATGCGTTCGGATGCGTCCAGCCTAGCTTTCGCGCCGCTTGGCCCCGCCGGGCCTGAACAACGCGATTGCGCCGGTCCTGCGGCGCGATCGCTGGAACGCGTCGCAATTGCGAGGACGCCAGGCCCGGCCCGGGCTGTGGAGAACGGGTTTCGCACAGGAGCCTGCGGCCCGGGGCCGCCCGTCGGGAGCCCCGGTTAACCTTGACCGGTGAGCTTGCCCGAACCGTTCGAACCGCCGCCGGATCCTGCCGTCCCTGCCGACTGGGATCCCGCGGACTGGGATCCCGACGAGTTCGTCCCGCCCGACGACGACTACGGGCCGGAGCTTCTTCCGTCGAACGGCAGCGGAGCAGCGCCGAGCGGTGGCGCCGATCGGTACGAGGAGGAGCTGGAGCGCGCATCCGTTCGGCGCATGGTCGGAGCCGACCCGCTCGACGTTCTGCAGACCGTGTGGGGCTACGACGCGTTCCGTGGCGACCAGGCCAAGGTCATCGACCGGCTCGTCGACGGCGGCGACGCCGTTGTTCTCATGCCCACCGGCGGTGGAAAGAGTCTCTGCTACCAGGTGCCGTCCATCGTGCGTGAGGGCACCGGAGTGGTCGTGTCGCCGCTCATCGCTCTGATGCACGACCAGGTCGACGCCCTCAGCGCTGTCGGCGTACGCGCGGCGTACCTGAATTCGACGCAGGATGCCGGAGCGCGGGCATCCGTGGAGCGCGCCTACCTGCGCGGCGAGCTCGACCTCCTCTACGTCGCCCCGGAGCGGTTGTCGTCGGAACAGACGAAGCAGCTGCTGTCGCGCGGAAAGATCGCCCTGTTCGCCATCGACGAGGCACACTGCGTGTCTCAGTGGGGTCACGATTTCAGGCCGGACTACCTGGGGCTCTCCGAGCTGGCGCAGCGCTGGCCGGAAGTGCCGCGCATCGCGCTCACGGCGACCGCGACCGACGCGACGCATCGGGAGATCACCGAGCGGCTGGCTTTGCAGAACGCCGAGCACTTCGTCGCGAGCTTCGACCGGCCGAACATCCAGTACCGCATCGTGGAGAAGAACGAGGTGCGGCGGCAGCTGGTCTCGTTCATCAAGAACGAGTTCGGCGGCGATCCGGTCTCCGGCGACGGTCCGGCTTCCGGCATCGTGTACGCGCTCAGCCGCAAGACCGTGGAGCAGACGGCCGAGCACCTTCGCCAGAACGGCATCGACGCCATGCCGTACCACGCGGGGCTCGACGCCGGTACGCGCGCCAGAGCCCAGTCGCGGTTCCTACGCGAAGACGGGGTCGTGATCGTGGCCACGATCGCGTTCGGGATGGGCATCGACAAACCGGATGTGCGCTTCGTCGCGCACATCGATCTGCCGAAGTCCGTCGAGGGGTATTACCAGGAGACGGGCCGTGCCGGTCGCGACGGCGAACCGGCGGTGGCGTGGCTGGCCTACGGTCTGCAAGACGTGGTGCAGCAGCGGCGCATGATCGAGGAGTCACCCGGTGATCTCGCGCATCGCAGGCGGATGTCCGCTCACCTCGACGCGATGCTCGCGCTCTGCGAGACCGTGCACTGCCGAAGGCAGAACCTGCTGCAGTACTTCGGGCAGTCATCCGGAGAGTGCGGCAACTGCGACACGTGCCTCAACCCGCCGGAGACCTGGGACGGCACGGTACCTGCGCAGAAGCTCTTGTCCACGGTGGTTCGGCTGAAGCGCGAGCGCAACCAGCGGTTCGGTGCCGGGCACCTCATCGACATCCTGCGCGGCAAGCGCACGCCGCGCGTTGACCAGTACGGCCACGACTCGCTCAGCACGTGGGGTATCGGCGACGATCTCGGCGAGCAGCAGTGGCGCGGCGTCGTGCGACAACTCCTCGCGCTGGGGCTGCTCGCGGTGAATGACGACGGCTACGGCACGCTGGCGATCACGCCCGCCAGCGCGGAGGTGCTGAACGGGTCGCGCAAGGTGCTGCTATGTCACCAGGAGGAGCGGGTCCCGCGCTCGCGCGCGACCAAGGCGAGCGTGCAGGCGCTGCCCGAGGCGGCGCATCCGCTCTTCGAGGCGCTTCGCGCCTGGCGCACCGAGCAGGCGAGGGAGCAGGGCGTTCCGGCTTACATCGTGTTCGGCGACGCCACGCTGCGCGGGGTCGCCTCGAGTAGGCCGAGCACGCTCGATGAGCTTGCGCAGATCTCCGGTGTCGGCGCCAAGAAGCTGGAGACCTACGGCGAGGATCTTCTCGCCGTCGTGGCGGCCTCGCCTGCCTCTACCGGCGGTTGAGCGGTCGACGCGACCGGCAGCTGCACCTCAACGGCGCGATCTTCCACTCCGATGCGCGCCTCACGTCAGGTCGTCGTAGTCTCCCCGCACCCACGCGATGTAACGGTCGGCGGATGCACGAATCACCTCGTGAGCATCCTGCGGCACGCTGCGACCGAAGTTGTTGTAGAGACGGTCGAACTGAAGGCCGAGCGCCTTCCTCGCGACTCGCTCCACGACGGCGGCCGACAGTGGCAGCAGGTTGGGGTAGCTGCGCATGAACGACACGGATGTCCCGTTCGGGTTCGGGAAGATCGCGTCGCCCGCCAGCAGCACGCCCTTGCCGTCCGCGCCGGCATCCCAGAGCGCAGCGGTGCTCCCCGCAAAATGGCCGCCGAGCGTGTGCAGTTCGAAGCCCGGAGCGAGTTCGACCGTGTCGCGGAACAGCCGGATCGCCTCGTCCTGCCGTCGCACCCACTCCGCATCCGCCTCGTTCACGTACACGGGCGCCCCGCCGAGCAGCCGCGACCACGACACCTGTGCGCCGTACATGTGCGGGTGACTGGCCACGATCGCCAGTACGGGTCCGTGCTCGAGCACGCGGGAGGCGGCATCCTCATCGACGTATCCGATGGGGTCGAACAACAGGTTGCCGCCCGGGGTCTTCACCAGCATCGACTGCTGCCCGATGCCCACCTCGGGGTCGCTCGTGACGGCGATCATGCCCGGCTCCACTTCGTGCAGCTCGACACGAATGCCATCAGCTCGGAGCTCGTCCGCCGTCGTCCACTTCTGCCCGGTGCGGGGAACCCACTGCCGCTCGTCGCTGCAGATCGCGCACTCGGCGGGCGGTTCGGGCGAGTCGGCGTGCTCGACACCGCACGTCGCGCAGATCCAAAGGGTCATGCTCGGGCCTCCTTGTCAGGGTGTTTCTGCTCATGAATCGTCTCGCCGCGTTCGAGCATGGCGACGTACTCCGCGATCTTGCGTGCTCGCGTCTCGGCCCGTTTCACGTTGCCGATGCGGAACAGGATGGCGAACCGGTTCTGGCTCGTGAGCGCCTGGAACATCGCGGATGCCTGCGAGTTCGCCGCCAGCGCCTCCGCCAGATCGTCGGGCACTTCGATGTCCCGGGATCCGGCGTAGGCGGCATCCCACCGTCCATCCGACTTCGCACGTGCGACCTCGGCGCGCCCGGCGTCGGTCATGCGGCCCTCGCGCTCGAGTCGCGCGACGTGCTCGCGGTTCCGCTTCGACCAGATGCTCCGCGCTCGCCTCGGTGTGTTCGCGGCTTCGCCGCTCAACCCGCTGCAATCGGCTCGGCAGTAGGAGCGAGCTCCTACTGCTCTCGCCTCAATTGCGGGTGAGGTCTGCAGCCATTCGGTGTCGCTGAGGCCCTGCTTGGGTCCGTCGATCCAGCCGAAGCAGAGCGCCTCGTCGAGAGCCTCGGCGTAGGTGACCCCGGGCGCACCGCCCTTGGCGAGCGCGAGCTGCACACCGTCATCCACGGCGTGATTCCGCTCGAGCCACTCCCGCCAGGCGCCTGCGTTGGGCAGCCGCAGGATCGGTCGTTCGACGCTCATCGCAGCAGCTTCTGCAGCGTGTTGAGGTTGCGGTTCGTGGTGAGCAGTTTGCCGCGACCTGCCCCGATGCCCTTGCCGACGACGCTGTCCAAGGTGTGCCCGCGCTCGACCGTCCAGAAGAGAACCGGACCGCCGTCGGCGAGCTGCTCGAGCTCGGGGTCGACGTCGAGCTCCAGGGCATGCCGGGCGACGGCATCCAGGTCGGCGGGACGGTCAGTCGAGCCGGGCGCCCCGGTGGCGCCGATGAGGAAGACGACGTAACGGTGCCAGCCGTCGCGCCCCGGGAACGGGTACGCGTCGACGATCGCAGCGAGAGCATCCGTATCGAGCACGTGCACCTTCGCGTCGTAGCCGAACGCGTCGCTGAGCGCCATCTCGATGTCCGATCTGAGAGCTTCAGCACGCCGAGCGGATGCCTCGCCCTCCGCCTCGAACACCACGTTGCCGCTCGCGAGCACCGTCTTCACGCTGTCGTATCCGAGCGAACGGAACGCCTCGGCGAGTTCGGCCGACTTGATGGTGCGTCCGCCTACGTTGATGCCGCGCAGCAGCGCGATGTACCGCGTCATGCCGACCAGCATGCCAGGAGCCGGCGACACACCACGACGATCTCGCCAGCACACGATGCGCCGGAGATGACGCCGTGCACCGCGTAGACGAGCGGGCTCTATCCGGCCGATGGCACGATCTCCGGTGGAGCATTCGGCGGTGTGCGGGTGCGATGGTTCGCACGGCATCCGCGGGGCGCGCGAGCGGGCATCCGTCGCCGCCCTAAGCTCTCGCCCGTGGGGGAAGAACGCCGCGCGCCGAACCGTCGCACGGTCGTGCGCGTCGTCGCCGTCGCCGTCGTGCTCGCCCTTGTGTACGCCCTCGTCGTCACGCTGTATGCCGTGAGCGGGAGCGTCACTTCGCTCGGAGAGTCCCAGCCCGAGCCCGAGAAGGGCGGCGTCACGGTCGTTCTGACCGTAGAGGGAGTGGATGCCGCCCACCAGCGCATCGACATGAGCGTACACATCGACCCTTCGGAGACACTCTTCACCGGCAACGGCCTCGCTCTCGCCGAAGACATCCACGTGATCGTGGCACCCGTGGAGGGCAATCAGTCGCTCGTCTTCCCGGCGGATTCGGCCATCGCCACCAAGCCGGTGCGCGTGCTGGCCAACGGGGAGATCGGCAACTGGCCGTTCGACGGCTACCGCGCTGACGAGCTCGTCGTGCTCGCCTATGTGACGAGCGGCGGAGTGAGCCGCCCGATCCCCACGCACGTCTGGTTCAGCGGCGATGTGCCGGGATGGCGTGTGAACGTCACGCAGATCGGCGAGGCTCCCAAGGAGCTCCCCGCCACCCTCAACGAAGCACTCGCGGTATGGCCGCACATCGACGTGACCTCCGCGCGCTCCGGCAGCACCGTGGCGTTCGCGTTCGTGCTCCTGGCGCTGCTCGTCGTGATGCCCTGTCTCGTGCTGTTCGTGGCGATCACCGCATTCCGAGGCAAACGCAAACTCGAACCATCCTTCATGGGGTGGATGGGTGCCATGCTGTTCGCGACCATTCCGCTGCGCACGTTCCTGCCCGGCTCGCCCCCGATCGGCTCCTGGATCGACTTCACGGTCGTGCTCTGGGTCGTAGCCGGGCTCGTCGTCGGCCTGGCCGTCTATGTGGCTGCCTGGGCGCGTTGGTCCCACGAGGTGCCGGAGCGAGCGAAGCAAGCACCGCGCTGAGCCCGTCGAGGTACCGAAAGGTCCACGACGAGCTAGCCCGGTTCGCTTCCGGCGAGCGCCTTGCGCAAAGCCACAGGCATCCCTGCCGGCGTCCGAAGGCCGTTTGTGGCATCCGCACGGCGAACTGGCCGCTAAAAGGATGCCTGCCTACCGTGGTAGGAATCCCCACCTGAGAAAGGTCTTGCGATGGTCGACACCGCCTCGAAGCCCGTCACCGAGCACATCACACGGCCGGACCGGTCCTCCTACACGCTGCAGACCGGTCCCGTCGACGTGGACGCCCCGCCCGCCGAGGTGAGCGTGGCCGAGCTGGGCCGCAAGCTGCTGGGCTCATGGGCCGACGTGCGCCTCGCATCCCTGGAGTTCGCGAAGAACCCCGCGCTGCAGCGGGTCGAGGGTCTGAGTCTCGACGAGCACCGCAAGCGCGTGTTCGAGCAGCTGAAGCTGCTGGTGGAGAACGGGCAGGTGCACCGCGCTTTCCCGGCATCCGTCGGCGGCGGCAACGACCACGGCGGCAACATCGCGGCGTTCGAGGAGCTCGTCACGGCCGACCCTTCGCTGCAGATCAAGGGCGGTGTGCAGTGGGGGCTCTTCGGTGCTGCGGTCTTGCACCTCGGCACGCAGAAGCACCACGAGAAGTACCTGCCGGGCATCATGAGCCTCGAGGTTCCCGGCGCGTTCGCGATGACCGAGACCGGGCACGGATCGGATGTCGCCTCCATCGCCACGACCGCCACCTACGATCCCGAGACGCAGGAGTTCGTGATCGACACGCCGTTCCGCGGCGCGTGGAAGGACTACCTCGGCAACGCCGCGAAGGACGGCCTGGCCTGCACCCTCTTCGCGCAGCTCATCACGAACGGCGTCAACCACGGCGTGCACTGCTTCTACGTGCCGATCCGCGACGCCGCGACCGGCGAGTTCCTGCCCGGCATCGGCGGAGAGGACGACGGCCTCAAAGGGGGCCTCAACGGCATCGACAACGGACGCCTGCACTTCACGAACGTGCGCATCCCGCGCGACAACCTGCTGAACCGCTACGGCGACGTCGCAGAGGACGGCACGTACACCAGCCCGATCTCGAGCCCGGGACGCCGCTTCTTCACCATGCTCGGCACGCTCGTGCAGGGCCGCGTGTCGCTCGACGGCGCATCCACCATCGCTGCCGCAATGGGCCTGACCATCGCCGTCACCTACGGCAATCAGCGCCGCCAGTTCACGGCGGGCAGCGACACCGACGAGGAGGTGCTGCTCGACTACCAGCGGCACCAGCGGCGTCTCATCCCGCGGCTCGCCACGACGTTTGCGCAGTACTTCGCGCACGACAAGCTGCTGCTGAAGTTCGACGAGGTGTTCAGCGGCAAGGCCGACACGGATGACGACCGTCAAGACCTCGAGACCCTCGCCGCCGCTCTGAAGCCGCTCTCCACCTGGCACGCGCTCGACACACTCCAGGAGGCGCGCGAGGCGTGCGGCGGAGCGGGCTTCCTCACCGAGAACCGTCTCGTCAGCCTGCGCGCCGACCTCGACGTCTACGTCACGTTCGAGGGCGACAACAACGTGCTGCTGCAGCTGGTGGCCAAGCGCCTCTTGACGGACTACTCGAAGAAGTTCGCGAAGGCGGATGCCGGTGCCCTCGCCCGCTACGTCGTAGCGCAGGCCGCCGACCGTGCGTACCATGGCTCCGGCTTGCGCCGGCTCGCGCAGACGGTCGCCGACTTCGGCTCGACTGCGCGTTCGGTCGGCCAGCTACGCGACCCGGAGACCCAGCGCGAACTGCTCACCGATCGCGTCGAGACCATGATCGCCGAGGTCGCCACACGCCTGCGGAACGCGAACAAGCTGCCCAAGGACAAGGCCGCCGCGCTGTTCAACTCCCAGCAGAACGAGCTCATCGAGGCCGCACGCGCGCACGGCGAGCTGCTGCAGTGGGAGGCGTTCACTGAGGCGCTCGACACGGTGAACGATGCCGGCACCAAGCAGGTGCTCACCTGGCTGCGCGACCTGTTCGGCCTCGGACTCATCGAGAAGCACGTCGCCTGGCACATCATCCACGGTCGGCTCTCCCCGCAGCGGGCGCAGGCTGTGACCGCGTACATCGACCGGCTCGTCGCGCGGCTGCGACCGCACGCGCAGTCCCTGGTGGATGCCTTCGGCTTCGAGCAGGAGCACCTGCGCGCGAAGATCGCCAGTGGTGCCGAAGCCGAGCGTCAGAACGAGGCGAGAGAGTATTACCGCGTGCTGAGGGCATCCGGAGACGCTCCCGTCGACGAAAAGACCTTGCACCACAAGAGCAAGCGCTAGGCGTCGCAGCAGAGGCGGGTTCGGCTCGAGTCATCGCATCGCCTAGAGGCGATTGAGGTGACAGGCGGCGAGCCGATTGAGTCTCTGAGCGGCGAAGCCGTGATAGACGCACGGTTAGTATTCGGCTGTGCGGATGATCAGGGGCGGCAACGAGGTCGACGGCAAGAACCGAGCGAGAACCGGACGCGCGAAGGCGCGCTGGCTCGCTGCGATCGGGGCCTCCATGGTGCTCGCGGCGGCGCTCAGCGGATGCAGCGTGGCCGCCGCGACAGCCAAGACGCACGCCACCCACAGCAAAGCGCCGCACACGCGCACGCCGTCGCCGACGGCTTCCGCCGCTGCCGCCGATCCGGCGATATCGCATCCGGCAACGCCTGCCCCGAGCGAGGCGTCGGAACCGGCTCCCACTCTCATCCCGGTGCCGGCCGGCACGGTCGTCGCGCAAGGGGATGTCGCGTCGCCGAAGGGAAGCATCCACTACCACTACAGAGTGGTCGCGAACGGCGACAACACGTTCACGGCGCAGTACTCCGGGTTCACGTCGACGGTGCCGATCCCGGTGTCGGTCACGCTGCTCGACATTCCGCCGAAGGTGGGCGACGGCCTCACCTGGCACGGGGTCGGCGACCACCTGTTCGGCGGCCCCACGACGTCGCCGCAGAGCTCATCTGGGTCGCTCGGCTCCGAGGATCAGCCTTCGTACCTCGTCGCGCTGGTCACCTACTCGTCGGTGGCCTCCGCCGACGGCGTGCCGGTGGAACTCGGGCCCAACAAGGTGCTGGCGGTGAACACGGTGAGCTGGAACGTTCCGGTGCGGCAGTCCAACGTGCACCCGGCAGATGGTGGTGCGCGCACCTATGCAACGGGCACCGTCACGGCGACCACGGCCAGCGGTGCCCCGAAGAGCTACCTGATCGCTCCCGGCGACATCACCTCGGTGGTGGCGGCTCGGTTCGGCATCTCGGTCACGGATCTCATCTGGCTCAACGCGAACCTGCAGGTCTTCGGTGACCAGCAGTACCTCTATTCGGGGACGACCCTGAATCTCGATCCCAACAGCGTCTGACGACGCCTCGCCGCGTTTGCCTTCTTGAACAGATCGGTCTAATGTCTTGGACAGATCGGTTTGAACAAGTCTGTTCAAAGAGAGAAGGCCAGCATGACTTCACAGGTATCGCCACGCGCGGCGGACACGACGGCGTCCCTGGCGACCGTGCGACGGCGCCTGACCCTTCCGAAGGGAGCTGCGTTCATCGGAACCGCGCTCGCCGCGGTCGGGCTGTACCTGGCATCCGGTGCACCGACGCCGATCCTCCTGCTGCTCCAGCAGGAATGGGGCTTTCGGTCGTGGGCGCTCACGCTGGCGTTCGCGGCGTATTCGTTCGGCCTGATCGCCGCGCTGCTCGTCACCGGCAAGCTGTCGGACCACATCGGGCGACGTCCCGTGCTGATCGTGGCGCTTGCGGTGCAGGCGGTGGCGATGCTCGGCTTCGTCGTGGCATCGGACATCTGGTGGGTGACAGCGGCTCGCACGCTGCAGGGCATCGCGACGGGTGCGGCGACCAGTGCGTTCACGGCGTCCATGGTCGAGCTCGCACCTGAGCGGTTCAAGCGACTCGGATCGATCATGGGCGGCGCGGTGCCGCCCGCCGGCCTAGCGCTCGGCGCGCTGTTCGCCGGCCTTGCGACGCAGTTCACCACGTCGGCCGAAGCCGTCGTGTTCGCGGTGCTCGCCGTCGTTGCCGTACTCGGGCTGCTGGTGGCGGTACTCGCCCCCGAGACCTCGACCCGGCGGAGCGGCGCCGCACGAAGCCTGATTCCGCGCATCGCGGTTCCCCGTGCCGCCCGGGCCGAGTTCGTTGCCGCGGTACCGGGCATCATCGCGACCTGGACGCTCGGCGCCCTGTTCCTCGGCCTGGGCCCGACCATCGTGCTGCGCGTGTTCCACATCGACAGCGGAGCCGTGGACGGCATCACGGCGTTCGCGGCGCCGGCGGCCGCTGCTGTCGTCGGCTTCGTGCTCGGTCGCATCGCGGTGCGCCGCGTGTTGCTCTTCGCCGTCGTCGCGGTGTTCATCGGGGGTGCCCTCATCGTGGCATCCGTCGACGGCGGGTCGCTGACGCTCTTCATCGTCGGCGGAGTGATCGGCGGATCCGGCTTCGGCGCCTCGCTGTCGGGAGCACTTCGTGTGCTCACGGGCATCGCCCAGCCGCACGAGCGAGCAGGCGTCTTCGCCGCGGTCTACACCGTCGCGTACCTGGCCTTCGGCCTGCCGGCCATCGCCGGGGGACTGCTCATCGCGCCGCTCGGCCTGACCTCGACGGTCGTGCTCTACGGCATCGTGATCGCGCTCGCCGCGGTCGTCGGCCTCCTGGCCCAGCAGCGCCTCATCACCCGGCAGCGCAGGGCGGCAACCGCCCTCGCGAAGGCCGAGCGCGCGGCAGGATGCCCGACCACCGGCTGCACGGCGACCGTCTGAGGCGTCCACCCGCCCCTCCTGCGCGACCAGCACCGGCAGCCAGCCTCCAGTGCCCACGAACGGTCGGGCGGAAATAGTCAGATCGGCCGGATGAATGAGCGCTGTGTGTACGGAGCCTCGTTCGATTTCCGGCCGATCGTGCGGTGATAAACGGGCTGTGTGGCGGTGGTCGCGCTGCGGGCCGGTCGCTCAGCGGGCGAAGCCGGCGATCAGTGGTCGGCGGATGCCGGCACTGCAGCGTCGATGAGCTGCTCGGCCAGTGCGCGCGCCGTCTCCGCCACTCGCGGATCGCCGTCCATCTGGAATCCCATGCGCGCGCCGTCGTAGACCACGAGCAGCCGCTCGGCGAGTGTGGGGGCATCCGTCACGTCGAGCGCGTTGGCGAGCCGGCCGAACAGGCCGTGCATCCAGCCGCGATAGCTGGCCGCCTCCTCGACCTCGGCGCTGCCGGGCTGGGCCTCGGCCAGGGCACGGGAGAACGCGCATCCCCGGTAGCCGGGATCGCGGATGACGGTCCCGAGCTCGTCGAAGATCGCGAGCAGCTTCGCGCGCGGGTCGTCGACAGCGCCGATAGCGCCCTCGATTCGTGCGGCCATGCTGGCGTGGCGGCCGAGCAGGTACTCGCGCACCAGATCGTCTTTGCCGTCAAAGTTGTAGTAGAGCGAGCCCTTGGCAACGCCGGCCTTCTCGATGATGCGGTCGATGCCGACGGTGTGGATGCCCTCGTCGTAGAACAGCTCGTCGGCGGCGGCGAGCAGACGCTCCCGTGGCGACGATCCCTTGTCGCGTGCTGCCATGTGCGCATCCTATCAGACAGACCTGTTCAAAAGTGGATCGGCGCACCCAGCAGGAGCGGCGTGCGGATGCCGGGCTCGAGTCCGCGGGCCCGGCATCCGGCGCTAAGACCTCCTGGAGGAGGCCATCCCCACGACGAAGCCGACCACGGCGGCGATGGCCGCGACCACGAGAATGACCTTGAGCGGGTTCTCGCTGGTGGTGTCCAGTGCGCTGTCGCGCATGTCATCGAACGAGCCGCCCGCCTGGTCGATCCCGCGCGACGCCTTCTTCTTGGTGTCGTCGATGACGTCGTGTGCGGTGTCGACGGCTCGGTCGACCCCTCGCGACCCCGCTTCGGATGCCTCGTTCATGCGTTCCGAAACCGCGCCGGCCGCCTCGTCGACCGCACCCTTCGCCTTGTCTGCGGCGTCATCCACGCCGTCCCCCAGTGCCTCGTTCATCTCGGCCATGTCTCTTCTCCTGACGTTCCGATCCTGTTCGTCCTGCTTGCGGCTACAGCGATTTCGCAGCCTTCTCCGCGCGCTTCATGGCCCGCTTGCGGGCCTTCTTCACGCGCGGGTCGTTCCACATCGCGTCGATGCCCGCGCGGATCTCGCGGTATCTGCCGCGACCGGCCTTCGCCCCATAGGTGTACGCGATGAGTGCGACCACGCCGATCGTGAGCACGGTGAAGAACTTGCGCATGCGATTCCTCATTTCCTCGGAGTCTGCAAGATTCACCGCTCTGCCCGAGCGTTGTCGAGGACTTGACTGCATCCGCTCGGCATGCCAGGGCCCGGGCCGAGCATCTCGCTGACCGAACCCGTCCGCGCTGCCCCGGCTCTCATCGCGCGGTCATAGCTCGTCGGGCGGATGCCCATACACGGTTCGTAGACTCGCACCATGACCGTCCAGGAGGTGAAGCCGCCCTACCTCGTCTGGGACATCATCATCTCGGTCGTCGTGTGGCTGGTCACCGGGGCGTTCATCAGCATCGCGTCATTCGCGGCGATCTTCGGGCTCGCGTTCCTCGACTACTGCCCTCCGCAATCCTGCAGCTCCGAAGCGGCGGTGGCGTGCCTGTTCGCGGCGGGCGCGGCATCCGTCGTCGTCGCGCTCGCCGGGTTCGTCGGTGGGCTGGTGCGCATGCTGCGTCGCGCGTCGAGCTGGTGGATCACGCTCGGGGCGTTCGTGCTGTGCGTGGCGTGCTGGATGGTCGGCTTCATCTCCGCGTGGCGCGCGATCGGCTGGTGATCGGCGCATCGGATGTCATCCGATCGCGGGACGACAGGGTCGGATGCCCGCAATAGGCTGGGTTGCCATGACCGATGCCGTCAACCCGCCGGCGCAGTACGCGCCGCCCGCACCCGACCCGGCGGCCGCGCTGTCGATCCGCGGGCTCTACAAGTCCTTCGGCCAGAAACGAGCGGTCGACGGAATCAGTCTCGACGTGCCGATCGGCAGCTTCTACGGCCTGGTCGGACCGAACGGTGCAGGCAAGACCACCACACTGAGCATGGCGACCGGGCTGCTCAAGCCGGATGCCGGCGCCGTCGCCGTGCACGGCATCGACGTGTGGGCGCGGCCCCTGGAAGCGAAGGCGCAGATCGGCGTGCTCTCCGATGGCGCCCGGCTGTTCGACCGCCTCACCGGCGAGCAGCTCGTGGTGTACGCGGGTCTGCTCAGCGGCATGGACCGTCCGACCGCGGTCTCGCGCACGAAGGATCTGCTGCAGCTCCTCGACCTGCAGGACGCGGCGGGCACGCTCGTCGTCGACTACTCGGCCGGCATGACGAAGAAGATCGCGCTGGCGTGCGCGATGGTGCATGCCCCGCGGCTGCTCGTGCTCGATGAGCCGTTCGAGTCGGTAGACCCGATCTCGGCGGCGAACATCCGCGACATCCTCGGCGGATTCGTGCGCGGAGGCGGCACCGTCATCGTCTCCTCGCACGTCATGGACCTCGTGCAACGCATGTGCGACCACGTCGCCGTCATCACGAACGGGCATGTCGTGGCATCCGGAACGGTCGACGAGGTGCGCGGCGGCGCCGACCTCGAGGACCGCTTCGTTCAGCTCGTCGGCGGCCGTCGCGTGCAGGAGGGGCCGGAGTGGTTGCAGCACTCGTAAGGCTTCGCCTGCTCGTTCTGCGCAACAGTCTCAAGCGCAGCATCGGTCAGCTCATCGCCGTCATCATCGGCGGCCTCTACGGCCTGTTCGTGCTCGGAATGGTCATCGTCGGACTGTTCGCGCTCAACCTGGCGCCGGTGGAGATCGTGCGCACCGTCGTCGTGCTCGCCGGCTCCGTGCTCACGCTCGGCTGGGCGATCCTTCCCCTGTTCTTCTCGGTCGAACAGACTCTGGATCCTCCGCACCTCGCCGTCTACCCGATCCCGCTGAACAAGCTGCTGACCGGCCTGCTCATCTCGGGTGTGGTCGCCATCCCCGGCGCCATCACGATGGTCGCATCGGTCTTCACGTTCGGATCGTGGCTCCGGATGCCTGGAATCGCCGTGCTCGCACTGCTCTGCGGGATCGCCGGCGCGCTGCTCTGCGTCATGCTGTCCCGCGCCGTCACGTCCGCGGCGGCGGGGCTGGCATCCGGCCGCAGGTTCCGCGAGGCGGCGGGCATCCTCATCTTCATCCCGCTCGTGCTGCTTGGGCCGATCATCGTCGGCGTCACGTCGTCTCTGCGGCACTCGGCCGACGCCCTGCCGAGCCTCGGCGATGCCATGTCGTGGACCCCGCTCGGGGCGATCTGGGCCATCCCGTCGCAGGTCGCGCTCGGCGACCCGCTCGGCGCCGTGCTGCGCGCCCTCATCGGTGCGGCCACGATCGCGGTCGTGTTCCTGGTGTGGCGTTGGGGGCTCTCCCGCTCGCTCGTCACGCCGGTGCACGCCGCATCGAGGGTGCGCGCGCAGGGCAAGCTCGGCCTCTTCGGGCTGCTGCCGGCCACGCCGGCCGGAGCGATCGCCGCGCGTTGCCTCAACTACTGGTTCCGGGACCCGCGCTATGTTCGCCAGCTCGTGATCATCCCGGTGATACCGATCCTGTTCTGGTTCTACTCGTCGCTGACCCACTTCCACGCGCTCCTGCTGTGGTCGGGGCCGATGGTCGCGTTCCTCCTCGGCGTCACCCTGATCGCGGACGTGTCGTACGACTCCACCGCGTTCGTGCTGCACGTCAGCAAGGGGGTGCCCGGGCGCGCGGACCGCTGGGGGCGGGCATCCGCCGTGCTCACCTTCGGCCTTCCCGCCGCGGTCGCCGTGACCCTCATCACCGCAGGCATCAGCCAGGAGTGGATGCTCGTGCCCGGCCTGCTCGGACTCGCCTTCGGTCTGCTACTCGGCGGCTTGGCCGTGTGCTCGGTGACCTCGGCGGTGCTGGTGTATCCGGCGCCGGCCCCAGGGGACAACCCCTTCAAGACGCGGCCCGGCGCGAACACGGCGCTGCTCGGGTCCACGTTCCTCACCTGGGGCGTGCTCGCCGTGGTCACGGCACCGGAGATCGTGCTGCTCGTGGTGGACGTGGTGACCGGGCAACTGCTGTGGGGGTGGATCGCTCTCGTGGCCGGCGTCGTGCTCGGTCCGATCAGTCTGGCGATCGGGGTGCGGCTGGGTGGAGGCATCCTCGATCGTCGCGCTCCGCAACTGCTGATGCAGTTGCAGAAGGACGCGTGACGCGCCGCCCTACCGTCCCCACCCCCAAGTGACACTAGTAGCTCGTCGCATCTAAACGCATGGGTATAGGTGGCGGAGTTTCACGCGGGCGTCGGCTGTTGTGAACTGCCAGTCGACTTGCCGCTGGTTTTCGTTGGTGGCGTGTTGCCAGGCGGCGAGCT
>NZ_BAAGWY010000017.1:0-86709 GCF_054780115.1 Humibacter ginsengiterrae
GTTATCGGTCATCGTGGGATCTCGCTTTGCTTCTTGCCGGAAACAACTGGTCATCCCACGATGGCCCTCCTACGTCAACGACGACGAGAACCCCGCGGGAAGTGACACCACGCTACGAGACGCACCCCGCGTGGAAGCGCTGCGCCGATCGATCCACAGAGCGACCGGTCGGGTATCCGTGATCTCAATGACTCTTTGACACCGGACATGTCCACCTACCGATGGGCTGAGCATTCGGTCGGTAACGGCAAAGCTGACGTGCGATTCCTGCCGAACCTTGCTTCGCTGCCTTCGTCGGCGTACACCGTGCGGTACCCGGTGCGAGACCCAGCTGAGCGCACTGGCGCGAGTATGAGTACCGAGGAACGTAAGTACGGCAAGATCATCTCCAGGGGCACCATCACCGCCCCTGAACAGTGGATCGACTTCGCGCTCGAGCACGGCGACCGAAGTTCACTCTTGAGCTCTACGTGACAAACGGGGACGGCCACACCTCACGCGATGCGAACCTTTTCCAGAACCTCGGCTGAGGAAAACGCCGCTGCTGTCACGAGCACCATGAAGGTACCGTCTGCAGCGTCTCGGCGTCGGCTACTTGCGGGAGTAGCCTGACGCGCGTGAAGCGTATCGGCGAGAAGCGTGCTCGTGCACGTCGGCCCT
This sequence comes from Humibacter ginsengiterrae, assembly GCF_054780115.1. Taxonomy (NCBI): domain Bacteria; kingdom Bacillati; phylum Actinomycetota; class Actinomycetes; order Micrococcales; family Microbacteriaceae; genus Humibacter; species Humibacter ginsengiterrae. The sequence goes on from NZ_BAAGWY010000017.1 coordinate 661, forward strand.
CCGGACGGGTCAGCGTCGGCGCTGGAACTGTCGCCGTCGCATTCTGCTTTGCCCTGTCGGGTTGCGCCAGCATCGACGCTCACAGTGCCGTAGTTTCAGCTCCACCCGCTCCAACCGACATCGGAGCGCCCCCGCCGGCTCAAACTCCGGTTCGTGGGCCAGCGTTCCCGTCACCTCAACCTGGAGTGACCGCGGACCCCGCCTCCATGGCAACAGCGCGAGCCCGCCTCGCCACCGTCTCCGTTCCACCCGGCGCTGCCGCTAGCCCGACACGACCAGACGGCGTCGCCTCCGCCCTCGCGATGAGTTTCTGGTGCCAACCCATGGCTGACGTCATCGGGTACTGGACGGTACCCGGCGCATCGGTCGAGTCAGTGGTCGATTACGTGAAGGCGCACTCTCCGGCAGGACTGACGCTGGAAGAAGTGACCAGCAGCAACGCCGCCGGGGATGTCCACGTGGACGCAGAAATCATCGAGTACGCAGCCAGCCCCAACGCTCAGAACGGGCTCGTCATCGAAGTGACACCCGTGAACGACGGGGCCGGCATCCGCGCCGATTCGCTCGAAGTTCCCAGCAACGCCACCTGCGCAACAGCACCGCCCGGCACCGCCCTCGGATACTGGGGCGGATAACCCGTCGGCGGAACACCGAACATCGAAGGGCGACCGCCGACACTCAGTGGTCCACATCGCTCGCACGAAAGCGGATCCACCTTCGCACACAGTGGTTTGAGGATCGCAATCGTGTACACAGTTGAACATGCGGCCATAATCGACACATGGAAACAGTGACGACGGAAGTTTCGACGCGGGAGCTTCGTAGCCAGCTCTCGGAAGTGCTGGGGCGCGCGATGTACGCCGGAGAACGCATCGGCGTCACGCGTAATGGCAAGCTCGCGGCCGTGGTGATCGGCGTCGCGGACCTGGAGGAACTCGAGGCCTTCGAGATGGGGCAGGATGTTGCCGCGTATCGCGAGGCGAAAGCGGCCGATGACGGCAGCCGCGTCAGCCTCGACGAGCTGCGCCGCGACCTCTCCTCGTGAGTTATCGCGTCGACTTCACCACCGCTGCCGCACGGCAGGTGAAGAAGCTACCCCGACCGGCGCGTGATCGCGTGTTGGATGCAGTCGACGATCTCGGGGAAGACCCACGACCGCACGGAGCAAAGAAGCTGGTCGGGGAGGACACGGCCTGGCGTATCCGCGTCGGCGACTACCGGGTCATCTATGACATCTTCGACGAAGAACTCAGGGTGACCGTCATACGCGCTGCACACCGACGCGAGGTCCACAACCGATAACCCCGCGATTGACCCGCACGATCCTCAATCCTGCTGTGGACGGTTCGGTTCTGCGTGATGGTGCTCTGATGAATGAGATACAGGTCGGCTACGCGAGAGTGTCGACTGCCGAACAGGACTTGACTGCTCAGCGGGATGCTCTTGTACGGCTGGGAGTGGATAAGAGTCGGGTCTTCGTCGATCACGGACTGACGGCACGAACCGTGCCCGTCCCGGTTCACGGGAGGCGTTGGCATCGGTTCGATCGGGCGACACTTTCGTCGTCACCAAGCTGGATCGTTTGGCGAGATCGTTACGGGATGCGCGGGACATCGCCACGGAGCTGACGGCTAAGGGGGTGGTGCTGAGTCTGTGCGGGAGTCTCTACGACTCCACCGATCCCGTCGGCCGCGGACACAGCGGTGACGTCTGCGATCACCTCAGGGCCGGGCGCGTCATCGTCGCGGTACATGAGTGCCGAGACCGGACACTGGGGTGTCCAAAGTGTGTCCAAACAGCCCTGGATACACAAGAACGGCAGCCCTTCAAGGACTGCCGTTCCCACTGTTTTCCAGGTGAGTAGCGGGAGCGGGACTTGAACCCGCGACACCACGATTATGAGCCGTGTGCTCTAACCACCTGAGCTATCCCGCCGCAGACTCCGTGCCGACTGAGACAGCCGCTGCACCGAGCTGGAGCCCCGAGTCAGGATTGAACTGACGACCCCTTCCTTACCATGGAAGTGCTCTACCACTGAGCTATCGGGGCGCACCGAAAGACGTGAGGTCCGATCGGCAACCGTACGAGAATACCATCATCCGGCGGGCCGATCGGCCACGTGACGGACCGTCGTAGCGGCGTCGATCACACGGTGCAGCGCGCCACGGAGAGCCTCGAGTTCCGACAGTTCCATGCCGAGGCGCTCCACGATCTGCGGTGGAACATCCAGTGCCTTCTCACGAAGGCGCAGGCCCTGCTCGGTGAGGGTGACGCGCAACATCCGCTCGTCGTTCTGGTCGCGCTCGCGCTTGACGAGACCGGATGCCTCCAGCCGCTTCAGCAACGGAGACAACGTCGCCGGCTCCAGCTGCAAGGCACGACCGATCGCCGCCACGGTGCGCGGGCTCTCCTCCCACAGCGCCAGCATGACGAGGTACTGCGGATGCGTCAGCCCGAGCGGCTCCAGCACCGGGCGATACAGCGCGATAACGCTGCGGGATGCCACGGCGAGCGCGAAGCACACCTGGTTGCCGAGCTTGAGCAGCTCGTCGGGAGCGAGGATGACGTCGGATGCGATGGATGCCTCGGCATCCGTCGAGCGACTCGCTCCGTTTGCGCGCTTGGCCATGCAGCACCTCCGGGGACGATGTTACGCTGACCCTAATAGTTTGTACCCTAATGATTAGCGTGGCAGTGAGCGGGAGAGTCGTGCAGCGGAAGTTCTGGAACTGGTACGAGCGGTTCAACGCGATCGTCCGCACGTTCACCGGTCCCGCGCAGCTCGGGGCCGGGCATCCGGAAGGTCCGGACGTGCGTCGCACCGACAACCCCTGCCCACTCTGCGGCGCACCCATGACGTCGCACACCGTTCTGCGGTCGGACGACCAGCGCACGGCCAGCCGCCTCGTCTGCCCGCTCGGCGCGGCGTAGCGCGGCGTTTCGATTCGAAGCACTTCGCGTCGCTGTGCCATCAGCCGGAATCGCTGCTCAACGAGCGGAAACGACCGAGGATCGAATCAGGGTCTCACCGAGCCCGTCGAGCCTCGCACGATCAGCCTCGTGGCCAACTCTTCTCGCGGCGGGTGGTCGTCGAAGTCGCTGCCCGCCCGGCCGATCCTCAGCAGCATCCGCAAGGCAGAGGCCGCCATGTCGGCGATCGGCTGCTGCACCGTCGTCATCGGCGGAGACGCCCAGCCCGCTTCCGGCAGGTCGTCGAAACCTACGACGCTGAGGTCGCCGGGGATCATGAGCTTCAGCTCCGCTGCCGCGTCGTACACGCCGAGCGCCAGCGTCTCGGTGCAGGCGAACAGCGCCGTCGGACGGTCGGATGCCGACAGCATGCGCAGCGCGGCGTCTCTACCCGATGAGCGTTGCCATCCTGCATGCGTGTGATGGGATGGCGCGAGGTCGAGACCGGATGCGGCCAGCACGGAGCGGAACCCATCGAGGCGCGCCCTGCTGTACTCGAAGGAGTCGGAGACATCGATGACCCCGACTCGCGTGTGGCCGAGCGCGAGCAGGTGCTCGGCCGCGGACCTTCCGCCCTGCCAGTTCATCGCACCGACGCTTCCGACGCCGGGAGGAGGCGCCGACATCGGATCGAGCAGCACGACGGGTCGGCCGGCATCGGACAGCCGCCGCCACTGGTCACGCGTCGGCGCGACCAGTGCCAGGATGGCGCCGCGCGACGGGCGGCGCAGCACTCGGTCCACCCAGTCGGACTGGTCGCGCACCAGAGTGATCACCACATCGAGGTCTTCCTCGCCTGCCGCAGCCTCGACGCCGGTCAGCGCGCGGTTCGTCCAGGAGCTCTCCCCCGACGCCAGCACGAAGTCGACGAGCGCGGAGTCCTGGCCGGATGCCGCGGTGGGGTCCCTGCCGGCCGGTGCGTACCCGAGTTCCTCCGCGACCCGCAGAATGCGCTTCCTCGTCGCGGGCGCGACATCCGTACCGCCGCGCAGCGCCTTCGACGCCGTCGGGATGCTCGTGCCCGCTCGCTCCGCGATGGCGGACAGAGTCGGGCGGCGCGCGCGACCCTCTCCGGCAGCGGGTCTCTTGGCGGGCACCACGTCATCGTAGAGCACGGCTTGCGCAAACTATTTATCGCCTGAAATATGTTGCGCTCCCAGACATATCGCGGCATGCTTCCGATAGCACCGAAAACTTCGCGCTGGTATTGCGCAAACATCCCGGACCCGGAACGGCAACGTTCAACGACGAACAAGCGGCGCGTGCCGCGAGGAGGAACCATGTCGACATCGACACCCGCCAGCGCCTTCACCCGGCGCGCTTTTCTCTCTGCGGCCGGGGCGGGCATCGCCACCGCGGCACTTGCGGCCTGCAGCTCCGGCTCGAGCGGCTCCGGCTCATCCGGCGGAACCTTGAAGTTCTGGAACATGCCGTGGGGCGGCACGAAGTTCAATCCGCTGGACAAGAAGATCACCCTCGCGTACAAGCCGGCCAAGGGCCTCCCCTCCGCTACGTACCAGGAGATCCAGTGGTCGAACTTCAACCAGACGTTCTCGTCGGCTGTCGCGTCGAACACGGGGCCTGCCGTGAGCTCAGGCGGCGGCACCCAGGCGTTCCAGTTCGCCAAACAGGGCAAGATCGCGTATGCCGACCACCTCATCGACAGCTGGAAGTCCAACGGACTCTACGACGACTTCCTCCCAGGACTGCTCGACGCGATGAAGACCGAGAAGGGCTACGTCGCGATTCCGTACAACCTCGACATGCGCGTGCTCTGGTACAACAAGACGCTGCTCGACAAGGCGGGCGCCACGCCCCCGACCGACTGGCAGAGCTATCTGGATGCAGCAGCGGCGCTGAAGAAGATTGGTGTGTACGGGTTCAGCCTGAGCAGCAATACGAGTGGCGGAAACAGCTTCCAGACCCTCACGGGCGTCATGATCAACAACGGCGGCGGCATCTTCGATGAGGAGCAGAAACCGAACTTGGTCACGAGCGCCAACATCGAGGCGCTCGACTGGGTGGTCGAGATGGTTCGCAAGGGGTACGTCGACCCCGGCAACCTCGGCTACTCCAGCACCAACACCAACACGCAGTGGAGCAAGGGCACCTGCGCGATGGGCATCGACGTGCCGGGCCTTCCGCAGAACGTGACCGGCCCGGTGCAGAAGCAACTCGTGCTCGGCGACCCGCTGGTGAGCGCGGCGGGCAAGAAGGGCGCGCTCTACTTCCCGAACAACATCATGATGTACAAGAACACCCCCAGCCAGAAGGGCTCTGAGGCGTTCCTGACCTACTACTACAAGCACATGTCGGCGCTATGGACCCAGAACACCGGCATCGGCCTGCCGCCGCTGAGGTCGATCGCCGACACCAGCGAGTTCAAGTCGAACCCGTCCAACGTCAAGCTGGTGGATGTCTGGCAGCCGATCTGCAAGACGTGGGCGGCACCCGGCGGCACGGCTTTGTTCTCGAACGTGACGCTCGTCGACAGCACGCCGGCGATGTCCACGTTCGCCCAGTCCGTTCTCTCGCAGAAGTCCACGCCGAAGGAAGCGCTCACCACGCTTCAGTCGACGCTCATGTCACAGCTGAAGAAGTGAGCGCGCGGGCATCCTGAACGGAAACGTGGATGCCCGGCAGCGCGCGAGTTCCGACGCCTTCCCACAGCGCATGGAAGTGGTGGAGAGGACCGGCACCCGATCCGACGTCGAGCTCGTCCGCGTGCGCCAGGCTGTCGTGAAGCCACTGCTTCGCGGCGACGAGCGCCCGCGGCCAGTCGTTCACGCGGACCTGAAGGGTGGCGATTGCGGACGACAGCGAGCATCCGGTGCCATGGGTGTTCCGAGTTTGGATGCGGGCGCTCGTCGCCTCGAAGAGCCTTCCGTGCTCGCCCAGCCGGCCCCCGGCATCCACTAGCGCGTCCGTCGAGGCCGGGCCTTCCGCGTGCCCGCCGGTGACGAGAACGATCATGTCGTACGCCGCCGAGAGCACGGACGCCTGTTCGAGGGCGTCCCGCCATGTGCCGGCCCGAGGCGCACGGGTCAGCGCGGCCAATTCGTCCAGGTTGGGGGTGATCACGTCGACCGCCTCGAACAGTGCGGGCAGTGCTCGTTCTCCTGCGGCATCGAGCAGGCGGTGCCCTGACGAGGAGAGCAGAACCGGATCCAAGACGACCCTCGGCGGCCGGGTCGTGTGCAGCCAATGTGCGACAGCCCCGACCGATTCCGCGTCGGCCAGCATGCCGATCTTCACCGCGTCGATCGCGACGTCGTCGCTGACAGCCCGGAGCTGTTCGGTGAGGAACCCGGCTCCGGGCACGTGCATCGCACGCACGCCGCGCGTGTTCTGCGCCACGAGAGCCGTGACCACGGCCATGCCGTAGCCGCGGTTCGCTGCGATGCTCTTCAGATCCGCCTGGATGCCCGCGCCGCCGGTCGGATCGCTTCCGGCGACGCTCAGCACGCGCGGTATGCGGCCGTGTGCGTCGCTCACGAAGAGGACTCCGCCATCCACCGCTCCATGCCCCCGGCGAGCACGCTGACTCGTGGAAAGCCCGCGTCGCTGAGTATCGCTGCGGCCGCGCGGGATCGCGTGCCGACCGTGCAGTACACGACGACGTCCGTGTCGTGTACTGCACGGCCGGAGGGGATGTCGCGAAGCGCGCCTTCCGCTCCGAGCTGCTGCAGCGGCAGCGATCGTGCCCCCTCGATGTGGGCGACCTCGTACTCCCCGGCATCCCTCACGTCGATGAGTTCGAGCCCCACGTTTCCGGGAGCGCACAGCCTCGCGCGAAGTTCCGAAGGCGCCATCTCGTGCACCTCGGCGGCCGGCCGGCGGGATCCGGACGCGAGACGGTTCGCGGCCCCCGGCGTACGTCTTCCCGGCTCCCCCGTTGCGGGCGGATCGCACGCGATGCGGTACTCGCGCCAGGTCGCCTCGCCGAGGTCGAAGACCACCAGCCTGCCGAGCAGAGAACGACCGGTACCGGTGATGAGCTTGACCGCCTCCGCTGCCATGATCGACCCGGCCGCTCCGCACAGCATCCCCAGCACGCCCGCCGACTCGCAGGTCGGCGCCTCGGCCTGGGCATCCGGGTAGAGGTCGCGATAGCCGGGGCCGAAGGTGTTCCAGAAGACGCTGACCTGGGCACCGTAGTGCAGGATGGAGCCCCACACGCACGGCATCCCGAGAACACCGGCGGCGTCGGAGACGACGTAGCGGGTCGCGAAGTTGTCGGAGCCGTCGACGACGAGGTCGTATCGTGCGAAAAGGTCGACCGCGTTGTCGTCGGTGAGTCGCACGGCGTGGGTCTCCACCTCGACCAGCGGGTTGATCGCGCCGATCGCGGCGCGAGCCGACTCCGTCTTGAGCCTGCCCACGTCGCCCGAGCTGTGGATCAACTGACGTTGCAGGTTGCTCGGCTCCACGACGTCGTCGTCGATCACGCCGAGCGTTCCGACGCCCGCCGCCGCCAGATAGGCGAGGACGGGCGAGCCGAGGCCGCCGGCTCCGACGACCAGCACTCGCGCCGCCTTCAGCCGCCGCTGGCCGATCGCACCGAATCCGGGCAACGAGAGATGGCGGGCGTAGCGCTGGAATTCATCCGCCACCAGCGGCGGGCCGGGCTCCACGAGGGGCGCAGGCCGCGGCGTGCTCTCGGACGCGATCACAGGTCGGGCCGCCCTTCCATCGGGGAGGACGCAAGTGCGGCCCTCCGTTCCGGGATGCGCCCGGAGACCGCAGCCGCACGGCCGGCGATGACGGCGTGCCGGAAGGCCGTGGCCATTCCCACCGGGTCCTGCGCTCTCGTCACCGCCGTCGCGAGGAGCACCGCGTCACATCCGAGTTCCATGGCCAAAGCCGCGTGCGACGCCGTGCCGATTCCTGCGTCGAGCACGACTGGCACCGACGCGCGTTCCGCGATCATTTCGATGTTGTGGGGGTTGAGGATGCCGAGACCGCTCCCGATCGGGGCGCCGAGCGGCATGACGGCCGCGGCCCCTGTCTCCTCCAAGCGCAGGGCCAGCGCCGGATCGTCGTTCGTGTAGGCGAAGACGACGAAACCGCGCGACACCAGCTCCTCGGTCGCGCTGGCCAGCTCGACGGGGTCGGGGAGCAGCGTGCGCTCGTCGGCGATGACCTCCAGCTTGACCCAGTCTGTCCCCACCGCTTCGCGCGCGAGTTCGGCCGTGACGACGGCTTCGCGCGCGGTCAGGCACCCGGCGGTGTTGGGAAGCACTCGGATGCCCAGCTCGGTGATCAGCCGGAACAGCGACCCCTGGGCGGAGGCAACGTGCCGGCGCATCGCCACGGTGGTGAGGCGGCTACCCGAAGCGACGAGGGCGGCTTCGAGAACCGAGTGGTTCTGCGCGCCGCCCGTTCCCATGATGAGCCTCGACTCCAGTTCGACGCCGTCGATAGTGAGGGTGTCCGTTAGCACGGTCAGCCTCCCTGGGTCGCGGTCAGAACCTCCACGACATCGCCGTCGGCCAGCACCGTGTCGTTCCATCGCGCTCGCGGCACGACCACGAGGTTGCGGGCGACCGCGAGGCCCGTCGGCTGCCGCTCGGCGTCGTTCCCATCACGTGGAGCGTTCTGCGGCTCGGCCGGTGAGCATGCGAGGACTTCGGCCAGCACCCCGGCCACCGTGCATCCGGGGTCGGCGAACCGCGGTCGCCCGTTCACGACGATCTCGATCACGACGTGCTCCTTTCCTGCTGTGCGAATGGCTCGACCGTCGGTGCGTATTGCTCTGCCTGTGGTGCGGACAACTCTGCTCGTGGTGCGAATGCGGCCGGTCGTGGCCCGAACCGGTCGGGACGGAACCGGGACCAGCGCGAGTCTTCGCTTCCGCGCACCAGGTCGAGACAGATCTCGGCCGCGATCGGAGCCAGCAGCACTCCGTGCCGGAAGAACCCTGTGGCGATGATCAGCCCGGGCACATCCGTGCCGTCACCTGCACCGGTCCGTCCCAGGAAAGGCGCGTTGTCCGGCGTCGCGGGGCGTGCTCGCGTCGTCGCCTCGATGAGGTCGAGCTCGGCCACAGCGGGGAGCACTTCTTTCGCGTCGGAGAGCAGGCGATGCACGGCGCCGGCCGAGACACCGCTTCGGCCGTCTTCCCGCTGGGTCGCGCCCAGCACGACGGTGCCGTCTGCACGAGGAACCAGATAGACCGGCGCTCCGTGCACGAGAGCCCGGACGGTCATGGTGAGCAACGGGCGCAGGTGTTCGGGCACTCGAAGGCGCAGGATGTCGCCATACACGGGACGAAGCGGCATGCCTGCTCCGGTAAGGCCGTCGAGCCCGGATGCCGCAACGCCGTTGGCGACGACGACCTCGCCAGCGGCGATGGACGTGCCGTCGTCGAGCTGCACGCCCACGACTGGCGAAACGGGGTCGCAGGCATCCGCGTGCACCAGGGCGACGACGCGCTGCCGCACGATGCCGGCCCGCGCACCCCGGGAGAGCCCCTCGGCGAGCGCCTGTGCCAGCACACGAGGGTCGACCTGATGGTCGCCCGCCACGCGATAGGCGGCGGACACCCGCGGACCCAAGAACGGCTCCTGAAGCCTCGCCCCGCTCCGCGTCAGCGGTTCGACCACGAGGTTCCTCCGCCGAAGCGCGGCGTGCAGGTCAGCCAACGCCTGCGTGTCACCGCGATCGAGGCCGACCAGAAGGGTGCCATTCGCGAGGTACGCTGCCTCCGCCCCCGGTACCGACTCGATGAACCGCGGATAGAGGTTCGCCGAAGCCAGCATAAGGTCGAGAAGCGCTTCCTCCTGGTAGTGGTATTCGCCGATGGGCGTCAGCATTCCCGCCGCAGCGAAGGTGGCCCCGCTTGCCGGTCGGGGATCGATGACCCGCACGGAGTACCCGGCCTGCATGAGCATCCACCCGATGCTCAACCCGATGACCCCGCCGCCGATGACAGCGACATCGACCACCTCGGGGCCGTTCGTCGCACGCATTCCCTGCCTCGCTACGCTGGACCGGTGTCCCTGAATGCCGCCCGGCTCTACCTCTGCACAGACGCGCGCACCCGCCAAGGCGACTTCCCCGACTTCGTCTCCGCCGCATATCGGGGCGGCGTCGACATCGTGCAGCTGCGGGACAAGTCGCTGGAAGGCGGCGAAGAGCTCGAGCTTCTCGTGGCCCTGGCCGAGGTCGCTGCACAGCACGGCAGGCTCTGGGCGGTCAACGATCGCGCCGACATCGCCCGCTTGGCCGGTGCCCCTGTGCTGCACCTCGGACAGAAGGACCTGCCGCCGTCCGCCGCGCGCGCGATCGTCGGAGCGCAGACGGCGATCGGCCGGTCCACCCACACCGCTGCACAGGTGGATGCCGCCATCGCCGCTCCCGATCTCGGCTACTTCTGCGTCGGGCCGGTGTGGTCCACGCCGACGAAGCCCGGACGCGCGGCCGTGGGGACCGAGCTGATCAGGTTCGCGGCGCAACGAAGCACGCCGCGCCCGTGGTTCGCGATCGGCGGCATCGACGCGAGCACCATCGGCGAGGTGGTGGATGCCGGTGCGCGGCGGGTCGTCGTGGTGCGGGCGATCACCGACGCCGACGACCCCGAGGAGGCCGCACGCCGGCTGTGCGGCGCCCTGCCCCTTCTGGAAGACCCCGCGCATCCTCAGTGAACCGGCCGTCCGGACGTCGCCGAACGGCCTCGTGATCAGGGCGGACATCACGACGGTTACGGGCGGCCGACGCCGGGCTCGGGAAGGTAGACCCGTCCGCCCGACGCGCGGAAGAGGGCGGATCGTTCGTTCATGCCCGCGATCACCTGCTGCTCGGAGAGTCCGCCGAACTCGTCCCGGATGTCTTGAGAGATGCGCATCGAGCAGAACTTCGGCCCGCACATCGAGCAGAAGTGCGCGGTCTTGGCCGGCTCCGCGGGCAGGGTCTCGTCGTGGAACTCCTCCGCGGTGACCGGGTCGAGGGAGAGCGCGAACTGGTCGCGCCACCGGAACTCGAATCGCGCTCTCGAAAGCGCGTCGTCCCGCTCGTGGGCGCCCGGATGCCCTTTCGCCAGGTCGGCGGCGTGCGCGGCGATCTTGTAGGTGATGACACCCGTCTTCACGTCATCCTTGTTCGGAAGACCGAGGTGCTCCTTCGGCGTGACGTAGCAGAGCATCGCGGTGCCGTAACGGGCTATCTCGGTCGCACCGATCGCCGAGGTGATGTGGTCGTAGCCAGGCGCGATATCGGTGACCAGCGGTCCGAGGGTGTAGAACGGGGCACCGTCGCAGAGCTCCTGCTGACGCTCGACGTTCTCCCGCACGAGGTGGAACGGAACGTGCCCGGGGCCCTCCACCATGACCTGCACGTCGAACTCCCACGCCCGCCTGGTCAGCTCGGCCAGCGTGTCGAGCTCGGCGAACTGGGCGGCGTCGTTCGCGTCGGCGATGGAACCCGGCCGCAGCCCATCGCCGAGCGAGAACGCGACATCGTAGCGAGCGAAGATCTCGCACAGCTCGTCGAAGTGGGTGTAGAGGAAGTTCTCCTCGTGGTGCGCAAGGCACCATCCCGCCATGATCGATCCGCCGCGGGAGACGATCCCGGTGACCCTTTCGGCAGTGAGTGGAACATAGCGCAGGAGCACTCCGGCGTGCACGGTCATGTAGTCGACACCCTGCTCGCACTGCTCGATGACGGTGTCGCGGTAGAGCTCCCATGTCAACGCGTTCGCGTCGCCGCCCACCTTCTCCAGCGCTTGGTAGATCGGAACGGTGCCGATCGGAACTGGTGAGTTGCGGATGATCCACTCTCGGGTGGTGTGGATGTCGTCCCCGGTCGACAGGTCCATCACGGTGTCGGCACCCCAGGTGGCCGCCCACTGCAGCTTGTCGACCTCCTCGGCGATGGAGCTGGTCACCGCCGAGTTGCCGATGTTGGCGTTCACCTTCACCAGGAACGCCTTGCCGATGATCATCGGCTCGGATTCCGGATGATTGATGTTGCTGGGGATGATCGCCCGCCCCGCGGCGAGTTCCGCGCGGACGAGCTCGACATCGCAGTTCTCCCGCAAAGCGACGAAGCGCATCTCCGGGGTGATCACGCCGCGCCGGGCGTAGTGCATCTGCGTCACCGTGCGGCCGTCCAGGGCCCGGCGCGGCACCGGCTTGGCGCCCTTCCACTCGGCGGAGGCCGCACCTCGGCGCTGCGCGGCCCTGCCATCGTCGTTCAGGTCGCGGCCGCGGCCTTCGTACGTTTCTGTGTCGCCGCGCGCTGCAATCCATTCCTCACGGAACGGCGCGAGCCCGAGCACCGGGTCGCTGCCGGGCCCGGCCGTTCGGTAGGCCACGAACGACTCGTCCGACGTCGTGCCCAGCGAGATCGAGGTGACCGGAACACGGATGCCGTGTTCGTCGTCGCGCAGATAGGCGAGCGTGTGCGATGGGTGGATCGAATCCATGGAGGAGCCCTACTTCCTTCGCCGGCATTGTCCGGACAGGTTCTACGGTCGAAGCTGCGGCAGCTTCCTCTCAGCCCTTGCAAGGGCTCCCGTGTAGATCGCCATCACCCTATCAACGTTCCGGCCGAAGGGCAGCCGCCGGTCATCAGGCACGTGCGAGAGCATGGATGGACACGCATGCAACGACTCGAATCAAGGACGTATCAGTGGTGAATACAACGGTGAACACGGCCCCTTCGACGGAGGAAGCCATGTCGGAGGCACCGCACGAAGCGACCGGCCCGCAGAGCGACACCGCAGCGACGCCGACCAGCACCGGCAACGAGTGGTGGCGCACAGCGGTGATCTATCAGGTGTATCCGCGGTCGTTCGCGGACAGCAACGGCGACGGCTTCGGCGACCTGCCCGGTATCACCGCTCACCTGCCCGCTCTGCAAGACCTCGGTGTCGACGCGGTCTGGCTCTCCCCGTTCATGACGTCGCCGCAGCGCGACGCCGGCTACGACGTCGCCGACTACTGCGACGTGGACCCGCTGTTCGGCACGCTCGACGACTTCGACCGGATGCTCGCGGCCGCCCACGACCTCGGGCTACGCGTCATCGTCGACCTGGTGCCGAACCACACGTCGTCCGATCACCGCTGGTTCCAAGAGGCGCTGGCATCCGCTCCGGGCAGCGAGGCGAGGAGCCACTACTGGTTCCTCGACGGCAAGGGTGAGAACGGCGAGCTTCCGCCGAACAACTGGGAGTCGGTCTTCGGGGGCCCCGCCTGGAGCCGCACGACGAACCCGGACGGCACCCCTGGACAGTGGTACCTGCACCTGTTCGACTCGTCGCAGCCCGACCTCAACTGGGAGAGCCCCTGGGTGTGGGAGCAGTTCCGCGGCATCCTGCGGTTCTGGCTCGATCGCGGAGTGGACGGATTCCGCATCGACGTCGCGCACGGCATGGTCAAGGCGAAGGGCCTGCCGGACTACACGCCCGAGCAGCGCGGCGGCTCGATGAGCGGCGCCAGCGTGACGCTCGAGCCCGACATCAGCGATGAGGAGCCCGGCTCGCCGATGTGGGCGCAGGAAGGCGGCCACGCCATCTTCCGCGACTGGCACAACGTGCTGGCGGAGTACGACGGCGACCGAGCGCTGTGCGGAGAGGCGTGGGTGAGCCCGCCCGCCAAGCTCGCCAGGTACGTGCGCTCCGACGAGATGCAGCAGACGTTCAACTTCACCTACCTCGAGACGCCGTGGCATCCGGATGCTCTGCGTGCAGTCATCGAGGAATCGCTCGACGCGTTCAACGGTGTCGGCGCCCCGAGCACGTGGGTGCTCTCGAACCACGACGTGATCCGGCATCCGACCCGTTTCGGACTCGCGGATGAGAGCCCGCAGGGCCACGGGATCGGGCCGAAGACGCCGTACCGCCCGAACAAGGCGCTGGGGCTGCGGCGAGCCCGCGCCGCGACCACGGTGATGCTCGCGCTGCCAGGCTCGGCCTACCTTTATCAGGGCGAGGAGCTGGGGCTCCCCGAGGTGATCGATCTGCCCGACTCCGCACGACAAGATCCGACCTGGTTCCGCACGCACGGCGAACGCTACGGCCGCGACGGATGCCGCGTCCCGATCCCGTGGACGGCGTCCGGTCCCTCGTACGGGTTCAGCGACAGCGGGAAGAGCTGGCTGCCGCAGCCGGCCGAGTGGGCGACGATGGCGCGGGACGCGGAGAGCGACGAGCCCGACTCGACGCTCTCGCTCTACAAACTGCTGCTCGCCGAACGAGAGGAACGCTCGCTGGGCAGCGGGATACTCGAGTGGCTGGAGGGCTACGGCGACGACGTGGTGGCGTTCCGCAACGGGGACGTGACGGTGCTGGCGAACCTGGGGCGGGCATCCATTCCGCTTCCGGAGGGCGACGTGATCGTCTCGAGCGAGCCCCTCGACGACCACGAGCTGCCTGCAGACACGGCGGTGTGGATTCTGGGCTGACGCCCGCTCAGCGGTCGGCGACGCCGATCTCGTCCAGAATCGGCTCGAGCTGCGCGAAGAGTCCCGGCTCCGCCGCGATCGTCAGCGCGCGGCTCGCCTCCGCACCGTGCAGGCCGGCGACCTTCGCGCCCGCCTCCGCGGCGACGAGCGCGCCGCCGGCGTGATCCCAGGGCTTGAGGCCCTTCTCGTAGTAGGCATCCAGTCGCCCTGACGCGACATTGCAGAGGTCGAGCGAGGCCGCACCGATACGGCGGATGTCTCGCACTCGCGGAATGAGCATGCTCACCGCCTCGGCCTGCAGCCCGCGCCGGCGGGAGTCGTACGAGAAGCCCGTGCCGACGAGGGCGAGCGACAACTGCTTGCCTGTGGCCACCTGCAGCCGCTTGCGTCCGAGATAGGCGCCGCCGCCGGCACTCGCCGTATACACCTCGCCGCTGGCCGGATTGACGACGGCGGATGCCAGCGAGCGCCACGTGTTCGGGTCGGGGTCGCCCTCCACCACGGCGATCGAGACAGCGTACGCCGGGATGCCGTAGAGGTAGTTGACGGTGCCGTCGATCGGGTCGACGATCCACGTCAGTCCGCTGCTGCTCGCGCTCGCGTCGCTCTCCTCGCCGAAGAAGCCGTCGCCGGGGCGGGCGTCTGCGATGCGTCCTCTGATGAGGTCTTCGGACTCGCGGTCCGCCGCCGTGACGATGTCTTCCGGTGCCGTCTTCGTCGCCGCGACCTCGACACCCTCCTCGCGCCGGCTGTGCACGAGATCGCCGGCCTCGCAGGCGATCGTGCGGGCAAGGATCAGGAGCTCATCGATAGTGGAAGGCACCCCTCGATGCTAGGGGCCGCCGCCTGGAGGATCTCTTTGGCGTGTCGCGCGCAATCGATCTATTCTCCTTTCATCGAAGTTGTGTTCGATTGTTATGCGAGGAGGTCTGCCGTGAGCATCACTCATACCACCGACATCGTCACCGTCTGGATCGATGAAGATGGCGTTCCGAGACGGATGTTCTGGGCCGGCCGTCGCTACCGCGTCACCGATACGCCGACTCGGCTGGGGCCCGAGCCCGGCATTCCGCTGAGTCCGGCGATCACGCATCCGCCGACGCCACTGAAGGGCTGGCGCTTCCAGGGCACGAGTGACGACGGCGACACCCGCGTGTTCGATGTGCGCCTCGCAGACCTCGGCGTGTGGGAGCTGATTCGCGTCATCGATTGACGCTCGTGGCAGCATGTGATCGTGAGCACCGGGGCCGACGACTTCGCGCAGGATGCCGTCGATGCGGCGGAGATCGCCGCGGGCAGGCATCCGTCGGACAAGCCGATCTACCGAGCGACGCCGCAGGATGCGATCGGTCGGTACTTCGCGAAATACGCCGTGTTCCATGGTCGGGCGAGTCGCAGCGAGTTCTGGTGGGCGTACGCGCTGAACATCGTCGTGTTCCTGCTCGCGGGAATCGGTGTCGAGATGGCGAACGGCCTCGCGGGGCCGTTCGCGCCGAGGCCGACGACGGGGAGCACGGTGATCGGCATCGTTTTCGGGCTGTACGTGCTTGCGGTGATCGTTCCGACCATTGCCGTGATGGTGCGCCGGCTGCACGACGCGAACCTGGCGGGATGGTGGTTCCTGCTCACCCTCATTCCGTTCGCCGGCCAGGTGATCGGCGTGATCTTCGGCATCCTGCCGAAGCAGGGCTACGGAAAGCGATTCGACCGGGCCTGACGCACTGCCCCTGACGGGCCGCCGGTCCAGCCGACGGGCCGGGTGCCCCGGTGCTGACAGCGGGCGCCGCCAGTTGCGCTACTGCCCCGAACGCTTGCCGGTCTGCTGCTCCCAGAGCTCGAGCTCGCGGGTCAGCGCCTTCGCGAGCTCGAACACCTGCTCCGGCGGAATGCGCACCCGGGTCACGACCCTCGCGTTCACCGAGCGCTGCGGTTCGCCGTCTTCGTCGAGTGTCTCGGTCGCCGGACCGCGCAACGATGCGAAGTCGAGCACGAACACGCTGTCGGTGTGCCAGATGCTGGCGAAGTCCGCGAAACTGCCCGCCTCGACCTCCGTCGGGATGTCGAAGTTGATCTGCGTCGGCACGTTCCGCTGCTCGTCGGGCATGGAGACGAGCCTATCCGGGCATCCGCTGACTCAGCGTGGAGTCAGCTGCTGCACAATCGACGCGGTCGCCGATCACGATGGATACGTCGTGGGGAATGCGGCATCCTCGCCGGTGTGCTGCACGCGGTTCTGCGCATCCACCATGATGACCTTCGGTCGCACCCCGGATGCCTTCGACAGCTTCACCGACCCGTAGGCCATGATGATCACCCGGTCGCCGAGGGCGACGAGCCGGGCGGCCGCACCATTCGCACCGATCACGCCAGAGCCCGGCTCGCCCTCGATCACATACGTTTCGAACCGCTGACCGTTGTCGATGTCGACCACGGTGACCTTCTCTCCCACGAGGATGCCAGACGCGGCCAGGAGATCGCGATCCACGGTCAGGGACCCGACATAGTGCAAGTCAGCCCTGGTCACCGTCGCGCGGTGGATCTTGGCACGGAGCATGGTTACGCGCACGGAGGGACTCCTCAGCGAAAGGGACGAAGCGGGCGGGCTGCGACAGTTTATCGAGACGACCGAGCGTCGAGGCGTGTCCCCCGTTGTGGAGCGGAATGCGCACGACCGGTCCTCCGTCCGGGCGCGTAGTGTCAAAAGGGCAGCCGCTCCCGCAGCGTTCTGCGACGAGCGGAGCCGCCATGGTGCACCCAGAACCGGCAGTCGCGAGAGTTCACTCCCGTATGGCCTGGATCGGAACAGCCATTGTCGTCGCGCTGGTGACGGCCGCGGGGCTTACCTCCTGCACGGCGTCGCCCGCGCCGAAGGCATCGACCGGGTCTTCATCGGCGCCGGACTCCAAACAGGCCGAAGGCATAGCGTCGCTCGTGCGCACGGCCATGACCCAGCAGCACTTGAAAGCTGTCATCGTGCGAGTGACGGTGAACGGCAAGGTCGTGGCCATGCAGGCGTTCGGGGACTCGATGACCGGTGTCCCGGCGAAGACCGATATGCAGTTCCGCAACGGGGCCGTCGCCTTCGAATACCTCAGCAACCTGCTTCTGCAGTACGTGGACGAGCACAAGGTCGCACTCGATGACACGATCGACAAGTGGATGCCCGAGCTTCCGGACGCCGACAAGGTGACTCTCAAGATGCTCGCGAATCAGACATCCGGCTACCCCGACTTCGAGACCGACCCGGGGTGGACGGCGGCGTACAACACGAACCCGTTCCACCTCTTCACGTTCGATGAGCGCATCAAATACGCGTTCGACCGGCCGATGGAGTTCGCTCCCGGCACGAACTGGAGCTACGCGCACACCAACTTCATGATCCTGGGTCACATTCTCGCCATGATCGGCAAGAAGCCGCTCGACCAGCTGCTGAAGCAGAAGGTGCTCGATCCCATGGGTCTGAAGAACACCGTCGCGAACTCGACAGCGGTCTTCCCCGGGCCGACGCTGCACGCATACAGCTCCGAACGAAGGGTGCAGCTGGGCGTGCCCCTGGCAGCCCGTTCTACGAGGAGTCGACGTACTGGAACCCGGCGTGGGGTACCCCGATCGGCGCGGCCGAGACCACCGACATCACCGACATGACGACGACGGCCGTGGCGATCGGCACCGGCAAGCTACTGTCGAAGGCGAGTTTCCACGCGATGACCGACTCGAAGCTGATCGGCTTCGGCACCCACCTGCCGGTGTGCGGCGGTTCGTGCTTCACGCAGGTTCCCGGCTACAACTACGGCCTCGGTGTGGTTCGCTCGGGCTCGTGGATGCTGCAGAATCCTCTGCTCAGCGGCTACAGCGCCACGGAGGCCTATCTGCCGTCCAAGAAGGTCGCGATCGCCGTCGCCTGCACGTTCACTCCCGCCGCCTTCGACGACCAGGGCGACTACGCGAATTCGTCCGACACGCTGTTCCGTCAGATCGGCGGATATCTCGTTCCCGACGACGCGCCGCCGATGAGCAAGTGACGATGCGGCCGCGGCTTCGGCTGTACGTTGCCGAGCCCCTCCTGACCAGGTCAGAAGGGGCTCGACGCACACAGTGGCAGGTGAGGGATTCGAACCCCCGAAGGCTATGCCGGCTGATTTACAGTCAGATCCCTTTGGCCGCTTGGGTAACCTGCCGAGGCGCTCCCGACCACGTGTGATCACCTGACCGAAGGCGCGAACTCAAGGATACCCACGCTCTCGCATCCGGTGAAATCGTCGGCCGTCCCGGGCCCGATCGCTGCGAAACCGGCGGATCGCGCCGAAACCGGCGCATTGTGCCCGGGCCTCAGCACGAACCCCCGGTTTCAGCGAGTCGAAGCGCGCCGGAGGTCGATCGGATGGGCGTCAGGGCCTCGGCGAGTTGTCCGACGACAGGCCCTCTCCACCGTCCGCGGGCCCACCGGGGGTGGGCGACCCCGGCGCGGGCGATCCCGGCGCGGGCGACCCCGGAGCGGGCGATTCCGGCGGCGACGGCGACGCGGGTGGCGCCGTGCGGGCATCCGTCGCGCCCAGCTCGGACGCCTCCTCGATGACCGTCTCAGCCGAGCCGGATGCTTCCGGGTCGGGTTCCGGAAGCGTGCCGCCGGCATCCGCTACCGCTTCCGCCGCGTCTTCGACCTGGCGCTCGGCGCGCCGCGAGCGCACCGCACCGGCGATGATGAGCGCGATCACACCCAGCAGCACGATGATGCCGGCGACGATCAGCCAGGGCGTCACGTCGGATCCGGTTGCGGCGAGGCCGCCGAAGTGTTCGGTCACGCGGCAAGCATAGAGGAGCCTCTGGGCCGAAAAGCCGCGACAGGTGGCCGAATTGCCGCGCGTCACCAGCCTTCGGTGCGCCCCTTAAACTCGCAGGGATACGGAATCGATCGCGTGAGGAGCTTGAGTCATGGCAGATTCGTCGTTCGACGTCGTCAGCAAAGTCGACAAGATGGAGGCCGACAACGCCGTCAACCAGGCGCGCAAAGAGGTCGACCAGCGCTACGACTTCAAGAACGTGGGGGCATCGGTCGAGTGGAGCGGCGAGAAGATCCTGCTCAAGGCCAACTCGGAGGAGCGGGTCAAGGCCATCCTCGACGTGCTCGAGTCGAAGTTCATCAAGCGCGGCGTCTCGCTGAAGAGCCTGGATGCCGGTGAGCCGTACGCCAGCGGCAAGGAGTTCCGGCTCGAGGTGGCGCTCAAACAGGGCATCGATCAGGAAGCCGGCAAGAAGATCAACAAGCTGATCCGCGATGAGGCGCCGAAGTCGGTGAAGAGCCAGATCCAGGGCGACGAGGTGCGCGTCTCGTCGAAGAGCCGGGACGATCTGCAGGCCACGATCGCGCTGCTCAAGAAGGCCGACGTCGACGTCGACCTGCAGTTCGTGAACTTCCGCTGAGACGGGCATCCATGCCGCTGCCTTCTACGGACACCACCGTTCTCTACGCCTCCGCGGGGCCCGAGGCACTGCGCGCCGAAGCCGTCGTGCTGCACCTTCAGCCGTACGGCGATCGGCAGGAGCTCGTTCTGCTGGATCGCACCCCAGCACATCCCGTCGACCGCGCTTGGCCCGATCAGGGACCGGACACCGGATCGATCCTCGTGGATGGGCGGGAGGTGCCGATGATCGACGTCGTCGTCGGCGCGACTGACGGAACGAACCTGTTCGTCGGCGACGATGTTCCGGTGCGTCGCGGCACCGAGGGATGGGCGTTCGTCGTCGCGCACGTGCTTCAGGCGCCGAGCCGCATCGCGGTCGGTGACGACGTCGTCGTGAGCGTTGATGCCGCGCACCGCCGCGAGCTCTCCGTCGGCCACACGCTGTGCCACCTGGCATCCCTTGCGCTCAATGAAGCGCTCGCGGACCGATGGACGAAACCCGTGAGAGAGGATGCGCTTGGTTGGCCGGACTTCGACCACGAGGCGATCCAGTCCTCCACGATTGTGCCCAACGGATCCGTCGACGTCTTCCGGCTCAACAAGTCGCTGCGGCGCAAGGGATTCACCACCGACGGGCTCGCGGATGCGCTCGGGGCGGTGGCTGCGGCTGCTTCGAAGGCGCTTCGGACCTGGATAGCGACGGATGCGCCCGTGCACATCGAGCGCGACGGCGACGGTCTCGGCGACCCGCGATTCTGGGTGTGCGACTTGCCGGAGGTCTCGGACGGACCCGTCGCGGGGCCCGCGGCCTCCGCCCGGATCGCCTGCGGTGGCACTCACGTGAGCTCACTCGGGCAGCTGGGCGAGGCATCCGTCGTGCTTGAGTTCGGCGACGACGCGGGTACGCCGACGCTGACCATGCGGTGCACCGCGCAACCTCGGTGAGCGGG
This sequence comes from Humibacter ginsengiterrae, assembly GCF_054780115.1. Lineage (NCBI taxonomy): Bacteria > Bacillati > Actinomycetota > Actinomycetes > Micrococcales > Microbacteriaceae > Humibacter > Humibacter ginsengiterrae. The sequence goes on from NZ_BAAGWY010000017.1 coordinate 21,386, forward strand.
GCGGCGATAAGACGCTGACCCGGCCACATCAGCGGATTGCGCACGTCGGGTTCAGGCCGGCGAGTGTGCTGGAAGCCACGGCGCTCGCATACGTCGATGTCCAGCCCTTCCATGCGGTGCGAATGCCGATGGTGTAGCTCGCGGAGAGTGTGCCGCCCAGGAGAGGCAGCGTCATCGTCGTTGTGTAGGACGCGGCAGCGCCGCTGGACGGCGTGGTGCTCACAGCCGTTCCGGTCGCCAGGCCGTTCAGCGAGGTGGCCGGCACCATTCCCGCCGCTGATGCGAAGCCCGCGTTGCTCGGCATTACCAGGGCCGGGGACATCCCGGGGAACGACCAGGTCAGTGTTGCGACCGGTGTCACTCCCAGCGCCCCGGTCACGTACGTGCACTTCGTGATCGTGGGCTGCTGCAGCGTCATCGCCGTGAAGGTCGCGCCTCCGTACTCGGAAGCCCGCCAACTCGCATCCGTCTCCGCGGGCTCGAAGGCAAGGCCGGCCAGCACCGCGGCAACCGCAACACAGCCGGCGAGGGCTCGCGCCCGCCACCGGCTCGCCCGCTTCTGCTCAGTCACGTCGTCGTATCCTCGCCCGCGCGACAACAGTGAAACCGCTGCAAGCTCCAGTAGTGCTGCACCCAGTGGCGTCGAGCTCGTCGCGGCGAGCCACGGACTCGTAGCGGGCTCGTCCTCCCCGGAGGCGTCGACCGCGAGCCGCATCGTACCGAGCCTGGTGAGCGCCAGCACCACAGTGAGAAGTGGGTGCTCCCGCCCTGCGGATCAGTCGAACGCGCACCACACTCATACCCTGTCTCGCCTGTGCCGCCCGGATCGGACCGCCTTGTCGCCCCGCGGCCAGAGCACCCAGATCACCAGCGCGGCGACGCTCAGCGTGAGTCCGCCCAGCACGAACGGGTTGCCCAGCCACACCACGAAGTACGCGAGCCCGGGAGCCGACCACAGCACGAGTCGCACCGTGCGCACCGTGTATGGCGCGGGATCGATCGCAGCGTTCGCGTCGCCTTTGAGCACCAGCTTGGTCGCACCGTCTGCTGCAGGATTCGTCTCCACCACACGGTGCGTGATCGGGAGCTGCCCTGGCCGGTCCACGGTGACGACGTCGCCGACGCGTGCCTCGGACGCCGGGATCTGCTTTACGACGGCAAGGGATCCAGTCGGGATGGTGGGCGTCATCGACCCGGTCTTGAACATGATGAGCGTGATGTGGAAAACGAGTGCTAGGACGACGAGCACGATGCAGATCGTTCCGAGTACCGCCGCGATATCGAGAAGCGCCGTGCGCAGAACCGGTTCGATTCGTGCCCAAGGCGTGCGAGAGCCGCGGACATGCTGCCCTTGCTCCGCGATCGAGCTCACCGCCGACCCCATTGGCGTTCGTTTAGCTCGACGTGGCGGTGAACTGCCACGTCGCCGTCGCGCTCTGTGCCTGGGTAAGGCTTGAGCCTGCCGTCACGGCAACGCACAGGTATTGCGGGCTTCCGGCAGTTCCGCTCGGGCTGCCCATGGTGAGGGGAAACGTCGGCGTCCCTGGCACGGTGCCGAGGGCCGTACTGGCCGGCACAAGCGCGGTGCCCGCGGTCACCGCGGCAGCATCACAGGTCATCGACGTGGTCTCGACGATGGTGTACGACAAACCCGTGAGGTTACCGGTAGTAGTGCCTTGCTGTAACGTCACGGTGCCGTTCGACGTCGTAGCGGCGGTCAACCGGACCGCGTATGGAGCATAGGTCGTCACATTCGGAGAAAGGTTCGTCGCGGCGACGTCGAACGTGAGACTGGCCGCACCTGTCGAAGCGTGATTGGAATACTGGCTGCCGTCGGTAGACCCCTCGATCGCGAACGTTCCCGCTGTGAACGTTCCGGTCGCGAAATCGGAGGAATTCCAGGCAGCGAGCGTGATCGCGGCACCGACGCCGAGAACGATGCCTCCGGCAAGGATCGCTCGGACGATTCCCTTGCGATTGCGTGTAACAGACACGACGTGCACCACTTTCAACCGATGCCTTACGAGAGGCTTCTCTGACTCTCGCGGCCGCCCGATACGGCCACGGTCAGTCAAGCAGAGCTATAGACAGACCTGTACCCCTCATTACGGTCGCATTTTTCTCGGCTGACCAGGCAAAAATGAGGTTCTGTCAACTACGTGGTCGGCCGAGAACATCCGGCTCCCCGCACCCCACGACGTCGGATTAATGCTCGGCCCGGTTTGAGACCCGCACCATCTCCTCGCGCGGGACGACCTTGATGCGCGCGCGACCCTGGGGTGCGCCGAGCGCCTGCTCGAACGCGTCGAGGTTGTGCCAGCCGTCGAGGTTCGTGAACTCGACGCCGCGCGAGCTGAGCAGTTCGACGATCGACTCCTCGGACGGGTCGACGGGCGTCCACCAGTTGCCGAGGTCGTTGATGAGGTGCGACACGGTCTCCATGGCATCCGACTTGGTGTGCCCGATGAGGCCGACCGGTCCACGCTTGATCCAGCCGGTGGCATAGACGCCGTAGAACTGGGTGTTGTCCTTCGCGTGCAGCACCTGGCCCTCGTGGTTCGGGATCACGCCGTGCCGCTTGTCGAACGGCACGCCGGGTAGCGGCGAGCCGAAGTATCCGACCGCGCGGTACGCCGCCTGCACCGGCACCTCGCGAAGCTCACCCGTGCCGACGACGCCCCCCTGACCGTCCGGTGCGGTGCGCTCGTACCGGATGGCCGACACGTGTCCGTTGCCGTCGTCGACGAGCGCGACCGGCCGGGCGTAGAAGTGCAGGTGCAGGCGCCTGGATGCCTGCCCCACCTCGCGCTGCCGCCACTGCTGCAGGACCCGGTCGATCACGAGCACCTGCTTGTTACCGGCGATCACCTCGCGGTCGTGGTCGTCGTAGTGGAAGTCCTCGTCGTACAGGATCATGTCGACGTCGCGCAGCTCGCCGAGTTCCCGCAGCTCCAGCGGCGTGAACTTCACCGAGGTGGGCCCGCGGCGCCCGAAGACGTGCACGTCGGTCACGGGGGATGCCTTCAGCCCGTCGTACACGTTGGCCGGGATCTCGGTGGGGAGCAGGTCGTCGGCGTGCTTCGCGAGGATGCGCGAGACATCCAGAGCCACGTTGCCGTTGCCGATCACGGCGACCGACTGGGCGTCCAAGGGCCAGGTGCGCGGGTAGTCCGGATGCCCGTCGTACCAGCTCACGAAGTCGGCAGCACCGAACGACCCCTCGAGCTCGATCCCCGGGATGTTCAGGTCCGCATCGCGCACCGCGCCGGTGGCGAAGATGACGGCGTTGTAGTGCTGCTTGAGGTCGTCGAGCGTGATGTCGGTGCCGAACCGCACGTTGCCGAAGATGCGGATGTCGCCGCGGTCCAAAACCTCCCGCAGCGCCGTGATGATGCCCTTGATGCGCGGATGGTCGGGAGCGACGCCGTAGCGCACCAGGCCGTACGGTGCCGGTAGCTGGTCGAACAGGTCGATCGACACGTCGAACTCGCGCTCCGCCTTCAGCAGGATGTCGGCGGCGTAGATTCCGGCCGGTCCCGCGCCGACGATCGCCAGGCGGAGTTTGGTCATGGAGGGTTCCCTTTCTGCCTTACGGAACTTGTCCGCGTGGAGGGCGCTGCTGGCGTGCATGGGACGCATCCGTTCCGGTGAGGGCGCGCGTGGCCCTAGCTGGACCGCTCGACGATCGTATCGGCGAAGCGGGTGAGCGCCCGTTTCACCGGGCCCTGTGGCAGCTGGGCGATCGCCTCGACCGCCTCCCGCGCCCAGCGGTGCGCCTCGTCGAGCGTCTCCTGTGTCACCGGATGTTCACGGAGGGCCGCGACCGCCTCGCCCACATCCTTCGTCTCGGGCGCGCCGAGCACCTCGGTGTCGAGACGTTCGAGCAGAGCGGATGCCGCGGCATCCGTCTGCGCCAGCGCCCGCAGCTTCAAGAGCGGCAACGTGGCGACCCCCGCTCGCAGGTCGGTTCCGGGCGTCTTGCCCGTCTCGTCACCCTTGCTGGAGAGGTCGATGACGTCGTCGATGAGTTGGAAGCCGACCCCGACCTTCTCGCCGAACGCCATGACCGGGGCGATGTACTCCTCGGACGCGCCGGAGAACATGACGCCCATCTGTGCGGCAGCGGCGATGAGTGAGCCGGTCTTGTCTGCCAGCACCTGGATGTAGTGCTCCACCGCATCGTCACCCTCGTTCGGGCCGATGGTCTCGTGCAACTGGCCGAGGCAGAGCCGCTCGAACGTGTCGGCCTGCAGCCGGATCGCACCCTCGCCGAGACTCGCCACGAGCTGGCTGGCACGGGCGAACAACAGGTCGCCGGTGAGCACGGCCACCGAGTTGCCCCACACGTGCTGGGCGCTGGGCACCCCGCGCCTCGTCTGCGCCTCGTCCATCACGTCGTCGTGGTAGAGCGACGCGAGGTGCGTGATCTCGACCGCCTGAGCGGCGATGATCACTTCGCGCGTGGCGCCCTCGCCGAGTTGTGCGGTGAGCAGCGTGAGCATCGGCCGCACGCGCTTGCCGCCGGCGTTCAGCAGGTAGCGGGCCGTGACGTCGGCGATCTCGTCCGCGTAGCGCACCTGCTCGCGCAGCCCCTGCTCGACGAGCTCCAGCCCGTCGTCGATGCGAGCGGCGAAGCGCTTGTCGGTGCCGGAGGCGAAGATGCGGTCGCTCAGCCCGAGCTGACTGGTCAGTGTGGTCCCGCGGCGCGCGAGCGGCAACGATGGCACTAGAGGTCACCCTTCGACTCGCCCACGAAGCCGCGGTGCAGCGCGACGATGCCGAACGTGAGGTTGCGGTACGCGACGCGCTCGAAGCCCGCGCGGCTGATCCGGTGCGCCAGCTCCTGCTGCGGGGGCCAGTCCCGGATCGATTCCATCAGGTAGGCGTACGCGACGGGATTGGATGACGCCAGCCGTGCGAACACGGGCATCCCATACTCGAGGTAGGCGTAGTACGCGCCCCGGATCACGGATGCCGGCGGCCGCGAGAACTCGCAGACGACGAGCCTGCCGCCCGGCTTCGTCACCCGGAAGAACTCGCGCAGCGCGGCATCCGGATCGACGATGTTCCGCAGCCCGAACGAGATGGTCACGGCGTCGAAGCTGTCGTCGTCGAACGGCAGTCCAGTGGCATCCGCCTGAACGAATTCGATGTTCGGGTTGCCTGCGTGGCGACGTTCTCCGACCGCGATCATGCCAGGCGAGAAGTCCGCAGCGACCACGCGCGCACCGGATCGGGCGAGTGCTGCACTGGATGTTCCGGTGCCGGCGGCGACGTCGAGCACGAGCTGTCCGGGTCGCGGATCGACGGCTCGCGTGGTGGCGATGCGCCACAGCGCATCGATGCCCACCGTCGACACGGTGTTCATGCGGTCGTAGCCGACCGAGACCTCATCGAACATCGCCGCGACGTCCGACGGCTGCTTGCTCAGGTCGGCCCTACTCACTCGGTCAAGCTTAGTTGTGCGGCGTTGCACCACTAACCGAGCCAGCGCAGCTGACTCGGCGCTGGCGTCGCGGCAAAGGCCCACCGGGCCTTTGCTCCTAGCTCCAGCGCCAAGGGCGCCGACGTACGCTAGAGCGGTGACCGCAATCGCGACCCGAGTAGAGGCGTTGACGGTCGAGACCACCCCACTCGACGACGTCAGACACATCATCCCCTTCACCGACTCGCATGCCCCGCTCGTGTGGCTGCGCAAGGGAGAGGGGATCGCCGGCGTCGGCGAGGCGCTGCGACTCGAGTTCCGCGGTCCCGACCGCATCGCGCAGGCGTCGGCGGCGTGGAAGCAGGTCGCGTCGCTCTCGTCGGTCAGCGATTCCGTGCAGATGCCCGGGACCGGCCTCGTCGCGTTCGGCACGTTCGCGTTCGACGACGACAGCACGGCGACCAGCGTGCTGGTGGTGCCCGAGGTGATCATCGGGCGACGGGATGGACGTTCCTGGATTACGCGCATCCGTCACTCCGACGAGCACGCGATGCCCGCGGCGCCTCATCCGCAGCCGTTCGGCGCCGAATACCGGCTCACCATGCTTCCTGGCGAATTGACCCGCGAGGCGTACAAGCGCGCGGTCGGCATCGCCGTCGAGCGCATCCACCGCGGCGACGTCGAGAAGGTCGTGCTCGCGCGCGACATCCGGGCGCACCTGCCGGTCGAGTCGGATGTGCGCCGCGCCCTCGTCGAGCTGGCGCTCGGCTACCCGCAATGCTGGACATATGCCGTCGACGGTATGCTCGGTTCGAGCCCCGAGACCCTGGTGCGGGTGCACCACGGCACGCTCGACGCCAGGGTGCTGGCCGGCACCAGCGGTCGCGGGCGCGACGCGGAATCGGACCACGACTCGGCCACCGGGCTGCTCGCCAGCGCGAAGGATGTGCAGGAGCACGCGGTCGCCGTGCGCAGCGTCACGCAGGCCCTGGCCCCGCACACTTCCACGCTCGAGACGAGCAGCGAGCCGTTCCCGCTGAAGCTCCCGAACCTCTGGCATCTCGCCACGGACGTCTCCGGCACGCTCAGCGACGGCTCCGGTGCGCTCGATCTCGTGGCGGCGTTGCATCCGACCGCCGCGGTAGCGGGAACACCGACCGATGCGGCGCTGCGACTCATCCGCGAGCTCGAGCCCTTCGATCGCGAACGTTACGCCGGGCCGGTCGGCTGGATCGGCGCGGACGGCGACGGCGAGTGGGCGATCGCGCTGCGTGGCGCGCAGGTCGCGCCGTCGGGCGACATCACCGCATATGCCGGTTGCGGCATCATGGCGGACTCGGTTCCGGAACGTGAGCTGGCCGAGACGAGCATGAAGTTCCGCCCCATCACGGAAGCGTTCCAGTAACTTCAGCGGGGCAGCGGAACCTCCACGATGCTTGTTCCCGTGGGTGGCGCCGACAGCGCCTGATCCAGTTCGCCGCGGGTCTGCACCAGTCGATAGCCCCAGCCGTATGCCTCGGCGAGCGCCGCCACGCTGACAGGCTGCGGGGTCGTGAGCACGCGCCGCATCGCGTCAGCGGGAGCGGTTGCGGCGACCTCGAGGGAGTCGAAGATGGTGCCGCCGCCGTCGTTGCCGACGACGACCTGCACGGTGGGGCGCCGCTCCCCATCGCCGAACAGCAGCGATCCGACATCGTGCAGCAGCGCCAGATCGCCGAGCAGCACCCGGGTCGCACCTGTCGCCTGCCCGCCGCTCGCCCGCTCGGCCGCTAGCGCGATGCCGAGCGCGGTCGCGATCGTGCCGTCGATTCCAGCCAGCCCGCGGTTGGCATGCACGCGGATCTTCTTGCCGGGCACGACGGCATCCAGATCGCGGATCAAGCGCGAAGCGCCGAGCATGAGCCGATCGTGCGGCCAGGTGAACCGCCACAGCGCCTCGACGAGCATCCGCCGGGTGACGGGTGCGCGCACCGCGGCCAGTTCCGTCTTGGCGAACGCGAGCCGTTGCTCCGGCGAGTGCGAACGGCCGGCTTCGACGTCAGGAGCGACGTGATCGGCGGATGCCTGAGCATCCTCCTCGAGCAGCGCGCGGCTCGCGAACACCCACCGCCCGACCCAGGCACGGGCATCCTCGTCGCTCGAGGCTGCCTCGGCGGATGCCGCAATGCGCGCCGATCGCGCCGGGTCGTACACCTCCTCGCCCACGGGTGCGACCACGACGACCTCCAGCTCGTCACGCTTCAGGATCGCCGGCACCTCGCGGCTGAGCGTCGGATGTCCGAACACGACAGCTCGCTGCACCCGCCCGCCGAACTCGGGGTCGCGCAGCAGGCGGCGGTAGGCCACGACGAGGTTCGGGCCGAAGCGGGACCCGCTCGACGCCTCTGCGATCAGGGGCCAGCCGCCGGCGCGTGCCAGCTCTTCGGCGGCGGGGCCAGCGGCGTTGCCTGCGATCACGATGGTGCGTGGACCCGTGGTCAGCGCGAGGTGCGGGCGGCCGAGGGCGGCGGGGTGGGGACGCGGGCCGCTGGGCGGCTCGACGCCCTCACCCTCACTGCGCAGCTCGGATGCGAAGGCAGAGAGGTCGGGCACGGCCACGGACAGCGGCTCTCGGAACGCGAGGTTCAGGTGCACCGGCCCGGTCTCATCCAGCGCCGCCGACCACGCCTGGCGCGTGAGGTGCGTGTAGGCATCCGTCTCGCCCGCGGCCCCGGTCGGTGCTCCCACGTCGAGCGCGCGACGCACGGCAGCGCCGTACATGCCGGCCTGCACCGTCGTCTGGTTCGAGCGGATGCCGCGCAGCTCGCTCGGGCGGTCCGCGGTGAGCACGAGCATGGGCAGATTGGAGTGATGAGCTTCGAGAACGGCGGGAAGCAGATTCGCCGTGGCCGTGCCGCTGGTGGTGACGATCGCTGCCGGATGCCCCGTCTCGGCGGCGATGCCCAGGGCGAGGAATCCGCCCACCCGCTCGTCGATGCGCACGTGCAGTTCGATCGCGCCCACGCGTTCCAGCTCGGCGGCGACCAGCGCTAGCGCCTGCGACCGCGAGCCCGGGCTGAGCACGATGTGCCTGAGCCCCTCGCGCACGAGCTGGGTCAGCAGGACGAGCGCGGCATCGGTGGCGGGATTGCCTGTGCGCGGCAGCGCCTCCTCCGCGACGCCCTCGGGCGCGAACGAAGTCATGCCCTGGGGCCGGGACCCGCGGCGATCCGCGGGCTCAGGCATCCCGGCGGCCGTCGGTGTCGCCGGACTTCTTCTTCGGCGTGTCGTCGAGGTCGGAGAGCTCCTGCTCCAGGCGGCGGATGCGTTCCTGCTGACGACGGTCGCGCTCCAGGTTCCTGAGGAACTCGGGGTCATCGTCGGGCGCGATCGTACGCACGCGCCCGGCGTTCCCGCGCCGCGGTCGGCCGACCGCGAACCACAGCACGCCGCCGATCACGGCGAACACGACGACGATCACAATCCATGCCGCCTTCGGCACTCCGCGCACACGCTCCCGCTCAGCCATCGCGCAATCCACGATCGAATAGATGTAGAACAACGCGGCGATGACTCCGACGACGAGCCATACGCGAATCATGTGGCCATGTTAACCCGCGCGCCTCGGGGGCGACCCTGAGAGGTCCCGCCGAGAAGGAGGGGGCACCGGCGGGCTCCCAGGGCGTTCACTGTGCGACGATCCCTACACTTGAACGGTGAAACACATTCCGGCATGGCTGACCTACACCGTGCTGCGGCTCCTGTTCGTCGCCGTTCCGCTGGCGGTGCTGCTTCTCCTGCTGCCGATCGACCTCTGGTACATCTCGGCGGTGGCCGCCGTCGTCATCGGCTTCTGCCTGTCGTACCTCCTTCTGCGTGGCCCTCGGCAGGCCGTCGCCGGGCAACTCGCCACCGTCGGAAAGCGGGATCGGCGCCTGGCGAAGCCCAGTGCCGATGACGAGGTCGAAGACGCCGCGGTCGACGCGGCCGAGGACGCTCCGCGCAATCGCGACTAAAGCAACTGCGCAAGGCGGTGGCTTGCGCGCCGCCGCTCGCGCAGCGCGCAAGCGTTGCACCTGCGCCGCCGCTGGCGCGGCGCGCAAGACTCACAGAGGTGACCAGGCGAGCGCCGCCGCGAGGAACGCCGCGTAGACGAGTGCGCTGATCGACGTGAGTTGAAGCGCGGTGATGAGTTCCCGCGGAGTGCGACCGAAGAGTGTGATGATCACTGCGGGCAGCGCGGCGATCAGCGTGAAGAAGCCCAGCCATCCGAGCGTGTACAAGATGCTGATCATCGCCAGGATGCCGAACGGCACCAGCACGAAGACCGCGTAGAGCACGCGCGACCACACCCGGCCGATCAGCACCGACAGGGTCCGCTTGCCGGCCTGCCTGTCCACGTCGATGTCGCGCAGATTGTTCACCACGAGCACCGCGCAGGCGAGTAAGCCGACCGCTACGGCACCCAACCACGCCACCTGCGACACGTTCAGCACCTGCACGAACATCGTGCCCGCGGTGGCCACGAGCCCGAAGAACACGAAGACGAACACCTCGCCGAGGCCGTAGTAGCCGTACGGATGCTTGCCACCGGTATAGAACCAGGCCGCCACGATCGCGGCAGCACCGACGATGAGCAACCACCACTGGTGCGAGGCGATCACGAGCAGCAGCCCGGCGACCGCGGCCAGTCCGAAGAACACCAGCGCGACGACGAGCACGGCGCGCGGGCTCGCCTTTCCTGACCCCGTGAGGCGGCTCGGGCCGACTCGGTAGGCATCCGTTCCGCGAACGCCGTCGGAGTAGTCGTTGGCGTAGTTGACGCCGATCTGCAGGCAGAGCGCGACGGCGAGGCAGAGCAGGGCGCGAACCCAGTGGAAGACGCCGGGATTGCTGGCATCCACGGCGGCTCCGGTGCCGACGAGTACGGGCGCGATCGCCAGCGGCAGCGTGCGGAGCCGTGCCCCGCCGACCCAGTCGCGGAACGTCGCCGGTGCTACCGCACCCCGCTTGCCGGCCGGATGCCCGCCCTTGCGCTTCGATTTCGGCTTGTTCCGCGCACTGCTACTCACAACGGGGAATCTTAATGGGAAGGCCTATGCACCTTCGATGCGGGAGGCGACGAGCTCGGCGATCCCGAGGCGGTCGGGCTTGCCCGAGGCGAGCAGCGGCATTCGTTCGAGCAGCACGAGGTGCGCCGGCGCGGCCGCGTGCCCGAGCTCGGACTGCACGAGCGCGCGCAACTCCACGAGTTCGGTCTGCGGATGCCCCGCCACGGCGACCGCGGGCACCTGACCCCACTCCGTACTTGCCGCGGCGACCACCACGGCCTCCTCGAATCCGATGCGGCGGCGCACGACGCGCTCGACGGCATCCAGCGAGACCTTCTCGCCGCCGGAGATGATCACGTTGTCCGCCCGGCCCGTCACAGTGAGCCTTCCGTCTGCGTCGACAGCTCCGAGGTCGCCTGTGCGATACCAGCGGATGCCGTCCGCGGCATGGAACGCGGCATCCGTACGCTCCCGATCGATCGCGCCCGTGTCGTCAAGGTAGCCCTCGGCGAGTACGGGTCCGCTCAGCTCGACGCGGCCATCCACCGCGCGGGCGCGCACGGTGCCGATCGGGACGCCGTCGTACACGCATCCGCCGCCGGTCTCGCTCGAGCCGTACGTGCGCACGATGTGCAGCCCGGCGTCCAGGGCGCGGCGCCGCAGCTCCGGCTGCAGCGCCTGGCCGCCGATGAGGAGCGCGTCGAAGCGGCGCAGCGTGGTGAGCATGGCGTGGTCGCCACGGGAGGCGGCATCTGTCGCGGCGTCCAGCAGCCGGGCCAGCTGCACCGGAACGAGCGATGAGAAGCGCTGGTCGGAGTCCAGCCGGCCGGCCGCAGCGCAGAAGGCGACCGGGTCGAAGTGGCCGGGGGGAAGGATGACCGGCTCTGTTCCGGCCGCGATCGAGCGCACCAGCACGTTGACGCCGGCGATGTAGTGCGCGGGCAGTGCCAGCACCCAGCGTGCGACGCCCGGCTCCTGACCTCCGATCGCACCCGCGGATGCGCCGGCGCTGGCCAGCAAGGCATCCGCACTGAGCGCCACGCGCTTCGGCGCACCGGTCGACCCGGATGTCTCGACGACGAGAGCGACGTTGCGGGGGACGCAACCCGGACTGGCGGCGACGCCGGCATCCGCGGCGGTCCCGCTCGCGTGCTGCCGCGGAAGCACGGCCGGACCATCTCCGGTCAGAGCGTCGCGCAAGGCGAGGTGCACAGCCTGCGGGTCGCCGGCATCGATGACGATCAGCGGGCGACTCACGCCTCCACGCTACCCGCGTGAACTGCCGGCACGGAGCCTCAGAACTGCCAGGGGAACGGCGACCAGTCGGGATCGCGCTTCTGCAGGAAGGCGTCGCGCCCCTCAACCGCCTCGTCCGTGCCGTAGGCGAGCCGCGTCGCCTCGCCGGCGAAGACCTGCTGCCCGACGAGTCCGTCGTCGACGGCGTTGAACGCGAACTTGAGCATGCGGATGCTCGTCGGCGACTTGCCGAGAACGACCCGCGCCCACTCGATGGCCGTGCTCTCGAGCTCCGCATGCGGCACGACTGCGTTGACGGCTCCCATCTCATACGCACGCTGCGCCGAATACTCCTGGGCGAGGAAGAACACCTCACGCGCGAGCTTCTGCCCGATCTGCCTGGCGTAGTAGGCGCTGCCGTAGCCGGCGTCGAAGGAGCCGACGTCGGCATCCGTCTGCTTGAACCGTCCGTGCTCGGCGCTTGCGATCGTGAGGTCGCACACCGCGTGCAGCGAATGCCCGCCGCCCGCCGCCCAGCCGGGCACGACGGCGATGACCACCTTGGGCATGAACCGGATAAGCCGCTGCACCTCGAGGATGTGCAGGCGTCCCACCGCCCCGTGACTTCCCGCGTTCCCCGCCGCTCCGTCGACGACCGCCGTCTCGGAATCGCTGTACTTGTACCCGTCGCGGCCGCGTATGCGCTGGTCGCCACCCGAGCAGAACGCCCAGCCGCCGTCTTTCGGGCTCGGGCCGTTGCCGGTCAGCAGCACCACACCCACCCGGGGGTTCTGCCGTGCGTCGTCCAGAGCCGTGTAGAGCTCGTCCACGGTATGTGGACGAAACGCATTGCGCACTTCAGGCCGGTCGAAGGCGATGCGCGCGATTCGCCCGTCGTTCGAGAGGTGGTAAGTGATATCGGTGAAGTGCTCGCCGACGGATGCCTGCACCCACTCCCCCGCGTCGAACAGCTCCGAGATCTCTTGGCTCATTCCTCCAGCCTAGGGACGCGCGGGTTCTGCTGACCCCTTGCCCAGCCACTCCTTGGCCGCGACGACGAGCGCCTGAACGCCTGTCTCGAGCGTCGGGTGGATGAGCGGGGCGAAGTGCGGTGAATGATTCGAGGGCACGTCGGCATCCGTCGTCCCGTTCGCCGGCGCCGTCGCGAAGAGCCGGGGGTCCAGGCCGCCGAGCAGCCAGTACACGATCGGCGCGTCGGCGGCAGTCGCGAGCGCGCCGACATCCTCGCTCCCCGTCACTGCCCCAGGGTCCAGCACGCGCCCGGCTCCGAGTACGTCGCGGAACGCGGCCATGGTGCGTGCAGTCGCCTCCTCGTCGTTGTGCAGCACGGGGAAGGATTCGGTGACGGCGACATCGGGTTTGCGCTTGGCACCCGATGCCGCAGCCTCCGCCTCCGCGATGCGTGTCACCGCTGCGACCACCCGGTCGCGCACCTCGGTGTCGTACGTGCGGATGTTGATGCCGAGCGTCGCATCGGGCGGGATGATGTTCGACTTCGTGCCGGCGTGCATCGTGCCGACCGTGACGACCGCGGTCTCTCCGCCTGCGATCTCCCGCGAGACGATGGTCTGGAGCCGCATCACGGTGGCCGCCGCCATCACGACCGGGTCGACGGTCGCCTCGGGCCGCGAGCCGTGGCCGCCCTCGCCGTGCAGGGTGACGAACAGGCCGTCGGTCGCGGCGAACGCGGGGCCGGCGTGCGCACCGACCATCCCCGCAGGTGCAGGCGCGACGTGCTGGCCGAGCACGATGTCGGGCTTAGGCACACGGTCGTACAGACCGTCCCCGATCATCTCGAGCGCGCCGGATCCGTGCTCCTCGGCGGGCTGGAAGAGGAAGACGACCGTGCCGCGCCACTCCGGCCGCGAACCGACGAGCGCCTCGGCGGCGCCGAGCAGGCACGTGACGTGCACGTCGTGGCCGCACGCGTGCATCACGGCGACATCGTTGCCGTCGGGGTCGACGCCACGCTCGGTGCTCGCATAGTCCAGCCCGGTCTCCTCGGCGACCGGGAGTGCATCCATGTCTGCACGCAGCAGCACCACAGGTCCATCGCCGTTCTGCAGCACGCCGACGACCCCGGTACGGCCGACACCCTCGATGACCTCGATGCCGAGACCGCGAAGTCCGTCGGCAGCGATCTTCGCGGTCCGGTGCTCCTGGTACGACAACTCAGGATGCCTGTGGAGGTCCTTGTATGTCTCTTCGAGATCTATCGCCATCGAAAGTCCTCTCGTCTTCGGCGCCGACGTCGCGGCGATGCCGCACGGAGCAAGTCTGCACCGGGAAACCGGTGCCGACGAAGAGGCGTCCCTCCCCAGCTGTTGTGCCTCGGCTCTTGTCCACACCGATTCCGTTCGGCGATGTCCAGCTCCAGGACAGGCGATACCGTCGCTGGCAGATCAGGGAATTCACGCAGAGAATGGAGGCATGTTCGTGTCGATCGATGCCTTGGCGACGGTGATCAGCTTCGCCGGCCTCTTGGTCGCGCTCGCGGGCGGATTCGGCTGGATGATCAGGCGAATGGACGCGATGTCCCAGCGGCTCGACGACAGGATCGATCAGCAAGGCCGGCTTCTCAACGACAAGATCGACGAACAAGGCCGACTTCTCAACGACAAGATCGACGAACAAGGCCGACTCCTCGCCGACAAGATCGACGAAGTGGACCATCGGCTCGGAGACAAGATCGACGGTGTCAGAACCGATCTCGGCGACAAGATCGAAGCGATGGGCCGCGAGATCACGGAGGTCAAGATCGCGGTGGCGCGGCTCGAGGGCCCGCGACCGCACCTCATCTCACCCCGCTGACACACTGACGTGCTTGCCTGCGCGCTGACACACTGGTGAGCATGGCAGACCATCACTCGCTGTTGCCCGCCGCCGATCTTCCACCGCTGGACGACGTGCTGGCGGATGCCCGGGTCGTCGCGCTTCCGATGGTCACGCGGTTCCGCGGCATCACCGTGCGCGAGGCGCTTCTCACGCGGGGACCACGCGGCTGGACCGAGTTCTCGCCGTTCGCGGAGTACGGCGACGAGGAGGCGGCCGCGTGGCTGGCCGCGGCGATCGACTTCGGCTGGGGCGAAGACGCAGAACCGGTGCGCGACTCCGTGCGCGTCAACGCCACCGTGCCCGCCGTGGCCGCGGATGACGTGGCATCCGTGCTCGCCCGATTTCCGGGGTGTCGCACCGCCAAGGTGAAGGTCGCCGAGCCGGGGCAACGGCTCGCGGACGACGTCGCACGCGTCGCGGCAGTTCGTGAGTCGCTGGGTGCGGAAGGCCGCATCCGGGTCGACGCGAACGGCCTGTGGAACGTGGACGAGGCCGAGCACGCCATCCACGCGTTCGCGCCGTACGACCTCGAGTACGTCGAGCAGCCGTGTGCGAGCGTCGAGGAACTCGCCGAGGTGCGGCGTCGCGTCAAGTACATGGGCATCCCGATCGCAGCGGACGAGAGCGTGCGCAAGGCGTCCGACCCGCTCGCCGTGGCGCGGGCGGGAGCGGCGGATGTGCTGATCGTGAAGGCGCAGCCGCTCGGCGGCATCCGGGCGGCGCAGGAGATCATCCGCCTCGCCGGGCTTCCCGTCGTGGTGTCGAGCGCGATCGACACCTCGGTGGGGCTCGCCATGGGAGCGATGCTTGCGGCATCCGTTCCGCACCTGGATTACGACTGCGGCCTCGGCACGGCGGCGCTTCTGAAAGCGGACGTCACGCCCGAGCCGCTCTCACCGGTCGCCGGCGCGATCCCGGTGCGCCGGGTGGCAGCTGATGAGGCGCTGCTCGAGGAGCATTCTGCGGATGCCGACAGGCGCGACTGGTGGTTCACCCGCGTCGAGCGCTGCTACTCCCGACTGAAGGCGAGAGCGTCGTAGAGCGGTCCTTAAGACAGGCCGCTGTACGAGTGCAGGCCGTGGAAGAACACGTTCACCACACCGAAGTTGAACATCACGGCGCTGAAGCCGATGATGGCCAGCCACGACGACCGCGTACCGCGCCAGCCGCGTGTCGCCCTCGCGTGAATGTAGCCGGCGTAGATGACCCAGACGATGAACGTCCAGACCTCTTTGGTGTCCCAGGTCCAGTACGCTCCCCAGGCCTTCTCGGCCCAGATCGCACCGGCGATCAAGGTGAACGTCCAGCAGATGAAGCCGACGATCGTCACGCGGTAGGCCAGGTTCTCCAGCGTCCCCGAGCCGGGTAGCGTGCCCAGGAAGCGCAGGTTCGTCGGCATCTCCTGTTGCACCCGGTGCTCGCGTCGCACCTGCAACAGCTGCGCCACTGAGAGACCGAAGCTGAGCGCGAAGAACGACGTGCCGAGCATCGCGACCAGGATGTGGATGACCAGCCAGTACGACTGAAGGGCCGGCGGAAGCGGTACGACGGGCACGTAGTACACGGTCGTGGCGAGCATGAGCACCAGGCAGACGAAGCCGAGCACGAACGTGCCGAGATAGCGCAGGTCCGACCAGAGGTTCACGACGAGGAAGATGCCCACGATGATCAGCGTCGCCGTCATCGAGAACTCCCACATGTTCGCCCACGGCACGCGCCCGGCGGCGAGACCCCGCAGCACGTCGGCGCACAGGTGAAGCGCCCAGGCGATGATGGTGACGACCATCGCCACGCGAAGGCTCGTCGACTTCACTCGCCCGTGATGGGTGTCGTCCTCGAGTCGTGAGGTCAGCCGCGCGACCGGTCCCGTGCCGCCCCCACCGCCTCCAGTGCTCGTCGCAACGGGCGCGACAGCGGTCGCAACGGCCGTCGCCTGCCCGGCGGCGGCCACGCCTGAACCCGACGCAACGTCGCTCTGCGCTCCCCCGGCCTCGACGAACACGAGGTCTTCTGCTGGGGCGGCGCGACGGGATGCCGCGCTGCGAACTGCGCCGGGAATGGTGGCACGCGCGCTCCGTCTCGCCAGGTCGAGCGCGAACGCGATGAACGCGACGACATAGAGGCCCATGGCCACATGGATGAAGATCTGTGAGAACGTATCGAGCACGATGTGATGAATCCTACGTCTGTTGGCGGCTCGCCCGGACAGTGGAACGGCCGGTCAACTGGGCGACGTGACGATCGGCGAGAGAAGCGACGGCGTCGTCGAGCCGGGGGTCCTCACCCCTGGCCAGGCCCGCGTACTCGAGCCGGAGCGAGCCGTCCTCGAGCGTGATGGCCTTCATCCAGAGCCTGCGGCGCGGCACGAAGAGCGAGGTGAGGAGCCCGCCGAGCACGAGAGCGGCGAACAGCAGCACCCAGCCCTCGGTCGGGTCGTGATGGATGTCGAGACTGACGAACCGCTTGACGCCGTCGAACGTCAGCGTGCCGAGTCCGTTCGGCAGCGACACGGTCTGACCCGGCGTGAGCTGGAGACCCTTGGTCGCCGCCCCCGGGCCCGCGATCTCCTTCAGCTTGTCGATGTCGAGGGCGTACACCGACACCGGGACGCCCTTGTCGAGTCCGAGGTTCCCCTGGTACACGGACAGGTCGAGCATGGGCTTGCGCACATCCGGGAAGCTCGACGTGTATGCACCGCTCGGCAGCTTCTCGGCCGTCGGATAGAACAGTCCGATCATGCCGAGCTGCTGCTTCAGGCCGTCGGGCACCTTGACGACGCCCTGCGACGTCATGTTCGCCGATTGCTCAGGGAACGGGACGACGTCGTGGAACACGGCCTTGCCGCTCGGGTCGCGCACGGTGATCTCGGGAGCGTAGCCGTTGCCGAGCAGGTAGACATCCGTTCCGCCGATGCCCAGCGGCTCGTTCACCTTGATGGTGCGCTTGGTGGTCTTGCCGTTCTCGGTCGCCTCGACGTGGGCGGTGTAGTCCAGCGGTGCGCCCAGTGCGTTCTTGTTCGTGGTGTCGTACTTCACGTCGAGTCCGGTGACCTTCAGCGAATACGGCGCCATCGTTCCCGTGTTCAGGAACCGGCCGGGGTTGAACGAGTCGTAGTTGACGAGCGTGTTCACGAAGCTCTGGCCATCGACGACAACGCGCTGCCCGGTGTAGCCGAAACCGCCGCCCACACCGACCGCGAGGAGGATGCCCACCAGCGCCGCGTGGAAGACGATGTTCCCGGTCTCGCGCAGGTATCCGCGCTCGGCCGATACCGACGCATCCCTAGCCGTCTCCAGCACGACCGTGCGGTAGCCGGATGCCTTGAGCAGCTTCTGCGCGGACGTCACCGCCGCCTGCCGTGCGGTCGCGGCATCCGCGGCCGTGCCGTCGGAGGCGGTCCCCTTCAGTACCCGCACCCGGAACCCGGCCATGCGCTGCAGGCGTACGGGGGTGCGAGGCGGCTTGGCCCTGAGCGCTTCAACGTGATGCTTGATGCGCGGAACGACGCAGCCGACCAGGGAGACGAACAGCAGCAGGTAGATGGCCGAGAACCACACCGAGGTGTACGTGTCGAACACCTGCAGTTTGTCCAGGATCGGGTAGAGCGTCGGGTGGTTCTGCTGCCACTGCACGACGCCGTTCGGGTCGGACGAGTGCTGCGGCACGAGCGATCCGGGCACGGCGGCCACCGCAAGCAGCAACAGGAGGAACAGCGCCGTTCGCATGCTGGTGAGCTGACGCCAGGTCCAGCGCAGCCAGCCGACGAAGCCGAGCTTGGGCTGGTTCAGGGCGCCGGCATCCGCATCGTCGGTGTCGACGTGTCCGTCTGGGCGGCTGTCGCGACGGGCCTGCCGCTGGTCGGCGACGGCCTGGTCGCTGTCGCCGGCTGTCTCGGGTGCGCCTACCGGGGCATCCAGAGTCTCTGTTCCGCCGTTCGCTGAACCGTCAGAGTGCTGTTCCAAAGCTCGGGATCACCCCCGTCAGCGCGATGATCCACTGGTTCCAGACGCCGGAGACCATGAGGATGCCGATGGCGATGAGCACCGCACCGCCCACGATGTTGATCACGCGGATGCGCCTGCGCAGGAAGGAGACGGCGCCGGATGCCCAGCCCAGGCCGAGTGCGATCAGCACGAACGGCACGCCGAGGCCGAGCGCATAGAACAGTGCGAGCACGGCCCCCTGCCACGCGGACCCGCTGGAGTAGCTCATCGTCGTGATCGCCGCCAGCGTCGGACCCGTGCACGGGCTCCATCCGATCGCGAAGATGACGCCGAGCAGCGGGGCGCCGGCAAGCCCCGTGAGAGGGCGCCACTGCGGCTTGAACGTGCGCTGAAGGAACGTGAACTGGCCGACGAACACGAGGCCGAGCACGATCAGGATCAGGCCGGCGATGCGGGTGATGAGGTCGCGCCACTGGATCATCCAGAAGCCCAGTGCCCCGAAGACGAACCCGGTCAGCACGAAGACGGCGGCGAACCCGAGCACGAAAAGCGCGACGCCGAGCACGAGACGGCGCTGGGCCGGGCGCTCCGCTGTGCGGGTGGCCGCCGGAGCGGTACCGGCTGGCGAAGTGGCGGCCGATCCGCCGGCCGGTGCGCCGCTCATAGCGCCTGCAACGGCCGCCGCCGCAGTGGTCTGCCCCGTGAACCCGCCGATGTAGGCGAGGTATCCGGGAACGAGCGGCAGGATGCACGGCGACGCGAACGAGATCAATCCGGCCAGGAGCGCCACGGGCACGGTCAGCAACAGCGGTGCCGACAGTACGAAGTTCTCGACGCCGCCCATCACTGGCCCTGAAGCGCGGAGTCGATCAGGGTGGTGAGCGTGGACGGCTGTGCCGCGATGTCGCCGGCGATGCGCGAGGCGATGCGGCCTTGCTTGTCGATCACGAACGTGGTGGGAGTGGCGTTGGGGCGCATCGATCCGCTGAACGCGAGCTGCACCGCTCCGCCGTCCACGTCGAGGATCGAGGGGTAGTCCACCTTGAACTCCGAGTCGAAGGCCTTCGCGGTCGCCGCACCGTCACGCGTGTTCACCCCGATGAACTTCACGCCCTTCGGCTGATACTTCTCGGCGATCTTCGTGAGGTCGGATGCCTCGGCGCGGCAGGGCGGGCATCCTGCGTACCAGAAATTCACGACGAGCACGTCGCCGCGGGCGGACTTCGAGGAGAACGTCGTGCCGTCTTCGGTGGTGCCCGAGAAGTTGATCGGGTCGTTGCGGTCGGCGGGCTTCAGCTCGGTGACGCCGCTGCCGGCGATGTAGTTCTTGTCTTCG
The DNA here is from genome assembly GCF_054780115.1 of Humibacter ginsengiterrae. Classification (NCBI taxonomy): domain Bacteria; kingdom Bacillati; phylum Actinomycetota; class Actinomycetes; order Micrococcales; family Microbacteriaceae; genus Humibacter; species Humibacter ginsengiterrae. The sequence goes on from NZ_BAAGWY010000017.1 coordinate 41,213, forward strand.
CCCGACGTGTACTGCTTCGCCAGTTCGTCGTTGCTGCAGCCGGCCAGCAGCGCGCCGACGGCGAGCGCTGCGGTCACCGCGGCGAGCGCACGACGGCGCCCGCCCTTCTTGATGGCGTCTCTCACACGGCCCCCACATCGGTGGAGTCGACGGCGAGGGTTGAGGCCGGGTCGGAGTATCCGACCTCGACCAACCGGCCGTCGCGGCGTTCGAAGCTGGTGATGCTGGAGAGCGAGCAGCGGCGCTCACGCGGATCGTGCAGGAATCGTTCGCCTGCCACCGAGAGGTGTGCGACCCAGATCGGAAGTTGATGGCCGACCAGCACCACGTCGGAACCGGCCGAGTCCGCGCTGTGAGCGGCGGCCTCCGCACTGTCGAATGCGTCGTGGATCGCCGCGAGCATCCGCTCCTCGATCGAGCGGTACGCCTCTCCCCAGCTGGGACGGAGCGGGTTGACCATCCACGGCCAGTTGACCGGGTTGCGCAGCGCGCGCGACATCACGGTCCCTTCGAACCGGTTCGTGCCCTCGATGAGGCGAGCATCCGTCTCGGTGGTGAGCCCGTACGCCTGCGCGATCGGAGCGGCCGACTCCTGCGTGCGCTGCAGAGGGGATGCGATCACGGCGACGATCGGACGGTCACGGGCCACGAGGTCGTCGGCGGCCGCCTGCGCCATCTCGCGACCGAGTTCGGAGAGGTGGAAGCCGGACATCCTGCCATAGAGGATGCCCTCGGGATTGTGCACCTCGCCGTGTCGCACGAGATGCACCTGGGAAGCCGCCACCCTGCCAGTGTACGGACGCGGCGGTGGTGAATTCGCTGAGCGCTCCCACCGTCGGCCGTGTTGTGCTCTCAGAACCTCACTGTGATGAAGCGCGGGCGGTTGTTGTTCGCGTCGGCCAGGATGTCGTTGCCGTTCTGCGCGTTCACGTTGTACGACAAGACCAGCTCGCCAGGACCGCTGATCTGCGGGTGGGCCGCGACGTTGTAGGTGTAGATGCCCGGCGTATTCGACTCCGGCGCGGTGTAGACCGCCGTCCGCGGCGAGAACGGGCCCACCGGGGTAGGGGCAGTCGCAACATAGATCTGGTGGTCGAGGAAAACGGCCGACGCAGTGGCCGAAAGCACGAAGCGGCCGTCGACCGCCGAGACGCTGTAGGAGGCTCCGAGGTCTTGGACGATTGCGGCGGAGTCGCTCTCGTGCACAGACCACCCGGAGCCCGTGTAGAACTGCCAGCCCTGCTCGAGCAGGTGGCCGACCCTGGCCCGCGCCACGTGCATCGCATTGTCGAGTTCGCCGTAGATATAGATGTACCCGCCCGAACGAAGGAGCTCGTTGCCCCAGTTCACACCGCCCGGCTGTCCATAGGTGCGGGTGATCTTCTCTACCGAGAAGTCCGGCGCGTACGTCACGATGTCGGATCCGAGCCAGCCGAAGTTCCATGGCGGCGTGCCGTCCGTCTGCCCGATTCGGCCCTGGAAGACGTGCAGCCGACCGGCGTCGAAGATCCCGGCGGCGTTCCAGTACCACGGGTCGCCGTTCACGGCGTCGGGCGGGGCGGCTATCGACACCGGTGCGTCATGCGTGCCGCCCGTGATCGTGTCCCTGGGGTAGCCATCCGTCCCGCCGAGCAGGATCGAGCCGTGGATGAATCCGGGGGCGGTCATGCTCTCGTCTGCATTGACGGGCCCCAGGAAGGTGTCGTTCATCAGCCAGACGATCTGGCGGCCCGGTAGTTCGGCGGTGTAAGTCCCGTCGGAGGCCGCCCAACCCCGGTGGTTCGACCACCCGCCGCCCGAATCACCGAAGCGGCGGAACGCCTCCGTCAGGCGCACATCCGGGCTGGCGATCGGCGTCGGCGCGGCCGTTGCCCCCCTCCTGGACGCTGCGGAGGCGGGGGCGGGAACCGCAGCAACGCCGGCGATGGTCGCGGCGCCGAGTACGAGCGCAGATCCGAAGGTCCTACGGCTGAAGTCGGTCATGTGGAACTTCTCCTCACTTGCCGCGGGACCGCCGTCGACGGTGAACGTGGCACGGTCGATTCTGGCGGTCGGGAAGCGAGATGTCAACGATGACATTCGGATCGCTGGCATATCGCGGCGCTGCGGCTCACGCGCTCGATCGCCCACATCGCGGCACCGCCACTCACGGGCTCAATCGGCTCGGCCGGGCGAGCGGGCTCGCCCGGCCGAGCCTCAATCGCCCATAGACTCTCTGGGTGACTTCCCGCGTACTCGTCAAGAACCTGGCCGCCCGTGACGACGGCGCCGTGACCGTCTCCGGATGGGTCGAGACGGTGCGCGACCAGAAGAAGGTGCAGTTCGTCATCCTCCGTGACGAGTCGGGTGACGTGCAGCTGGTGCACCCACGAACCCCGGCGCCTGCGGCCGAGGTGGTGGAGGCATCCGGTGACGTTCCTGTCGGGCTGAGCGTGACGGATGACGTCGCCGAGACGATCTCGTCGCTCACGCTCGGCTCGTTCGTGACCGTGACCGGCCAGCTGAAGCACGACGAGCGCGTGAAGCTCGGGGGCATCGAGGTGAAGATCGACACGCTCACGGTCGAGACCTACGCGCATCCGGAGATGCCGATCGCATCGGACTCCAGCCTGGACAAGCGGCTCGACTGGCGATTCATCGACCTGCGCCAGCCGAAGAACAACCTGATCTTCCGCGTCCAGACCACCCTCGAGCACGCCTGGCGCACCTGGTGGATCGATAACGGCTTCATCGAGGTGCACACGCCGACGTTCATGGCCACGCCCGCCGAGTCGCGTGCCGAGCTGTTCCAGCTCGAGTACTTCGACCTCGGCACCGGGTACCTGGCGCAGAGTCCGCAGCACTTCAAGCAGATGGCGCAGGCCGCCGGATTCGGCAAGGTGTTCGCCATTACTCCGGTTTTCCGCGCCGACCCGTCGTTCACGTCACGGCACGCCACGGAGTTCACGACCGTCGACGCCGAAATGAGCTGGATCGACTCGCACGACGACGTGATGGCGATGCAGGAGCAGTTGCTCGTCGCGGGCCTTACCGCGGTGAAGGAGAAGCACGGCGACGAGATCCGGGAGGCGTTCGGCGTCGAGGTCGAGGTGCCGTCGGTTCCGTTCCCGCGCATCCCGCTCGCCGAGGCGCTGGAGATCGTGAAGGAGCGCGGCTACACGGTGCCGCGCGCCGACGGCGACATGGACCCCGAGGGCGAGCGCCAGATCTCGGCGTACGTCAAGGAGAAGTACGGACACGACTTCGTGTTCCTCACCGACTATCCGCTGAGCATCCGGCCGTTCTACCACATGGTCGATGAGACGACAGGGCTCACGAAGAGCTACGACCTCATCTACAACGGCGTCGAGATCACCACCGGTGCCCAGCGCGAGCACCGCATCGACGTGCTCGAGGCTCAGGCAGTGCAGAAGGGACTCGACCTGGAAGGACTCGAGTCCTACCTCGACTTCTTCCGCTATGGCATCCCGCCGCACGGCGGATTCGGCATGGGCCTCGCGCGCTTGCTCATGCTGCTGCTCGGCGAGCAGTCGATCCGCGAAACCACGTACCTGTTCCGTGGCCCAACGCGGCTCACGCCCTAGCGCTCACCAGGGCGGCTAGAACACGACGTCGGCCCCGGCGCGGCCGACCGTGTTCGCCCGCACGAAGGCGACCACCTCTTGGTGCACAGGGTGATGGATGTACTGCTGCAGGGCATCCTCGTCGTCGAACTCCGAGACCAGCACGACGTCGAAGTTGTCGGCGGCGCCCGCGTTGTTCAGCCCTACCTCGAATCGCCTGATCACGTCGATCTGCGGCGGGAGCGATTCGAGCCGGTCGCGGAACTCCGCCTTCACCCGCTCGCGCTCCTCATCGGAGTTGCCGGCCACCTTCCACGTCACCACGTGCCGAAGCGGCATGGTCCGCCCTTCTGTGTTGTCTTATTCGTATCGGTATGCGTCAGGCGAGTCGCTCGGTCAGGGCGGCGGTCAGCCGCTCCTTGTCCACCCGCCAGTACGTGTGCTGCCTGCCGTCGATGAGCACAACGGGGATCTCGTCGGCATAGCGGTCGAACAGCTCGGGCTCGTCGAGAATGTTCCGCTCCTCGAGCACGATGTGCGAGGCATCCGGCAGCGCCTGCGTCACGTCCCGGATCGCCTCCCGTGCGTCGTCGCACAGGTGGCACCCCGGCTTGCCGATGAGGGTGAGCTGGATGTTCGGCACGGTAGCGATCTTAAGCTCCGGCGCGCAGCAAAAAAGCGCCGGGGCAGGCCGGCGCTTTCTGCAGTGCGCTACTTCTTGTTGCGACGCTGGTGGCGAGTCTTGCGAAGCAGCTTGCGGTGCTTCTTCTTCGCCATGCGCTTGCGGCGCTTCTTGATAACGGAACCCACAAAGACCTCACATAAGTTCATCGGGATGCTGCGCGGCGTACGGCAACGGTCGCCAAGTCTACCATCCGGCGGGAGCAGGCCGAGATTACGGCGCTTCGGCTCAGCGCTTGCGCTTCGGGCGCACCCGATCGACCACCGTCGAGACGCGGTGGCTGGTGTCGGCGAGCACCTTGCCCATCTGCTCCGCGAAGTCCTTGGTCTCGTCTTTCAGCCCGGCCACCACGGCGCTCACGTCGATGTCGGCGATGTCGAACTCGCCGCTGACGAACGGCATCAGCCAGTCCTCGATCTCCTCGAGAGGCTGCACGTCGATGCGGTAGTAGCGGTGCTGACCCTCCTCACGCACCGTCACGAGCCCCGCTTCGCGAAGCACCTTCAGATGCTTCGACACCGTCGGCTGGCTCAGTTCCAGACCGCCCACGATCTGGGAGACGCTGATCTCGCCACTGTCCGAGTTCTCGGATGCCTCGAGTAGCACGCGCAGGATGTCGCGCCGTGTGGCATCCGCGACGATGTCAAAGATGTCCGGCATCCACCCAGGCTACTGGCCCGATGCCTGCCACACCATGCCAGCACCGGCATCCGTTCCGTGGGTACATGCCTGAAGGGGCAACCGGGATACGGCTCAGGCGCGCGATAGCATCGAGCGCGCAAGCAGACCGTGCCGGAGCAGTCGGGCGACCACGCTCGAGCACCCGGTCAGGAGGGGCGGCCGATGCGGGCTACGGCACAGGCATCCCGGCATCTCGTGCCCACAACCTGGTGGGGCCGCGTTCAGTTGCGCGTCAACGAGTTCGCCGGTTCCAGCCCATCGCGGTTCGCGCTCGTGGTCTTCGCCTCGCTGGTGCTCGTGTTCACCGTGCTGTTCACACTGCCGATCTCCACAGCGGGCAGTTCGGGCACTCCGCTGGCCGACGCGTTCTTCACGGCGGTCTCGGTGATCTGTGTCACCGGGCTCTCCACCGTCGACATGGCAACGCACTGGTCGGCGTTCGGCAACGTGATCATCTACTTCGGCGTGCAGATCGGCGGCGTCGGCGTGCTCACGCTCGCCTCGATCCTGGGCATGGTGATCTCGCGCAAGCTCGGTCTGCGGGCCAAGCTCATCGCCGCCAGCGACAGCAACCCGCTGCGGGCGCACGCCGGCCCGGTGGCAGAGGGTCAGGCCATCCGGCTCGGCGAGGTCGGCAACCTGTTGCGCACGGTGGCGTTGAGCGCCGTGATCATCGAGTTCGTGGTGGCGGTCGTTCTGTTTCCACGGATGCTCGCCCACGGCTTCTCGCTCTACGACAGCGCGCTGAACTCGCTCTACTACTCCGCGATGGCCTTCACGAACACCGGCTTCACCCCGAACGAGGCCGGGCTCACGCCGTTCGCGGACGACTATGTGTTTCTGACCGCACTCATGGTCGGGGTGGTCGCCGGCGCGATCGGCTTTCCGGTGATCTTCGCGATCGCGCAGAACCTGCGCCGCAGGGTGAGACGGCGGTTCTGGACGATTCACGTCAAGCTCACGCTCGTCACGTTCGCTCTGCTCATGGCGGCGGGCTGGATCCTCTACTTCGCGCTCGAAGTCGGCAACCCGCAGACCCTCGGCCCTGGCGGAACGGGCGACGCCGCCTTCCAATCGCTGTTCATGTCGGTGATGGCCCGTTCCGGAGGCTTCTCTGTGGTCGACGTCGACCACCTGCACCACGCGACGCTGCTCGTGACCGACATGCTGATGTTCGTGGGCGGCGGGTCGGCGTCCACCGCGGGCGGCATCAAGGTGACGACCCTCGCCGTGCTGTTCCTGGCCGCACTGGCCGAGGCACGCGGCGTGGACTCCATGGAGGCGTTCCGGCGGCGCATCCCGACCGACGTGCTCCGCGTGGCGGTGAGCGTCGTGCTGTGGGGCGCCACGATCGTGGCCGTGGCCACGGTGACGGTGATGGCCATCACGAAGGACACCCTCGACCACGCGCTGTTCGACGTGATCAGCGCCTTCGCCACCTGCGGGCTCTCCACCGGTCTCACGCAGCACGCCCCGACGGGCGCCGTCTACGTGCTCGCGTTCACCATGTTCCTCGGGCGAGTGGGCACCGTGACGCTCGCCGCCGCTCTTGCGCAGTCGCAGCGCGGGCAGTACTACCAGCATCCGGAAGAGAGGCCCATCGTTGGGTGACCGCATCAGACACGACGCTCCCGTGCTCGTCATCGGCCTGGGCAGGTTCGGCGCCGCGACGGCCGGCCAGCTGGACCGGCTCGACCGCGAGGTGCTCGCCGTCGACACCGACCTCGGCCTGGTTCAGAAGTGGTCGGAGCGCATCACGCACACCGTGCAGGCCGATGCCCGCTCCATCGACGCCCTGCGCCAGATCGGCGCGCAGGACTTCTCGATCGCCGTCGTCGCGACGGGGTCGTCGGTGGAGGCATCCGTTCTGATCACCGCCAACCTCGTGGACCTCGGCATCCCGCAGATCTGGGCGAAGGCGATCTCGAAGTCGCACGGCACGATCCTGGAACGCATCGGCGCGAACCACGTCATCTACCCGGAGGCGGAGGCGGGCGAGCGCATCGCTCACCTGCTCGCCGGACGGATGCTCGACTTCATCGAGTTCGACGACGACTTCGTGCTGGTGAAGATGTACCCGCCGAAGGTGATCCGCGGCATCACGCTCGCGCAGTCGGAGGTGCGGCGCAAGTACGACATCACGGTCGTCGGCGTGAAGACGCCGGGCAAGCCGTTCACCTACGCGACCATGGACACCGTCGTCTCCGACCACGATCTCATCATCGTGTCGGGGGCGAGCTCCGACGTGGAGCGCTTCGCGGCCCTGGAATGAGGCGGTCAGCCGGCGGCGAGCTCCCGCGCGCGAACAAGCGCGGCATCCGTCGCGCGGTCGAAGACCGACTTCAGGTCGGCATCCTGCAGCACGGTGACGGCACGCTCGGTAGTGCCCTTCGGGCTCGTGACCTGGATGCGCAGCTGCTCCGGCGTCGCATCCGACGCGTCGAGCAGCGCGGCGGCACCGATGAACGTGCCGTTCACCAGTTCGGCTGCCTGCTCGGGTGAGAACCCCTTCGATACCGCCGTCGCCGTGAGCTGCTCGATGAGGAAGTACACGTAAGCCGGGCCCGAGCCGGAGATCGTGCTCAGGGCATCCAGCTGCGACTCGGGCACCTCGACGACGGTTCCCACGGTCTCGAACAGCTCGCGAACGAGCGCGATCTGCTCGGGCGTCGAACGGCTGCCTGCGCTCACTCCGGTGACGGCCTTGCCGACGATGGCCGGGGTGTTGGGCATGGACCGCACCACCGCGACGGATGCCGGCAGCAGCTCCTCGAAGCGCGTCACCGGGACTCCCGCTGCGACGCTGACGACGATCGCGTTCGGGTCGAGCGCATTGGCGATCCCGGCGAGCAGGTCTGGCACTATCGCGGGCTTGACCGCGACGAGAACGATGCCCGCTCCCGCGACGGCTTTGCGGTTGGCGTCGGGATCGTCGTCGGTGGCCAGCGACGTCACGCCCTGTCCGGTGAGGGATGCTGCCGAGCGCGCGCTCCTGTTGGTCACGACGATGCCGCCGTCGACGTGCACCCCGGGCTTCAGCAGCCCGCTCAGGATCGCCCTGCCCATCGACCCCGCACCCAGGATCGCGATCTTCGGCAGTTCCACAACGCTCTCGCTCACAACGCTCTCGGTCATGCGCCCCAGCGTAGGGCCGCGGCGTGCGCGACATGGATGACGCCGAACCACCCGCAAGTCGCCCAGCCACCCTCTAATTCACGCACCCTCTAATTCACGCAATTTTCCGGGTGGCCCGGCAGATTCAGAGTGGCTCACGGAAACGGGGTGCGACACGGGCCGCCCATAGGATGTTCCGCATGAGCGACGCGGATGGCGGGGCCGCCGGTCACGAGGGCAGCACCAGGGCGATCGTCGCGGCGCTGGCCGCCAACCTCGGCATCGCGCTGACCAAATTCATCGCGTGGATCTTCTCCGGCTCGTCGTCGATGCTGGCCGAGAGCGTGCACTCGCTTGCGGACTCGTGCAACCAGATCCTGCTGATGGTGGGCGGACGGCGCGCGAAGCGAAGCCCAGACCGCGAGCATCCGTTCGGTCACGGCCGGGAGCGGTACGTGTACGCGTTCGTCGTGTCGATCATCCTGTTCTCGGTCGGCGGCGTCTTCTCGGTGTACGAAGGCATCGAGAAGCTGCTGCACCCGCACCCGCTCGAGGTGTGGTGGCTGCCGCTGGCGGTGCTCGTGATCTCGATGGTTCTCGAGGGATTCTCGCTGCGTACGGGCATCCGCGAGTCGCGGCCGCACAAGGGCGCGGGATCGTGGGTGCGGTTCATCCGCCGGGCGAAGGCGCCGGAGCTGCCCGTGGTGCTCCTCGAAGACGTCGCTGCGCTCACCGGCCTCACGTTCGCGCTGCTCGGTGTCGGCCTCACGATCCTCACCGGCGACGGCGTCTGGGACGGCATCGGCACGATTTGCATCGGCGCCCTGCTGGTGGCCGTCGCCGTCGTGCTCGGCATCGAGACGAAGAGCCTGCTGGTGGGAGAGGGCGCGAGCGAGGCGGACGCCGCTGCCATCGAGCACGCGATCCTCTCCGGGGGCGAGACCGATCGCGTCATCCACCTGAAGACGCTGTACCTGGGGCCCGAGGAACTCCTGGTCGCCGCGAAGATCGCCCAGCCGGGAGGTCGGCGGCTCGAGGAGGTGGCGGCATCGATCGACGCGATCGAGGAGCGCATCCGGGATGCCGTACCGATCGCGGGAGTGATCTATATCGAACCGGACGTGCTGCGCAGCGACGATGCGACACTCTCCGGTGGTTGAGTCTCAGCCGCGACGGGTGGCGAAGAACTCGTCGAGGAGGGCGGCGCAGGCATCCGCCTCGACACCGCCGTACACCTCGACGCGATGGTTCAGCCGACGGTCGCGGAGCACGTCGTAGACACTGCCCGCGGCGCCCGCTTTCTCATCCCAGGCGCCGAAGACGACAGCGGGGATGCGGGCGGAGAGGATCGCACCCGCGCACATCACGCAGGGTTCGAGCGTGACGATGAGCGTGGCATCCGTGAGGTGCCAGTCGCCGGTGCGCTCGGATGCCCGGCGCAGCGCGAGGATCTCCGCGTGCGCCGTCGGGTCCTGCCGCGCCTCTCGCTCGTTGCGTCCCGTCCCGAGCACGCGTCCGTGCGCATCGAGCACGATCGCAGCGACCGGGACGTCGCCGGTGTCGAGGGCGAGGCGGGCGTCGGCGATGGCTCGGCGCATCCAGTCAACTCGATCGATGCCCGGCACCACGCTCCCGTCTCTCGACCGCGTCACCGCCACCTCAGGAGGATGTTCGCGGCTGGTCGATGACGACCCCTAGATTTGAGCCTATGCGAGTGCACGTTGCCGATCATCCCCTGGTCACCCACAAGCTGACCGTGCTGCGCAACCGCGAGACACCAGCGGTGACCTTCCGCGCACTCGTCGAAGAACTGGTGACGCTGCTCGCCTATGAGGCCACCCGCGGCGTCCGCGTCGCCCCGATCGAGATCGAGACGCCCGTCGCACGCACGACCGGCGTCACGCTCGCCGAACCGAAGCCCCTGGTCGTGCCCATCCTGCGTGCCGGCCTCGGCATGCTCGAGGGAATGGTCAAGCTCGTGCCGTCGGCCGAGGTCGGATTCCTCGGCATGGTGCGCAACGAGGAGACGCTGCAGCCGGCGACGTACGCCGAGCGGCTCCCCGACGACCTCTCCAACCGGCAGTGCTTCGTGCTCGACCCGATGCTCGCCACCGGTGGTTCGCTGAGCGCGGCGATCGAGTTCCTGTTCAAGCGCGGTGCAGTGGATGTCACGGCCATCTGCATCCTCGCCGCTCCGGAGGGCATCGCCGCCGTGGAGCGCCTCACCGAGGGCCGCGACGTGACACTCGTCGTCGGCGCCGTCGACGATCACCTGAACGAGCACGGCTACATCGTGCCGGGGCTCGGCGACGCCGGCGATCGGCTCTACGGACTGGTCTGAGTTGTTTGGTGCGCCGGTCCCCGCCCGGCGCACCGCGGTCGGCGCTCCGATATGGATGGTTTCGGCGGCGTACAAGCCGCCGCCTCGTAGAGCGTCCCATAGGTCCCGCAACCCCGTTCGCTTTGACAGGAGCGGTAGGCATCCGCTTTACTTGCACACATGACTGCACCCACGCGCACCCTGACCTCCTTCGAGGCCCTTGGGCACGCCGGCATGATGATGCCCGGCCGCGCTGCCGTCATGTGCTGTCGAATGTGTCGCTGATCCGACGACCTTTCGCCCCGCCGTCGCCGGCTGATCGAGCCGAAGCGCAGGCGTAGCCTGCCGCTGATCGACCCGATTTCGCAGCCCTTCGCGAGACATCCGTCTCTCATAGCGACGCTTCCCGGAAGCCCTCATCTCGCAGGAGCTTCCGCCCCGGCCGCCAGGCGGCCCAGCTCATCATCGAACCCGGTTCGAGAACCGCGCACCACGCGCAGTGACCGGGCTCACCCGCATCATCGCCTCGAGGACTTCACTCCCATGTCTCTTGCCACCGCCACCCCGCTGAACGACACGACCACTCTCGAGAGGCGGCCCGCTCCTGTGCGAAGGCCTGCCCCTCACACCGTCCCGTCGAGCATTCCGGCCGCCCCGGTCGCGCAGGCTCCGGCGAACGCAGCATCCGCTCCCGCTCGCACCGCGCATCCGCGCCGCGTGGAGGCCGGGGCACCGCAGCCGGTGCAGCCGCTCCCCGCACAGCAGCGCGCCGTGCCCGCGACCGCACCGGTGCAGGACGCGCCGGCGCCGGTGCGCATCCGTGCGGTGCCGAACGGAACCCGCGCCCGCGGCTTCGCCCTGTACGTCGGGTTCGACGAAGACAAGGCCGACGCCGCCGGTACGGATCTCGGCCACGTCGTGGAGGCCCTCAAACGCCTGGCGGGCGAGATCGCGCCCGGCTCGGAGACGTACGCCGCCGTCGCGCTCGCCCCGGAGGCCGCGGGCGGACGCGACATCGACGTGGTGCGCCTCGCGCTGCAAGACCCCGCAGCCGTCGCCCGCAACCGCCAGTCCGCGGATCCGGTGCAGGACCGTGTGACCGGCGTGGTCGTCGACATCTCGCGCAAGCGACTGCTCCTCGACAACGACGCGGTCGGCCTCACGTACAAGGAGTTCGAGCTCCTGCAGTATCTCGTGCTGCGCGAAGGTCGCACGATCGACCGGGCGGAGCTCATCTCCTCGCTCTGGCGGGCCGGCGAGGACGACGTGCCGAACGAGCGCACGATCGACGTGCACATCCGGCGACTGCGCTCCAAACTCGGACGATACGAAGACATCGTGCGCACGGTGCGCGGCGTCGGATACCGCTTCGACCGCCACGCGGACGTCACCATCCGCCACGCGGGAGCACCCTCCCCCGACCTGTTCTAGTCAATGAGCGTCGTCAGCTGAGCGTGAAGCCTCCGTCGGAGGTGAGCACCTGGCCGACCACCCAGCGGCCCTCCGATGAGGCGAGCCATCCGATCAGGCGTGCCATGTCATCCGGATGCCCGAACCTGCCGAACGGCATCGAGGCGAGCACGTCGGCGACGGTCTCGGGCGAGCGGTCGCTGGTGGCGGCGTCCAGATATCCGGTGTTCACCGGCCCGGGATTGACGGTGTTGAGCAGGATGCCTCGTGGCAGCAGCTCAGCGGCCACCGTCGGCGTCACCCCGGCGAGCGCCGCCTTGCTCGCCGCATAGGCCACCTCTCCGCGCATCGGTCCTGACTGCTGGCCCGACGTCATCCAGATGACCCGCGCGGTCGCGAACTCGTCGAGGGGCGCGTTCAGACCCTCCCTGTCGCCCGGTCGCGCGCCAGAGAGCGACGTTTCCCCCGTCTCGCCACCGAACTGCTCGGCGAAGTACCGCGTCAGCAGCAGCGTCGACCGGGTGTTGACGTCGTAGTGTCCCGACAGCTTCTTGGCCGTCATGTCGAAGATCGAGCCGTCGCCACCCGAGCGCGCGTGGTTGCAGACCAGGATGTCCAGGCGGCCGATCGCGGAGCGAGCCGCCTCGATGACGCGCTCGGGGGCATCCGCGTCGGACAGGTCCGCTGCGACGTCGCCGAAACGCGCGTCGGGTGCGAGCCGTTCGCGGATGTCCGCACGCACGGCATCCAGGTCGTCGCTGCCCCATGGCTGGCCGGCATCGTGTTCCGCGTGATGCTGCACGAAGACGCTCGCACCCAGTTCGGCCAGCCGACGGGCGATGCCGTACCCGATACCGCGGCGACGCGAGACGCCGGTCACGACGGCGGCGTGACCAGCCAGCGATGGACCCGGAACGGCATTGTCGGCCATGACGATCGAGCCTAATGCCGCATCGCGGCCCCGACAGGTTCTGAGCGGGCGGCGGAGGCGTAGCGTCGAGACCGGAGCCGCACGTGCGGCTGAATCGCCGAACGGGGGGGGCTATGGCGACGACGCAGGAGCAAGTTCGGGGCATCATCGACGGAAACCTCGACCGGCTCCGTGTGCCAGGCGTGCTGAGCGTGCGGCCGGGATTCCGGATGCGCGATGGCTGGATCACCGACGAGCGCGCGATCGTCGTGACTGTCGCAGCGGGAACGGACGCCGGGGCATCCGGACTCCCCGGAACACTCGATGGTGTACCGCTCGACGTGCGGGTCACGTCGCCGGCGAAGATCGCCCAGCTCGCCGGACTGACGGCGCACGGCTCGCATGCCGAGGTGCGCGAGCAGACAACGCCTGCGCCGGATCGTGGCGGCGTTCCGGTCTTCTCCGACGAACGCGTTCTCGCCGACGAGTCCGCGCTCAGGCATGCGCGTTCCCTCGAAACGACGGCGCTCGAGGATTCGGCGCTCGAGGGTGCGGCCGTCGAGGGTGCGGCCGTCGAGGGTGCGGCCGTCGAGGCGGCGAAGCCGGCCAAGGAGCAGCTCGCCTACACACCGCCACCCGGTGTGCCGCTCGCCCCCGTGAGTGGCGAGATCGAGCTCGAGCTGAGCGCGAGTCCGGATTCCGGCTGGCCGGTGCTCTCGGCCTTCCTGGCCGGTACACAGAAGACGCTGACTGTCGGGCTCTACGACTTCACGTCCGCCCACGTGCTCGAGAGGTTCGAGATGGCGGCGGCCGGCAAGCGCATCGTGTTCGTGCTCGACCATCCGGCGAAGAATCCGACGGCCGACCAGACCGACGATCAGACCGTCGCAGCTCTGAAGAAGTCACTCGGGGCCGCTTTCGAGCAGGCGTGGGCGCTGGAGCGTGCCGACCCGCACGCATCCGCCTGGATCTTCCCCTCCGCCTACCACATCAAGGTCGCGGTGCGGGATTCGAACACGGTCTGGCTCTCCAGCGGCAACTGGAACAACTCGAACCAGCCCGACATCGACCCTGTGCACAATCCGGCCGACGCTGCGGAGGCTCGGACCCGCGATCGCGACTGGCATGTCGTCATCCACCATGCCGGGCTGGCGAAGACGTTCGAGGCCTACCTCAAACACGATTACGCGATCGCGCAGCAACACCAGGCGCCGACGTCGGTCGCGCTCGAGACCGAACTCCTCATTCAGCCACTGGCCGAGACGCCACCGTTCGAGCATTTCACTGCGGCCGAGACGATCAGAGACCAGGTGACCATCACGCCGCTGCTCACACCCGATCGCGGTGTCTACGCGGATGCGGTGCGCGCGCTCATCGAGTCGGCATCCACCTCGCTGCACCTGCAGTTCCAGTACATCGAGCCGCCGTCTCATCCCTCGGACGCGTCCGCCGCGTTCTCCGCGCTGATCGACGCGGTGATCGCCAGGCAGAAGGCCGGTGTCGAGGTGCGCATCATCATGAGCGAGTACGAGAGCGCCGGATATCTGGAGCAGCTCCAGCAGCTCGGGCTCGACGTCGTACACGGCGTGAAGCTGCAGAACAACGTGCACAACAAGGGCATCGTCGTCGACGGCTCACGCACCCTGGTGAGCAGCCAGAACTGGTCGACGGCGGGAACGCTGGAGAACCGCGACGCGGGCGTGATCATCGACAGCGCCCGCGTCGCCACCTACTACGACGGCATCTTCCAGCACGACTGGGACCACCTCGCCACCCAGCACACGCGCGAGGACTAGCTGACCGGCAGCAGACCGCTCAGGGCTGCAGGATGATCTTGCCGCGCACCTCGCCGGCCTGTCCTGCACGGTGCGCCTCGGCGGCATCCTTCAACGGATACCTGGCCCCGATCTCCACCTGGAACGTGCCGTCGGCAAGTCCCGCCAGTGCGGCCTCGAGGCCCTCGGCGCGCAGCGCTTCCTCCTCGTCGGTCAGCGGAACCGGGCTGCCTCCCGACCACGCCTTGATGCCGAGCTCCGCAGCCTTGAAGCCGACGACGATGGTGCCGATGTGCGAGCGGTCGGAGACCAGGTCGAAGGATGTCTTCAGCGCCTCATCCGTTCCCGCCATGTCGAGCACGTAGTCAACACCGCGCGGCACGGCATCGCGCACCCGCTCCTCCAGGCCGTCGCCGTACTCGAGTGCGATGGCGCCGAGCTCACGGATGCGGTCCAGATTGCGCGCGCTCGCGGTGCCCACCACTGTCGCACCTCGCTGCTTCGCGAACTGGATGGCTGCCTGCCCGACCGCACCGGACGCGCCGTGGATGAGCAGCACGTCTCCGTCACCGACACCGAGCGACTTCAGCGCCTGATAGGCCGTACCGGCCGGGATCCCGAGCGCGGCGGCATCCTCGAACGACACGTTCGCCGGCTTGCGCACCAGCTTGCCGACGGATGCAACGAGCTCACTCGCATAGGCACCGTACGCGCCGCGCACCACGACCTCGTCGCCGACGGACCATCCTTCGACGCCCTCGCCGAGCTTCGCGATCACTCCGGCGACGTCACTGCCGAGGCGGCGCGGCTTCTCGATCGGGTCGGACGGACGGATGCCCTGCCGCAGTTTCCAGTCGATCGGGTTGACCCCGATGGCCCTCACGTCGATCAGCACCTTGCCCTCGCCGGGTGTCGGATCCGGGTACTCGGCCACCTCGAGAACCTCGGGACCGCCGAACCGCGTGTACTGGACCACCGTCTGCATCGAACCTCCTCGAATCGTCGTTCTCACGCTACTGCCGGTCGGCCGGCAGCGGAGCGGTGAGGTAGGCCTGTACGGTCGGGCCGATGTGGTCGACGATCCATTCGGGATCGGCGGATGCCAGCGGCTCCCAGCGGAGCACATAACGGGTGAGCGCGAGTCCGGTGATCTGGCTGGCGAGCAGCGCCGCCCGCACGTCGACCTCGTCGGGGTCGGACGAGAACCTTGCCGTCACCGGATGCACGGCCCGCTCGAGGATGAACAAGCGCACCTGGGCGGCGAGCGCCTTGTTGCGCGTGGCGCTGCGCAGCACCGCGCTGAGCACGGAGGCGTGCGCATCCCACACCCGAAGCAATGCCGTCAGCAGCTGACGCGCGGCATCTTCCGGACTGGCGTCCAGAACGGGCTGCACGACCTGCCGCGGATCGACCTGCAGCGCCGTGACGGCCTCGAAGAGCCCACCCTTCGAACCGAAGTAGTGGGCGATCATCGCTGGGTCGACGCCGGCACGCTGCGCGATCTCCCGGGTGGTCGCGCCGTCGACGCCTCGATCGGCGAAGACCTCGCGTGCGGCATCCAGGAGCTCCTGCCGCGTGGTCGACTTTCCTGGTCTACGCCCGCTCACGCGACCACTCCCTGCTGACGCGCCGCGGCGGCGGCGTGAGCCCTGCGCACCGTCTCGCGATCCAGCAGCACCATGGTCTCTTCGAGGGTAGCGGGAACCGGTTCGACACGAGCCTGCATTCCGCCCAGTACCCGCAGCACGCGGTGGCGGAGGGCATCCGCTCCCCCCGCGGCCGAGCCGGCGACCCTGATGCCACGGCCGCTGAGCATGATCGGAAGCCCCGAGCGGTCCAGCACGTCGAAGGCGCGCTGCCAGTCGTCGCAGGAGACGAGCACGGCGACGGCGCCGCGGGTGAGGTCGCCGACGGCGCCCGAGCCGACCATGCGCCCCTGGGAGAGCAGCGCGAGTCTGGTGCACTGCTCGGCCTCTTGCAGGTAGTGCGTCGTGACGACGACGGCGCGGCCGGACTCCGCCTGCTCGTGGATGACATCCCACAGCCGAGCACGGGCGAGCGGGTCGACGCCCGAGGTCGGCTCGTCCAGCACGAGCAGTTCCGGCTCGTGCGCGAGCGCGAGGAGGAACGCGAGCTGGCGTTGCCGGCCGAGTCCGATCTCGCCGACGACAGTGGAGCGCACGGCGTCGAGCGGCTCCGGGAGCTCCGGGCGCGGCACGTCGTAGACGCGGGAGAGGAACGCGACGTTCTCGCGCACGCTCAGCGTGGTGTAGAGCCCGAGCCCTTGTGGAACGTAACCGAGCCGACGGCGGGATGCGTTGCTCGGTGGAGCGCCGAACAGCGTCGAGTCGCCATCGTCCGCACGCTCGAGCCCCAGCAGGATGCGCAACAACGTGGTCTTGCCTGCACCGTTCGCACCGATGAGGCCGACGACCTCACCAGGCCGCACGTCGAGGCTGACGTCGTCGAGAGCGGTGGCGTGGCCGAAGCGCTTCGTGATGTGACGCGCGGATGCCGCTGGCTCGCTGGAGCTTGGAGTGGCGGCCAGGTCCGACTTCCGTCGTGATGGCGAGGGAGCCGATGCAGCGCGCGGGGTGGACGCGAGGGTCAGGGCGATCAGGGCGTCCTCGAAGTCGGGGGGTGGGATCGGCGTGACCGTGGCATCCGTCTCCGCGAGCGGGTGTGCAAAATGTGCAATTTGCGTATTTTGCACACCCCCTCGCGGCGGAATCCACACATGACGCTCGGTACCACGACGCCAGACGCGGTCCGCGAGCGCGGCGGACACGACACCTGTGTGGTCGAGTCGAGCGACCGCGCCGGGGACCGCCGCGATGATCTCGTCCGGGGTTCCGGAGGCGAGCATCCGTCCGGCGTCCAGGGCGAGCACAGACGCCGCCCGCTGCGCCTCGTCGAGATACGTCGTCGCCATGACGACGGTGGTCGGTCGGCCGTCAGCGGTGGTGCTGCGCGCGGTAGCGCTGATCAGGCGCCACAGTTCCACTCGGCTGACCGGGTCGACGCCGGTGCTCGGTTCGTCGAGGAGCACCAGCTCGGGCTCGTGCAGGATCGCCAGCACGAAGCCGAGCTTCTGCCGCATGCCGCCGGAGAGTGCGTGCCCCGGCCGATGCCGGGCCTCGGCGAGACCGGCGCGTTCCAGAAGCTCGTCAGAGCGGCTCCGGATGCTCGCGGCAGGCATCCGGTGCGACCTGCCGACGAACTCGAGGTTCTCCTCCACGGTCAGTGTCGGCCACACGCCGGAGGTCGCCGGCTGGTATCCGAAGCGCGTGCGGTCAACGGTGCGAATGCTGCCGGCATCCGCACGCACGCGATCCGCCAGCACCCGCAGCAGCGTGGACTTGCCCGCGCCGTCACCACCGACGATCGCGGTGACCTCGCCGGGAAGCGCTCGAAGCGACACCTCGTCGAGCGCAGTGACGTGACCGAACCGCACGGTGAGGCCGGTGACTCCGAACGAGCCGTCGGCGGGCATCAGGCGACCTCGGTGGCGGGCCGCTGTGCGGCATCCGCATGCTCGGGATGCCTGCGTTGTTTGACCGGGGAGATGCTGCGGCTCAGGCGCACCACCGCGAGCCCGAAGATGACGACGGCCATGACGGCGAGGATGACGAGCGGGAACCAGAGCGAATCCCAGCTCGCACCGCGGATCATGACCCCTTGCGAGATCATCGTGAACCAGGTGAGCGGGAGGAAGTAGCCGATCCAGCGCACGCCGGCCGCCATCGCCGACAGCGGGAAGATCATGCCGGAGAGAAGGATCTGCGGCAGCAGCACCATGAACGCGAGCTGGATCGCCTGGCCCGTCGTGCGCGAAACCGAGGAGATCAGCACGCCGAGCCCCAGCACGACGAAGAGGAACAGCGCCGCGCCGACGATGAAGATCAGCGGGTTCCCGTTGAACGGAACCCCGAAGAGCAGCAGGCCGAGCACGGTGATCAGAGCCATGTCGAAGCACGCCAGCAGGAAGTACGGCGTGATCTTGCCGAGCACGACGGCACCCGCACGCAGCGGCATGACGGTGAGCTGTTCGAGCGTTCCCGCCTCGCGTTCTCGCACCAGTCCGATCGAGGTGATGATCGTGCCGATGAACGTGAGGATGAGCCCGATGATCGCCGGGATCATCACCCACGACGTCTTGAGGTCGGGGTTGAACAGAGTGGTGACCGCCAGCTGCAACGGCTGCTGACTCTGCGTGAGCTGCTGCTGCACCTGGGCGAAGATCGTCTTCGCAGACTGCGCGGCGAACAGGTTGGAACCGTCGATGTAGACGTGGGCGTTCACGCCGCCCGGAGCGGGCGCCCCGGATGCCTGCACCCCATAGATCGCGACATCCGCCCGGTCGTTGCGCAGCTCCTCACGGGCATCCGATTTCGTGCCGTTCGAGTCTGTCGTCACCACGTCGAGGTGGTCCTTCAGCTGCGAGTTGTCGTCGATGAGCTTCGTGACCGTCTTCGCCTCGCTGCCGTACACGGCCACCGAGAGGTGATCGACGGTGAAGTTCGCCGCGTACCCGAAGATCACGAGAAGCAGCAGCGGCATCACGATGAGGAGCGCGAGTGTGCGCCGATCTCGACGCAGCTCCTGGAACTCCTTGAGCACGATCGCGCGCATGGTGTCCTCCTCGTTGCCCGATGAGGCCATAATTCATCGCGTGGTGAATTGTGTCAAGCCGGCGCCGCGATTGAGGAACGACACAGGGATGACGAGAGCCGGCTGCGCTCCGATAGGTTCATCGCATGAGTGTGGTGCTGTGCGTGACGTTGTGGCCGAATCCCGGGCAGGCGGATGCCCTCGTCGAGTACGAGGACTCGGTTCTGGCGCTGCTGCCCGAGCACAGCGGGCGGGTCGTGGCCCGCGTTCGTGTCGGCGACGGCGCGGAGGCGGAAGGCGGCGACGTCGCGTCGGCTGACGGGCATCCGTTCGAGACGCAGATCATCGAGTTCACCGAAGATGCCGGCCTGGATTCCTACATGCGCGACCCGCGGCGCACCGCGGCTTCCGACGTGCGCGACCGTGCGATCGCGCGCACGGAGATTCAGCGCGTCACGCTCGTCTGACGGGCCTTTTGCGACCCTTTTGCGAACTCATCACAAGTTCACAAGAAAAATAACGTTCCGATAACTAGCGCCCCGTTACCTGTTCGTTATATAGTTCAAGAGCACCGGCTGTTTGCTGTGGCGGTCGGTGTGGAATGTGATTGCAGGACACTCTTGGTGCAAGGGAGAGGGCCGGTCGTAAGCCTCTACGACCGGCCCTCGTTCTGTCTGAAGCCGGCGTCCCGATCAGCTGCCGTAGTGGCCGTTCGTCAGGAGCGTGACGACGAAACCGGCGGCACCGAGCACCGCGAGGCCGAAGGCGATCCAGACCCAGGCTCCGGATGCGCCGGTGCGGGCGGGGTACGTGGGGTGACGGTCTTCCATGGGTCCAGATTAACCGGGCCGCCGATTCAGGGCTGCACCTTGACCCGGCGCCGTGCTCTCGTCAGTGGTCCGCCGTACTCTGGAACGCGAGGTCGTCGAGGTGCGAGGAGGCGACGCGTGGCCAAGAAGTCCGCGATCAGTGCGTGGGAGTCGTTGTTCCGCGCTCAGGTGACAGTGATGCGCGCGCTCACGGCGGAGTTCCCGCGCGACGCAGACCTCAGCCTCACCGAGTACGACGTGCTGCACACCATCTCGAAGCAGGAGAACCGCAGCATCCGCATGCGCGATCTGCGCACGCAGGTGCTGCTCACCCAGCCCAGCGTCAGCCGGCTCGTCGACCGTCTCATCGAGCGGGGGCTGCTCTCGAAGTGCCCCGAACCGGATGACGGCCGCGGTGCGATCGTCCGCCTTTCGGATGCCGGCTACGACCTGTACCGGCACTGCGCGGTGCAACACGGCCGGTCGATCATCGAGCACGTCGGCAGTGCGCTCTCGCCGGAGGAGCTCGAGCAGCTCGAGGCGCTGTGCGAGAAGCTGCGCAGCGGCGTCGACGGTGCCGCGCCGGTAACGTAGCCGCCATGCAGCAACGTCCCATCGGAAATCGCACCGTCAGCGCCATCGGACTCGGCGGTATGCCGATGTCGATCGAGGGGCGCCCCGACGAGAAGCGATCGATCGCCGCGATCCACGCCGCTCTCGACGCCGGCGTCACGCTGATCGACACGGCGAACGCGTACCACATCCACGCCGACGAAGTGGGTCACAACGAGGCGCTCATCGCCAGGGCGCTGCGCGAGTACGACGGCGACGCATCCGGTGTACTGGTTGCCACCAAGGGCGGGCACCTGCGCCCGGGCGACGGCAGTTGGACGGTCAACGGAAACCCTGACTACATCCGTGGTGCCGCCGAGGATTCACGCCGTCGCCTCGGCGTCGAGCGAATCGGCCTGTACCAGTTCCACCGTCCCGACCCCGCCGTTCCCTACGCGGAGTCGGTGACCGCTCTGCGCGACCTCCTCGACGACGGTGTCATCGAGATGGCCGGCATCTCGAACGCCACCGTGGAGCAGATCGACATCGCCCAGGACGTGCTCGAGGGCCGCCTGGTCTCTGTGCAGAATCAGTACTCGCCGAGGTTCCGCTCGAGTCAGCCGGAACTCGACTACTGCATGGAGCTCGGGATCGCGTTCCTGCCGTGGAGTCCGTTGGGCGGCATCGGACGCAACGGTGCAGGCGAAGGATTCGAGGCGTTCCAAGACGTCGCGGATGCTCGTGGCGTCAGCCCGCAGGTCATCACGCTCGCGTGGGAACTCGCCAAAGGGCCCAGGGCGATCCCGATCCCCGGGTCGTCGCGGCCGGAGAGCATCCTCGACTCGGTCACGGCGGCAGATGTGGAGCTGACCCAGGAGGAACTCGACCGTCTCGGGTAGCGCGCGGCGCAGCGCTCACCGAGTGCGGTAACGGCCTGCGGCGGCCACCAGGCCGGCGAAGAGTCCGCGGTCGTCCTGCTGCTCCGGATGCCACTGAACGGCCACCGCGAACCTCTCCCCCGCCGCCTCCATGGCCTGGAGCACACCGTCGTCGTCGCGTGCTGCCGCGACGAATCCCGGATGCTGCGCCACGGCCTGGTGGTGATGGCTGGCTACGCTGAAGCGGCCGGGGAGCAGAGCGGCGAGCCGGCAGGAGGCATCCACGTGCACCTCGGTGTCGGCGTAGGTGCCGTCTGTGGCGGCGTGACGGGCGTGCCCGATGGCATCCGGAAGGTGCTGGATCAGCGAGCCGCCCGCGTGCACGGCCATCACCTGCATGCCTCGGCAGATGCCGAGGACGGGCAGGCCGATCCGGTCGGCGGCGTCGAGCAGCAGCAGTTCGCTGGTGTCGCGAGAGTCGACCCAGCCCGTCACGTGCGGATCCGGTTCGGCGCCGTACGCCGCCGGGTTCATGTCCTCGCCACCGGCGATGATCAGGCCGTCGAGGGCGGCGATCGTCGCGTCTGCGGCATCCTGTGTGGCGAGCAGCGGTATCAGTAGCGGCACACCGCCGGCACCGGTCACCGACTGCGCGTATGCCGCCGGGAGCAGGTCGCACTCCACGTCGCTCCACGTTCCCCACGTCGCCGGGCGATGGTACGTGGTGATGCCGATCACGGGCATCCGTGCCGCCCCGCTCACTCGAAGTCGCTCTCCAGCGGCGTCACGTAGGCATGGCTCAGGCCGCCGTCGACGAGGAACTCGGTGGCGGTGATGAAGCTCGACTCGTCGCTGGCAAGGAACGCCACGGCGTTCGCGATCTCCTCCGGCTCGGCGAACCGGCCCATCGGGATGTGCACGAGGCGCCGCGCGGCCCGCTCCGGGTCCTTCGCGAACAGCTCCTGGAGCAGCGGCGTGTTCACGGGCCCAGGGCAGAGCGCGTTGACCCGGATGCCCTTGCCCGCGAACTGCACGCCGAGCTCGCGCGTCATGGCGAGCACGCCGCCCTTCGACGCCGTGTACGAGATCTGCGAGGTCGCCGCGCCCATGACCGCGACGAAGGATGCCGTATTGATGATCGACCCGCCGCCCTGCTCGAGCATGTACGGCAGCACTGCCTTGCAGCACAGATAGACGCTCGTGAGGTTGACCCGCTGCACGCGGTCCCAGGCCTCGATGCCGGTCTTCAGGATGGAGTCGTCGTCGGCGGGCGAGATGCCCGCGTTGTTGAAGGCGACGTCGATGCGCCCGTAGCGCTCCCTGGCGTGTGCGAACAGCGCGTTCACGTCGTCCGCATTCGTCACGTCGGCGTGCACGAACGAGCCGTCCAGCTCGGAGGCGATGCCCGTTCCGCGCTCATCGAGGTCGCCGATCACGACCGTCGCCCCCTCCGCGTGGAACTTGCGGGCGGTCGCGAGGCCGATGCCGGAGCATCCGCCGGTGATCACGCCCACCTTGCCGTCGAGTTTGCCTGTCATCCGACTATTCCTTTGCTGCTGTGTCTGGTCGAGTTCGGCGAGCTCACGTCGCGATGAACACGTTCTTCACGTCGCTGAACGCATCCGGCGCATCCGGTCCGAGCTCACGGCCGAGGCCGGACTGCTTGAAGCCGCCGAACGGCGTCCAATACCGGACGGACGAGTGCGAGTTCACCGAGAGGTTGCCGCTCTCCACCCCGCGTGCAACGCGCAGGGCACGGCCGACGTCGCGCGTGAAGATGGAGCCGCTCAGGCCGAAGTCGCTGTCGTTCGCCTTATCGATCGCATCCGCTTCGTCGTCGAACGGCACCACGGCCACAACCGGGCCGAACACCTCCTCGCGCCAGACGGAATCGGATGCCCCGCGCGGGATGACCACGGTCGGCGGGCACCAGAATCCCTCAGTGCCGGCCGGCGCCGATCCTGTGAAGGCGACGTCGGCCGCATCCAGGTACCCGCGCACGGTCTCCAGCTGACCGGACGAGATGAGCGGACCCATCTGCGCGTCATCCTGGGCCGGATCGACCACCCGGAAGTCACGTACTGCGGGCTCGAGCAGCTCCATGAACCGGTCGTAGACACTGCGCTCGACCAGGATGCGCGAGCGCGCGCAGCAGTCCTGCCCCGCGTTGTCGAACACGCCGCCCGGTGCGGCCGCAGCGGCCTGTTCGAGGTCGGCATCGGCGAACACGATGTTGGCGCTCTTGCCGCCGAGCTCCAGCGTGACGCGCTTCACCTGGTCGGCGCAGCCGCGCATGATGCGCTTGCCCACCTCGGTCGACCCGGTGAAGCACACCTTGCGCACGAGCGGATGCGTGACGAAGCGCTCGCCGACCACGGATCCTCGACCGGGCAGCACCGTGAACACGCCCTCAGGGATGCCCGCCTCCAGCGCCAGCTCGCCGAGCCGCATCGCCGTGAGCGGTGTCAGTTCCGCGGGCTTGAGCACCACCGTGTTTCCCGCGGCGAGCGCGGGTGCGAAGCCCCAGCCGGCGATCGGCATCGGGAAGTTCCAGGGAACGATGATCCCCACGACGCCGAGAGGCTCGTGGAACGTGACGTCCAGGCCGCCGTCGACCGGGATCTGTCGTCCGAAGTGCCGCTCCGGCGCCGCGGAGTAGTAGTTCAGCACATCGCGCACGTTGCCGGCCTCCCAGCGCGCGTTGCCGATCGTGTGCCCGGAGTTCAGCACCTCCAGCGCCGCCAGCTCCTCGAGGTGGGCGTCGACCGTCGCGGCGAACGCCCGCAGCAGACGGGCCCTCTCGCCCGGAGCGACTCGGCGCCAGGAGGCGAACGCGTCGTGGGCGCGCCGGATGACGGCATCCGTCTCGTCGATCCCGGCGAGCGACAGCTCGAGGAACGGCCGTCCGTTCGACGGGTCGACCAGGGTCGTGCTGCCACCGCCCGAGTACGGCGAGGACGGCAGCCCGGATGCCGGCGCTTCGTGGTGCATGTCGGTGAGGGTCATCGGTCAGAGTCTCTCGAAGCCGCGGCGCAGCTCCCAATCGGTGACGGCCGCGTCGAACGCGGCCAGCTCGACGTCGGCGTAGTGCAGGTAGTGGTCGACCACGTCGTCGCCGAACGCCTCGCGGGCGATGCGCGACCCGGCGAGAGCCTCACGAGCGTCGCGCAGCGTGCCCGGCACGTGCGGGGCATCCGTCGTGTAGGCGTTGCCCGTCGTCTCCGGTTCCAGCTCCAGCTCGTGCTCGATGCCGTACAGGCCGCCGGCGAGCATGGCGGCCAGCGCGAGGTACGGGTTCACATCTCCACCGGGCAGGCGGTTCTCGACGCGGGCGCCCGAGCCGCGGCCGACGAGTCGTAGCGCGCAGGTGCGGTTGTCGAGTCCCCAGGCAACCGCCGTGGGGGCGAACGAGCCCTCCGCGAACCGTTTGTACGAGTTGATGTTCGGCGCGTAGAACAGCGTGAACTCCCGCATCGTCGCGAGCACACCCGCGATGAAGTGGTCGTAGAGCGGAGTGCGGCCGCCTCGTCCCTCATCGGCGGACGCGTCCCAGAACACGAGGTCGCCGTCCAGCCCACGCAGCGACAGGTGCAGATGACATGAGTTGCCCTCGCGCTCGTTCGGCTTGGCCATGAACGTGATGGACTTGCCGGCCTGCGCGGCGATCTGCTTGGCGGCCAGCTTGTACACCGAGTGGTTGTCGGCCGTGGCCACCACCTCGTCGTAGAGGAACGCGATCTCGTGCTGGCCGAGGTTGCACTCGCCCTTCGCCGACTCGGGGTTGAGGCCGGCCTCGTACATGGCATTGCGGATGCTCCGCAGCAGCGGCTCCACCCGACTGGATCCGAGCAGCGAGTAGTCCACGTTGTACTGGTTCGCCGGCGTCAGGCCGCGGTAGCCGCGGTCGAACGCGTCCTCATAGCTGTTCTCGTAGACGACGAACTCCAGCTCGGTGCCGGCGAGGGCCCTCCAGCCGTGTTCGGCCGCGCGCGCCACCTGACGCTTGAGGATGGAACGCGGTGACACGCGGGCATCCTCGCCATCCATCCACGTCAGGTCGCACTGCACGAGCGCGGTCTTCTCCAGGTGAGGCATGCGGCGGATGGTTCCCCAGTCGGGGACGAACACCATGTCGCCATATCCCTGCTCCCACGACGAGACGGCGTAGCCGTCCACCGTGTTCATGTCGACGTCGACGGCGAGCAGATAGTTGCATCCCTCCGTGCCGTGCTCGACGACGGTGTCGAGAAAGAACCGGCCGTGCAGCAGCTTGCCCTGCAGCCTGCCCTGCATGTCGGTGAATCCGAGGATGACGGTGTCGATATCGCCGGCGTCGATCGCCTCGCGCAGCGTGTCGAGCGTGAGCATCCGTTCGTTGCGCGGATGCCTCAGCGCGGCACCCGTGCCGACGCTCGCGGCACCGTCTGTCAGCGTGGTCACGGGTGAAGTCCTTTCAGCAGCGCCGCGGTGGCGTCGCAGTGTTTCTCCATGGTGGTTCTTGCGATATCGGCGTCGCCGTCGACGATGGCGTGCACGATGCGGGCGTGCTGCTCGTCTGAGCTCACGATGTTGGCCTGCAGGAACGGGATCTCCGACAAGTACTCGTGCACCCTCGTCTGCGCCCAGCCGACCGCCTTGGACAGCTTGGGCGATCCGCATGCCGACGCGATCGCGAGATGCAGTCGCGCGTCCGCCTGCCGGTACAGCTCAGGAGCACGGCTCGTGTCGAAGTCCGCGAGCGCCGCGAGCAGCAGCTGCCGCTGCTCGTCGCCGATGCTGGCCGACGCCGCCGTCTGACAGGCGCCGGGCTCGACGACCCGTCGGAAGACGAGAAGATCGTCGAGCTCGGCGCGGGACGGAGAGACGGAAACCCCCATATCCGTCCGGGGCCGGGCCGCCCCCGCTTGCCCGACCACCGATCCCCCGCCCCTGCCTCTCGTCGTCGTGACCATGCCGGCCGCGCGCAGCGCGCTGATCGCCTCGCGCACCGTGGAGCGGGAGACGTTCATGCGGACGGCGAGCTCGCGTTCCGTCGGCAGCTTGTCGCCGGGCCGGAACACACCGAGCTGGATCGCTGAGCCGAGCTGCTCGACGCACGACTCGAAGGCCATGTGGTCGCGCACCGGCTGCAGCACCGCGTCGACGAGAGGGGTCTGTGTCATCGTCATGGATCCTGAGCCATCCCTTCCGTCGGTCATTCCTCCAGAAGTCTGTCTGCGGCGAGGGTCAGATGCTCGGATTCCTCCCGGGTCATGAAGTGGCGGCGTCCGCGGCCGTACCAGAGCGCTATCGCGAGCACGGCGACCACGACGACGGCGATCGGCGCGTAGTTGAACGTGTCGACGGTGATCGGCGTGACCGGCGGAAGCACGAACAGGATGCAGATCAGGATGACCCAGCAGACCGCGATCCAGCCCACCAACGGGCTCCATCTGCCCAGGTGCCACGGACCCGGCACGAACTCCTTGTTCAGCCGCCTCAGAAGCACCGGTGTCACGTAGGCGATGTACAGCCCGATCACGGCTATCGACGTGACCGCGAGGTAGGCCGTGTTGTTGAACAGCGCGGGCACGGTGAGGATCACCGAAAGGCACACGCACAGCCAGACCGAGTTCGTCGGCGTTCCGCTGCGCGGGTTCACCTTCGACCACAAGCGCGATCCGGGGATGGCGTTGTCGCGCGAGAACGCGTAGCTCATGCGGGAGTTCGCGGTGACGGATGCCATGCCGCAGAAGAACTGCGCACCGCACACGATGAAGAGCAGGAACTTCGCCATCGTCGGGTTGTTCAGCGCGTCGAGGAAGATCTGCGCCGGCGGCAGCCCCGTGCTCGACGCCGCCAGCTTGTCGAGTCCGGCGTTCGTACCGTTCTGGATGGCCGCGGTGATGGAGTAGAGCAGGATCCAGCCGCCGATGATCGAGATCACGACGCTCATCACGATGCCCCGCGGCGCCGATCGGGCCGCGCCCTTCGTCTCCTCCGCCACGTGAGCCGAGGCGTCGTATCCGGTGTACGTGTACTGCGCCATGAGCAGGCCCATCAGGAACACGTACGGGGCGAACGAGAATCCGGTCGCGTTGTGCCAGGCGGTCATCGTCCAGGTGAAGCTCTGGTGATGCGTGGGCAGAATCCACAGCACGCCGACGATGATGAGCACGCCGACGATGTGCCACCAGGCGGAAACGTTGGAGAGGATGCTGACCAGCTTGACCCCGAACGTGTTGAGCAGTCCATGGATGACGATCAGCACCACGAACGTGAGGAACGTGCCGAGCGCGGTCGGGGTGATACCCCACACCAGCGCCGCGAACGCGTTCATGGTGGTCGCTGCTCCGAAGTCGATGGCCGCGGTGACCGCGATCTCGCCGAGGAAGTTGAACCAGCCGACGAACCACGCCCACTGACGCTTGTTCTTCTTGGCGAGGCGTCCTGCCCAGAAGTACAGGCCGCCGGCGGTCGGATACCTGGAGCACACCTCGGCCATGGCGAGCGCCACGAGCAGCACGAACACGCCGACGACGGGCCATCCGATGTTGATGGCGGCCGGGCCGCCGGAGTTCAGCGCGATGGCGTACGAGGTGATGCATCCGGCGAGGATGGAGATGATCGAGAACGAGACCGCGAAGTTCGAGAAGCCGGACATGCCGCGGTGCAGTTCTTGCTTGTAGCCGAGCTTCGCCAGCGCCGCCGCGTCGGCATCCAGCACGTCGTCGACGTGCGCGTCTGAGTCGCCAGGTTCCTGCCCAGCCAGTGTGTCTTCGGTCATGACGGTGTCACTGCCAATCGGGTCGGGGGGCGCGTCGTCGTCGACGCGTCGATCGCGATTCTTGCGCTGGCCGACCGCTTCTGTCAATGGTCGGATGTTAGACCTTTACGTCGGAGCACCGCCCCAAGGACCGGAAGTCCACAACGCTCGCGCCGGCCGCCCGTAGAGTGTGGCCATGACGGAGACGTCCGACCCTGCCGGTCCAGCAGCCGCCGACCTCGACGCGAGCTCCGCGGCCGCCGCTTCCGAGCTGGAAGACTTCGAGTCGGCGGATGCTGCCGCCGTGCGCGCCCACGAAGCGGTGCCGTCGCGCACCTTCTGGGCCAACCTCAATCATCCGTTCGTCGTGGGCTTCTCGCTGACGATCGGCGGCCTCGCCGCGTTCGTCGTGGGGGTGGCGTTCTCGAACCTGTCGACGATCATCATCTACATCGTGTTCGCCCTGTTCGCGGCGCTCGGGCTCGACCCGATCGTGCGCACCCTGGAACGGCACAAGGTGAAGCGGGCGTGGGGCATCGTGATCGTGTACACGGCGTTCGCGCTCATCCTCGTCGGTGTGCTGTGGCTCATCGTTCCCACGATGGTGCGCCAGATCAGCCAGTTCGTGAGCAACATCCCGAAGACGATCACCGCGTTCCAGCACTCGGATTTCTACAGCTGGCTGCAGTCGAACTTCGGCGACCAGGTGTCGAACATCACCGACCAGATCAAGAACTTCCTCGCCGATCCGGCCAACATCGCAGCCATCGGAGGCGGCGTCGTGAAGGTGGGCTTCACGATCGGGTCGGTGATCTCCGGTGTCATCATCGTGCTGGTGCTCAGCCTGTACTTCCTGGCAACACTGCCGGCCATGAAGGCTGCCTTCGTGCGCCTCGCGCCCGCACGCAACCGGCGAACGGTGTCGTCGATGATGGAGCAGATCTCTTCGGGCATCGGCGGCTATCTCGGGGGGATGGTCGTGCTCGCGTTCTGCAATGCGGTCATCGCGTTCTTCATCTACCTCTTCCTCGGGCTGCCGTTCCCGCTGCTGATGGCCGTGGCGGCTTTCTGCATCACGCTCATCCCGCTCGTCGGATCCGTGCTGTTCTGGATGGCCGGCACCGTGATCGCACTGTTCAGCAGCCCACTCGGCGCGCTCGTGTTCGCGATCATCTACCTCGTGTACATGCAGATCGAGGCATACGTCCTCACGCCGCGCGTCATGAACCGCGCGATCGCCGTCCCCGGCTCGCTCGTCGTGATCGGCGCGCTGGTCGGCGGCACTCTGCTCGGGCTGCTCGGAGCGCTGGTGGCGATTCCGGTGACGGCGAGCATCCTGCTGATCGTCAAGCAGATCCTCATTCCCCGTCAGGACGCCAAGGTCTGAGGGCGCCGTGTTGAGCACCTCATGGGCGTGGTTCAAGCGCCACGATCCCGACCTCGGCGCTCTGCGAAGAGCGGGACGTGCCGCCGTTGTGATGCCCGCCCTGTTCGCCTTCGGCTTCTACGTGGTGCACAACCCGGACTTCGCGCTGTTCTGCGCCTTCGGCTCGCTCGCGATGCTGCTCTTCGTCGGCTTCGGCGGCACGATCAGGGAGCGCCTCCAGGCGCAACTCGCTCTTGCGATCGCCGGCGCCGTGTTCGTCTGCCTCGGCACGCTTCTGGCGGTACCGGTGTGGCTCGGAGCGCTGTCGATGGCGGTCGTCGCGTTCGTCGTGCTCTTCGTCGGAACGGTGAGCGATGTTCTCGCGTCGGCCAGCACGGCACTTCTGCTGACGTTCATCCTGCCCGTCTCGCTGCCCGGCGGCATCGACACCCTGCTGCCGCGTCTGGCCGGCTGGGGGACGGCGTCGTTGGTGGGCCTGGCTGCCATCGCACTGCTCTGGCCCGCACCCACGCGGATGCCGCTGCGCACCAGTGCGGCGGATGCGTGCAGGGCCCTGGCCTCCCGGCTGCGTGCGGACGCCGAGTTCGTGCTGAGCGGGCGAAGCGATGCCGCGGGCGAAGCGCGCGACCATGCGGCCACGCGAGCGGATGCCGCGGTCGAGGCTTTGCGGGCACTCTTTCTCGCCACCCCGTATCGTCCGACAGGATTGAACACCCCTGCGCGCACCGTCGTGCGGCTCGTCGACGAGCTCGACTGGCTGCAGACGGTCGTCGCGCAGTCCGCGTTCGTGCCGCGCCTCACCTTCACCGGCGCAGATGGCGTCTACCGGGACGTGTGCCAGGTGAAGATCGCCGCAGCCGACGTGCTCGAGCGCGGTGCGGACATCCTGCTGGGCAACGGCGCACCCGGCGACGAGTTGGAGGAAGCGCTCACATGGCTCGCTGACGCACGCAGCGCCGTCGCCGAGCGTGCACTCACCGGGCTGCCCGAACGGGTGAGCCGTGGGACGGGAGACGCGGACAACGCCGACGCCTTCGTCTCAGCGCTCGACCCCGGGTTCCGTGCTCAGGAGCTGGGTTATGCGGTCTCCCAGGTCGGACGGAACATCGCGCTGACAGCTGCTGCCGAGCGTCGCAGCTGGTGGGACAAAGCCCTCGGGCGGCAACCGGGCGACCTGATCGGATCTTTCAGCGCCGGGATCGAGCGGGCACGCGCGCAATTCGAGTGGCATTCGGTGTGGTTGCACAACAGCATCCGCGGAGCAGCCGCACTCGGGGTCGCCGTGCTGCTGGCGGATCTGACCGGAGTGCAGCATTCGTTCTGGGTAGTGCTCGGCACGATGTCAGTGCTGCGGTCGAACGTGCTGAGCACCGGGCAGAACGCCCTGCGCGGAGTGATCGGGACAGCGGCCGGAGTGGCGATCGGTGGCGCGCTGCTGACCGTGCTGGGCACGAATCCCGTCGCGCTGTGGATCGTGCTCCCCGTCTCCATGCTCATCGCCGGGGTAGCACCGACAGTCATCTCGTTCGCCGCAGGACAGGCCGCCTTCACCCTCACGCTCGTGCTGCTGTTCAACATCATCGAGCCGACCGGCTGGACGGTCGGCCTCTACCGCATCGAAGACGTCGTTCTCGGATTCCTGGTCAGCCTGCTCCTCGGCCTGCTGTTCTGGCCGCGGGGTGCTGCAGCGGCGCTGCGCGTCGCCTTGGCGGAGGCGTACTCGGCGCTCGCCGACTACCTGTTCGCGGCAGTGGCGTTCGGGGTGGACCGGTGCGATGCGAGCGTGACCAGGCATCCACTCCCGGCGGCGGAGGCAAGACGCACGGCCGCCGCGTCACGCAGGCTGGACGACACCTTCCGGACGTATCTCACCGAACGCTCCACGCGTCGAGTGCCGCTCGCCGAGGCATCCGCCGCCGTCGCGGGGGTTGCCGCTATTCGCCTGGTGTGCGACGCGATCGTCGACATGTGGAGCGATGAGGACGGCACGGCGCAGGGCGACCGTGCACGGGCCAGGCGCGCGCTGGAGACGTCGGCCGCGGTGCTGAGCGAGTGGTGCAGGCAGCTGGGTGGCCGCCTCCTGCGCCGGGACGAGCTTCCGGCGGCTCCGGAACGCAATCCGGTTCTCACGTCCGAGCTGATCGACTCGGTGCGGCTCGACCTGGGCGACGAGTCGGGGAGAAGCACCCCTACCGCCGTGCGCATCGTGTGGACCGGCGACTACCTGGATGCCGTCCGCCGGCTGCAGACCCGCATCGTGACGCCCGAGCAGACCGTGCCGGGGCGTGCCGCGACACAGCCTCGCTGAGTGCCGCCGCGACCGCATCGAACACGTGGTCGCGAGCTCGAACGCACGCCACATCGCGGCGTAGGCGCCGTCGCGCTCGAGGAGTTCGTCGTGCGAGCCGACCTCGATGACGCGGCCGTGGTCGAGCATGACGATGCGGTGAGCGCCCATCGCTGTCTGCAGACGATGGGCGATGAGCACCGTGGTGCGGTCGCGGGCGAGGCGATGCATGGCATCCGTCACCCGCGCCTCGGTGGCGAGATCGAGGTTGCTGGTCGCCTCGTCGAGCAACAGAATCGCGGGGTCGACGAGCTCGGCACGCGCGAGCGCTATCAGCTGGCGCTGACCCGCCGAGAGGGATTTGCCGCGTTCGGCGATCAACGTGTCGTAGCCGTGGGGCAGCGTCGCGATCATGTCGTGGGCGCCAACGGCCCGTGCGGCGTCCTCGATGTCGGAGGCCGGGGCATCCGGTCGACCGTAGGCGATGTTCTCGGCGACGGTTCCGGTGAACAGGAAGGATTCCTGCGGCACGTAGCCGAGGTGGCGCCGGTAGTCGCCCAGGCCGAGCCTGCGCAGGTCGATGTCGTCTGCCAGAACGGCGCCGCGGTCAGGGTCGTAGAACCGGGCGAGCAGCTTCATCACCGTCGACTTTCCTGCCCCGGTTTCGCCGACGAGCGCGACCGTCTCGCCCGCACGGATACCGAGACCGATTCCGGCCAGCGCCTCCTGCGGTCGTCGAACGGCCGCGTCGCGGGACAGCGGGTCGTGGGCATCCCGAGGTCCGCGCAGCTCGGCCGATACCGCACCCGTCGGGTAGGCGAAGTGGACGTCGTCGAGCGCGACGTCGCCGGTCAGGTGCCGAACGTCGACCGGATGCTCCGGCTGCGGCGTCAGCGTTTC
Source organism: Humibacter ginsengiterrae (assembly GCF_054780115.1). Lineage (NCBI taxonomy): Bacteria > Bacillati > Actinomycetota > Actinomycetes > Micrococcales > Microbacteriaceae > Humibacter > Humibacter ginsengiterrae. The sequence goes on from NZ_BAAGWY010000017.1 coordinate 73,837, forward strand.
AAGCTTCATGAGACCGGAGATGCGCGACACCGAGACGCGGGTCTGCTGCCAGGCGTCGAACACCTGCGAGAGCTGCTGGATCGGCGAGAAGAACATGTCGATGTAGAGCAGGAACGCGATGAGGGCTCCGGCCGTGAGGTTGCCCTGCGCGATGAGCGCGGCGCCGAGGCCGAGCACGATGGCGTCGGCGATGGCTGAGAGGAACTGCACGAACGGGAAGTAGATCGCGACAAGCCGTTGCGCGGCGACCCGGGAGCGCAGGTAGGCGCTGCCGTGCCCGTGGAAGCGGCGCATGGTCGCCTCCTCGTGCGTGAACGCCTGCGACTCGCGCACCCCCGAGAGGCTCTCCTGGAACGCGGCGTTGACGATGGCGATGCGCTCCCGGGAGAGGTCGTAGAGCCGCGACGAGCGCCGCCGGAACCACATCGTGGCGATGGCCAGCGGAATCACGACGGTGAGCACGGCCAGGCCGAGCGGGGCATCCACGATGACGAGCGCGACCCCGACGCCGACGAACGTGACGAAGGCGACCAAGGCGCCGAGCAGACCGTTCTGCAGCAGCGACTCGAACTGGTCGATGTCGGTCGTCATGCGCGTCATGATGCGGCCGGCCATCTCGCGCTCGTAGTAGTCGAGCGAGAGCCGCTGCAGCTGTGCGAACACGCGGATGCGCAGCGACAGCATGATGCGCTGCGCCGCGCGTCCGGTGACGAACGACTCGGCCATGCCGTTGAAGAGGTCGGCGATCGTGATGACGAGATAGAGAGCGGATGCCCCGAACAGCACGGCTGCAACGCCTCTGGTGACGCCGTCATCGATCCCCGTCTTGACCACGGCCGGCCCGAGGAGACCGATGAACGCGTCGATCACGACGAACACGAGCGCGAGGAGCAGTGGGCGGCGGAACTCGCCCAGCACCTTTCCCAGCGAGAAGTCGCGCTCGTGACGAGACTCGCGGTCGAGGTCGATCTCGGGAAAGTCCTTCACCGGCGGAAGCGCGGCGACCCGCGCCAGCAGCTCGGGGGTGGGCGCGAGGCCTGCGCCCATGCCGCGCATGCCGCCGCCTCCGCCGCCGAGGCCCATGCCGATGCCTGTGGCGCGCGCCGCACCCGATGGGCGCGCGGGCGCGCTGGAGCTGGGAGGCCGCCGTCCTGACGGTCGGTCGTGGCCGGACGCCGAGTCGACATCGCCGTCAGAGTCGGCGGCGACGTCGAGCTCCGCACCCGCGAGCGCGTCGATGTCGCCGCGGCGGGCGGCATCCGTCGCGCCGAACAGGGCGCGGTACGTGTCGCTGTGGTCGATGAGCTCGTCGTGCGTGCCCTGGTCGACGATGCGGCCGTGCTCGAGAACGACGATGCGGTCGGCCAGGTGCAACGTGGAGTGCCGATGGGCGACCAGCAGAACCGTCCGGTCCTCCATCACGCTCCGCAGCGCGTCGTGGATGGTCTGCTCGGTGCGGGCGTCGATGGCGCTGGTGGCGTCGTCGAGCACGAGAATGGCCGGGTCGCGCAGGATCGCTCTCGCGAGGGCGATCCGCTGCCGCTGGCCACCGGAAAGACTCAAGCCCCGCTCGCCGACCACGGTGTCGTATCCGCGGGGCAGATCCATGATGAAGTCGTGAGCCTGCGCCGCCCGTGCGGCGGTCTCGATCTCGTCGTCGGTGGCATCCGGAGCGCCGTAGGCGATGTTGTCGTGCACCGACTCGGAGAACAGGAAGGCGTCTTCGAAGGCCATGCCGATCGACTGCCGAAGCGATCCGAGGCGCACGTCGCGCACATCCGTGCCGCCGATCGTCACACCACCCGCGTCCGGGTCGTAGTAGCGCACGAGCAGGCGCCCGACCGTGGACTTTCCGCTTCCACTCGCGCCGACGAGCGCGACCCGCTCCCCCGGTCGCACGGTGAGCGAGAAGTCGCGCAGCACGGGTGTCTCGGACTCGTAGCCGAAGGTGACGTCGGAGAACTCGATGGTTCCGGGGCGGGCGGGCAGGTCGACGGCGCCGGGAGCATCCTGAATGGCCGGCGTCAGGTCGAGCAACTGGAAGATGCGCTCGAGTCCGGTGCGGGCCATCTGCCCGATGGTGAGGATGCCCGCGAGCTGCCGCGCGGGCGCCATGAGCTGGGCGATGTAGGTGGAGAACGCGAGGAACGTGCCGAGCGTGATGTTGCCGGTGAGGGCGAGCCATCCGCCGAGCGCCAGGATGCCCACCTGGCCGAGCACGGGCACCGCCTCGAGCAGCGGCTGGTACCGGGACTGGATGCGCACGGCACGCATCTGGGATCCGTACAGCGCGGAGGCCGTGCCGGTGAGACGTTCCAGCTCGCGTCGTTCCTGCCCGAACGCCTTCACGACGCGTACACCGCCGACGTCCTCATCGACGATCTCGGCGAGGTCCCCCTCCTTCTGCTGGCCGTCCCAGGTGGCGGGGAAGACGCGGCGGCGCATCCGGTAGCTGACGATGAGCAGTGCGGGCAGCACGGCGAGGCTGATGATCGCGAGCAGCGGTGAGAGCACGAACATCACGACGAGCGAGAGCACCATCATGAGCACGTTGCCCGAGACCAGCGGCAGGAAGTTCAGCAGGCCCTGCACCAGCGCGGAGTCGGAGTTCGCGCGGGCGACGAGCTGGCCCGTCGGCATGGTGTCGAGGGTGGCGGCGTCCAAGCCCTGCAGCTTGTCGTGCATCTCGTTGCGCAGGTCGTTCTGCACGTCGAGCGCCACGCGCCCGCCGCGGTACCGACGCAGATAGGCGAAGCCGAACGCGATGACCGCCAGCCCGATGAGCAGTGCGAGCCAGGGCAGCAGCGGTGCCGACTTGTCGATGATGACGCCGTCCACGATCTGCCTGGCGATGAGCGGAGTGGCCACCTGACACGCGGAACCGAGGATGGCCGCCGCCACCGCGATCGACACGTTCACCCGGTGACGCCACAGGTAGTGGCCGAGCCGGCGCAGCCATCCCGGCTTGGATGTCTCCGGGGCGGATGCCGGTTGCTCCGCGTCAGTCTGCGTGCCGTCTTGTGCCTTCGTCTGGGTCATACGGTCGCCCCCGCCGATGGTCGGGGCGTTCGGTCGGGTTCCGACGGCTGCGACACGGGTCGAGTCGCTCCACCGGCGTCCGCAGGCGACACAGCCCGGGTCGCAGCGCCGAGGTCCGCAGACCCGGCAGCGCCTACCGCCGTGGCGTGTCGCGCGGCGGCGATGGATGCCTGCCGGCGCTCGATCGCGGTTTCGAGCGATGCGAGGGCGGTCAGCGTGGCCACAGCATCGTCGGTGTCGTCGACGAGCTGTGTCACGACTGCGACCAGCGCTTGCTCCGCGGCAGAGCGTGCGACCTCGCCGGATGCCGTCAGCACGAGGTCCGTCGCGCGCTGGTCGGCGTCGTGCGCCTGCTTGCTCAGCAGTCCACGGCGCACGAGCGAGTCCACCGTCGAGCTGATCGCAGGCTTGCCGAGCGCGAGCCGGTGCGCCAATCGGGATGCCCGTGCTTCACCCTCCGCCACGGCGGAGAGCACCCTGAAGTCGGCGAGGCTGAGCTCAGGCAGCGAACGCTCCAGCACGCGCGAGGCACGGGTGAGCGCGTTGACCGCGGCACGGGCATCCGCATCGCGTTGAGATAGTTCGAGCACCGAACCATCGTAGAACGAGAGCCGGAGCTGCGGGGCGGCGCGACTCCGTTTCCGCGAGGCTGCACGCCCACCCCGAAACAGCGGGTAATGACCACGGTCTCGGGGCGGGCGTGCAGTCTCGTGATGAGATCAGGCGCCGCGAGCTACCCCACCGTCACCTCGTGGCCGGTCTCGGCGGAGCGGTAGCACGCGTCGATGAGTTCGGCGCGGCGCAGGCCGAGGGATCCGTCGTGCTTCACCCACTCCGCCTCGCCGGCGCGGCTGGCCGCGACGAACTCGGCGACGACCTGGTCGTGTCCCCCGTTGTCACCGGGGGTCGCGTCGTAGTCGGCGACCACGCCGTCCTCGTTGCGGAACACGGTGAACTCGCTGGTGACGTAGTCGACCACGCGCAGCTCGGCGCCGCCCTCGGTGCCGTACACGGTCATCCAGTACACGTTCTCGTGCCGTGAGAAGCTGTCCCAGCTGGTCTCGAGCGTGAGAGTCACGCCGTTCTTCAACCGCACGAACGCGATCGCGATGTCTTCGACATCGAACCCCTCCATCGCCTTCGTACCGAGCTGGTCGTAGGTGGATGCCGACACGGTCGCCACCTCCGGTTCACCGAGCAGGTGCAGCGCGTAGTCGATCACGTGCACGCCGAGGTCGAGCAGCGGACCGCCGCCGGAGAGCTCCTTCTTCGCGAACCAACCGGAACCCGGGATGCCCGCGCGGCGCGACCATCCGGCCTTCGCCACATACGGGGTGCCGAGCTCCCCTGAGGCGATGATGCGGCCGAGCTCGGCGATGTCTCCACGCAGCCGGTGGTTGAACACCACCTGCAGCACCCGACCGGATGCCCGTGCCGCCTCGACCATCGCCCGCGCGTCCTCGAGGTTCGCCGCGATCGGCTTCTCCGTGAGCACGTGGATGCCACGCTGCAGCGCCGCGATCGACACCGGAGCGTGCAGGAACGTGGGCGTCGCGATGCTGATCGCATCCAACTCGACCGCGTCCAGCATGTCTTCCCAGCGTTGGAAGGTCGCCGGGATGCCGTACTCCGCCTGCAGCAGCTCGACCTGTTCGGTCTCCATGGCGGCAAGCGCAGCGATCTCGACGCCCTCCAGAGCGGCATAGCCCTTCAGGTGCTGCTGGCCGGCCCATCCTGCGCCGACGACGCCAACCTTCAGAGTGCTCACGCGTGCTCCCCCTCTCGCTCCGATGCCTGCTCTCCCACCGGCGCCTGCTCGCCTTCGGAGGGCTGGGCAAACCAGTCTCGCGGCGGGTTCGCCACCTCCGGCACGTGCGAGACGCCGCGCGCCGGAACCGCCCAGCGCACCGCGTTCGCCAGCACGTCTCGAACGTCCTCGTGATAGAACACCGGATACTCCTGGTCCCCGGGGCTGAAGTAGAACACCTTGCCCAGCCCGCGGCGATACGTGATTCCCGACCGGAACACCTCGCCGCCGGAGAACGAGCTCACGAATACCAGCTCATCCGGCGTCGGCACGTCGAAGTACTCGCCGTACATCTCCTGCTCACCGATGATCAGCGGCGACGGGATGCCCTCGGCGATCGGATGAGACGGGTTCACCGTCCACACCAGCTCACGTTCGGCTTCGTTGCGCCACTTCAGGGAGCACGTCGTTCCCATCAGAACCTTGAAGATCTTCGAGAAGTGCCCCGAGTGCAGCACGATCAGCCCCATGCCGGCCAGCACCCGCTGCTTCACCCGCTCGACCACCTCGTCGTCGACGTCGTCGTGCTTCATGTGGCCCCACCACAGAAGCACATCCGTCGCCTCGAGGGTCTCCGGGTCGAGGCCGTGCTGCGGCTGCTGCAGAGTCGCGGTGCGGATGCTCGCATCCGGCAGTCGCGCCGACAGTCCCTCAGCGATCGCCCCGTGGATCCCGTTCGGATAAATCGCCGCGATGTCCGGCTGCGTCGTCTCGTGGAAGTTCTCGTTCCACACGGTGATGCGCATGGTGCTCCTCGTTACGTGAGAGATGGGATGTTCGATCGTCTGCGCCGTTCAGGTCGCAGTTTTCGTCGCGATGAGTCCGGCGAGGCGACAGAAACTGCGACCTGAGCCGAAGGGGTGACACCTCGAATCGATTCGAACCGTCGGCAAGAGTACGCGGGCGCGCGGGGTGGTGCAAGGGCCGGTGCGCTACGGAAGAGTGTGGCCGGCCGCGGTGAAGAGGCGGTACCACTCGGGTCGAGTGAGCGGCAGGTCGGAGCCGGCTGCGGCATCCTTCACCCGCTGCGGGTTCGTCGTGCCCAGCACGACCTGCATGTTCGCCGGGTGGCGGGTGATCCAGGCGACGGCGATGGCCGTGGGCGTCACGCCATAGGATGCCGCGATCTCGTCGATCGCGTCGTTCAGCTCCGCGTAGTTCTCGCGGTCGCCGAGGAAGACGCCGTCGAAGAATCCCTTCTGGAACGGCGACCACGCCTGCAGGGTGATGCCGTTCAGGCGGGCGTAGTCGAGGATGCCGTTGTCGCGGTCGACCGACTGGTCGAGACCGTTCATGTTCGCGGCGATTCCCTGCGCGATGAGGTTGGCGTGCGTGATGCTCAGCTGCACCTGGTTCACGACGAGCGGCTGCCGCACGGAGCGCTTCAACAACTCGGTCTGGCCGGGCGTCTGGTTCGAGACGCCGAAGTGGCGCACCTTGCCCGCGTCGTGGAGTGTGCTGAAGGCATCCGCGATCTCGTCCGGCTCCATGAGGGTGTCGGGGCGGTGCAGGAGCAGAACATCGAGATAATCAGTGCGCAGCGCGGCGAGGGACTCGTCGACCGATTCGAGGATGTGCTCCTTCGAGAAGTCCCAGAATCCGTTCCGGATGCCCACCTTCGACTGGATGTACACCTGCTCGCGTTCGGCTCCGGTGAAGCGCACCGCGTCGCCGAAGCGCCGCTCGCACGCGTGGTCGCCGCCGTAGATGTCGGCGTGATCGAAGAAGTCGATGCCGGCGTCGCGGGCGGTGCCGACGAGGGTGCGGATCTGCTCGTCGTCGAGATCGCGGATGCGCATGAGGCCGAGGATGACGTTGCTGGCCTCGATGGAGGTGTTCGGGAGGGTGATGGTCTTCATGTCTTCCATGATTGCGGCCGGAGCGCGCTCCGGGTCCAATCGAGGCGACCGGACCCGGAGCTCGGGCTCAGAACGGGTGCTTCAGCAGCAAGCTGATCCGGTCGAAGAGCCACGTGACGGCATCCGCGCTCCCCTGACCAGGAGACGAGTGACCGCCGTGGCCGTTGCCGTTCCCCTCGCCGTGGCCGTTGCCGTTCCCACCGCCGTTCCCGTTGCCGTTGCCGGATCCGACGTGCACCGGGATCACCTTCGCGACCGACCCATCGTCGGCGAGCACGACGGCGCGCTGCTGCGGGTGCTTGAAGTCGAAGAACGCTGCCAGTGAGCCGGCGCGCTCGTCGAACGAGGAGTCGCCGATGCGTCCGGTCGACCAGTTGTCCTCGATGAACTTCGTGATCGACGTCTGCTCGATGCTCGTGTGATCCACGTAGTTCTGCTTGGAGAACGGCGAGATCACGAGGAACGGCAGTCGCTGGCTCGGCCCGCACCGATCCGCATATCCGCCGGCCGCCGGGGCGGACGACGTGGTGCAGATCGCAGAGTCGTTCGAGGCATCCTTCGATCCGTTGAGGATGGTCGGCGCGACGTGGTCGTACCAACCGTCGGAGTCGTCGTAGTTGATCACGATCGCGGTGCTCGACCACGACGGCGACTGCTGGATGGCGTTGATCTCCTTGACCAGGAACTTCTGCTCGTCGAGCGGGTCGGAGTAGCCGGCGTGGCCGTCCTGCGCCTCCGCCGCCTTGAGGAACGACACGGCCGGCAGGTTGTTCTGCTTCAGGGCTGTGTCGAACGCGGTCAGGTCGTACTGGTGGTTCGCCTGGTCGCTGTGCCCGATGGCGGCGTCACTCGTCGGCGGCAGGTGGTGCGGGTTCGAGGTGGACTTGTAGTACGCGAACGGGTTGTGGTGCGGCGAGTAGTCGGCGGATGCCGCTCCCGCCACGTTCGTCGACTTCGCACCGCACACCGCGTAGTGGCCGTTCGTGCCGTCCCACTTCGTGGTCGGGGCGAATCCGCCCTGGAACCATCCCCACGTCACGTTCTTCGCGTTGAGCAGGTCGCCGATGTTCTTGCCTGAGAGCGACGCGAGCGCGTTGGCCGACGTGTGATTGTTGTCGGCGCAGTCGTCATAGGCCGGGTCGGGATCGTTGATCACCGTCCCGACACCTTTCGCGTCGGGCGAGGCGACGGTGTAAGCATCCGGTGTCGCGGTCTGCTGCCCGGTCTTCGGATCGATGGAGGTGACGCCGTGCGTCTGCCCGGAGATGAGATTCAGGGCGCCGGGGGTGGAAGGACCGAAGACGGTGTCCCAGGCGTTGTCGCTCATCGCGTAGTTCTGGGCATAGTTCCACAGACCCGTGACCGTGTTGCCGTCGTAGTAGTCCATGGCGAGCCCGGGGCTTCCGTACATGCCGGTGCAGGTGTCTTTGCTCGTGTTCTCCACGAACTTGTCCATCGCACCGCCGTTCACCGCCTTCTGCTCCGCGCTGTAGCCATGGTTCTGATCGCACGTGACGGCCTGCTCGGGCGTGAGGCGCTGCGGGCTGTACGCGTTGGGATTGGATGCGATGAGTCCGGCGCTCTGCATCGTGTCGACGGCCGGGGTGCCCGCTGCGGCGGTGAACGACGTGCCGTCGGCGTTGGCTGCGTTCGGATAGGTGCCGAAGTAGTGGTCGAACGAGACGTTCTCGTCGAAAAGCACCACCAGGTGCTTGATCGGCGTCGTCGTCTTGGCGGAGTGGTCGGGCTGATGGGCGGACGCCGGCACCGCGAGGGCCACCGTCGTCGCGATCGCGGCGAGCGCGACCGGAATGGCGGCGACGCGCAGTGTGCGCCGCCCGAACACCGTGGGCATTCGTGTTCCTTTCGTCGGGAAGGGATGCTGTCGGCCGCGCGATCCGTCAGGATGCTCAGGCCAGCAGCCCGCTGGCGTACCAGTCGGCTCTGTGCCGCACGCCCGGCAGCGCGAAGAAGTAGCCGCCGCCGGTCGGCGAGATGTAGTCGGCGAGCGGTTCGTCGATGAGCCGTTTCTGCACGGTCACGAACTGCCGTTCGAGGTCTTGGTTGAAGCACGCGAAGATCAGCCCGGTGTCGAGGTTGCCGTTCACCTCGATTCCGGAGTCGTAGTTGTAGCCACGGCGGAGCATCTGCTGCTTCGCCTGCTCGGGCGAGCGGTTGTTCGCGAGCCGGATGTGGGCATCCAGCTGGATCACATCGCCCGTCGGATCGGTCTCGTACCGCGGATCGTCGTGCTCGTGCGTGCCGGTCAGCGGGGCGCCGGAGTCGCGGCGGCGGCCGATCATGTTCTCCTGCTCGTGCAGCGAGACGCGATCCCAGAACTCGACGAGCATGCGGATGATCCGCACCACGTGGTACGAGCCGCCCTCCACCCAGCTCGGCTCGATGCCGCCGGCATGCGTCCAGACCAGTTCGTCGGGAGCGGATGCCGCAGCCAGCGCGGGTGCCGAGGTGCCGTCCTTGAATCCCATCAGGTTGCGCGGCGTTCCCGACGGCCGGGGTGGCGAGACGAATCCGTCCTTGCGCCAGCGCAGCTGCATCGCGCCGCGAGTCGCCCGAGCGATGGCTCGCAGGGCGTGCGTCACGGTGTCCGGGTTGTGCGCGCACAGCTGCAGCAGCACGTCGCCGTCGCAGGTCGCGCGGTCCAGATCGTCGTTCGGGAAGTCCTCCATCGTGCGCAGCCGGTGCGGCTTGAGATCGGTCAGACCGAATCGGTCGTCGAAGACGGATTCCCCGAACGAGACGGTCACGGTCAGCCCGTCCGCCGGCACCTGCGGTCCGAGCACGCCGGAGTCGGCGGGCGGTGCGGTGATGCCGACGGTCTGCGGCGTTCCACCCGCTGTGAGGAATCGCGCCCGGTCGGTGATCGCCTTCATCAGGTCCGCGAGCTCGACCCGACCGGATGCCGTGAGGTCGAAGGCGGCGAACGTCGCGTTGCGCTGCGCCGGGGTGAGGATGCCCGCCTGGTGGGTGCCGTGGAACGGGTACGAGGCGGCGGGGCCGGCGGCCGCGGTCTCGGTCGTCTCCGCATCGCTCGCCGGCGTCGGAGCGCCCGCGCGGACAGACGTCGCCGCGGCGGCATGCGCACCAACCGCAGCTATCGGTGCGGCGATGCCGGCTCCCACGAGCCCGTGAAGGAAGCCGCGGCGGGCGAGTTCCGCCGTCACGTCGCCGGCCTCCGCACGTCGCAGATCGCCGCGATCGGCGCGAGCAGTTCGAGTGTTTCGTCGACGTGCGCGTCGAGCTGCTCGCGCTGCGCGGTGGTGAGGTCCGCGAGCGCCCGCCATGACCCATCCGCACCCCGGAACGACTCGACCAGCCGCTGCGTGGCCGCGATGGCGGCATCCGTCTTCGTCAGGTCGGGGTAGCGGGTCTTCAGGATGCCCCGCAACGGCTCGAGCGCGTGCGTCGTGCCGGTGAGGTTGGCGTCGAGCGTGGCGAGGTTGGTGTGGCTGCCGGCGTCCGTCTCACCGGTGAGTTCGAACTGCAGGGCGTTCTCCAGAATCTCGTGGGCGCGCAGGCCGATGTCGAGCGGGTCGATGCGGGCGTTCGGGAAGTCCGCCCGCAGGGCGGCGACGTCGTTCGTCAGTTGTGACGTGTAGGGCGCAATCGCGGATGCCGACGCACCGGAGAAGAGCAGTGCCTCGATCTTGTGGAACCCGGTCAGGTCGGGATCATCGAGTGCGTTGCGACCGGGGGCGGGCATGCCGTTGATCGCCGTGTCGGCATCGCCGAACGCACCGTACGCGGCTCCGAGCGTCTCGTACTCGAGGTGCGCGCTGAGCCAGTCCGCCTTGGCCTTGCCGAGGTCGCCGGATGTCACGTCACCGGCGAGCGCGTCCGTCTCAGCCTGCAGCACGGGCAGCCGGCTCTCGATCCAGGCGCCGTACTGCTTCGAAGCGGGGATGAGGTCGTTCTGCGTCACCGGTGGGATGCCCGCGGTTGCGTTCGCGACCCGCTTCGCGCCTGAAACGGTGACGACCGGTCCGGCGATGGGATCGGCGTCGGCCGGAAGGCAGACGAACCGGTACCGGCCCGCGCCGAGCGTGGCCTGGCCGCGCGTCGTGGTGCCGGCCCCGAGCGATTCCAGGTCGAGGTAGACATCCTTCGCGGTCGCCGACTGCAGGTAGACCTCCATGCCCGCGATCGAGGTGTTCCTGACGTCGAATATCTGCACACCTGCCGTGGGCTGCACCCAGCCGGTGCCGCAGCTCGAGATGCCCGCGTCGACGGCGTAGGCATCCGGATGCTCGTCAGCGGGTTGCGAGCGCATCAGCACCGTGAGCACGACGCCCGCAGCGATGACGACGACCGCGCCCGCCAGCGCTCCGTACTTCGCCCCTTGCCGCACGGGATGCCATGCTGGCACCGGATTCGGGCCGGTTCACCGGCCGTTCATCGAGTTCACGCAGTGTTCAGCGAGTGCTCGTTCGGATGCCTGCGAGTGCGGGTAGACCGGTTGGTCGAGGCTGAGCCGACGGCCGTGCCGCCAGCGCCGCGGCGAGCATCCCGTTCACTCCGACGTGCACACCCCGGTGGCGACGGGCGTCGGGCCCGCGGTGGAGAGCACGGGGCGCACCTCGCCGAGGGTGAGCGCGTAGCCGGTGTCTGTATCCGTCGTCGAACGGGCGAACACCATGCCGACCACGTCGCCCTGGTCGTCGAACAGCGGACCGCCGGAGTTGCCCGGCCGCACGATCGCACGCAGCGAATACACGTCACGGACGACCGAGTCGTGCTGATAGATGTCGGTTCCTGCGGCCGTGAGCTCACCGCGGATCCGCGCCCCGCCGAGCGTGTACGGGCCGCCGCCCGGGAATCCTGCGACCACGGCCGGATCTCCCGCGTTCAGTGTCGCCCCCATGCGGAGCGCCGGCGCTCCGAGGCCGGGGACCCTCAGCACGGCGACGTCGCGGTCCGGGTCGAACGCGACGACCGATGCTTGGTACGAGCGATCATCCTGCGACACGATCTCTACGGATGAGGAGCCCGCGACGACGTGGGCGTTCGTGACGACGATGCCGGATGCCTCCACCCAGCCGCTTCCGCTGGACTCCATAGAGCAGCTGGACTGCACCGCCTCGACCTTGACGACGCTCCGCGACTCGGCCTGCACGGCGGCCGGAATGGCCGAGTCGGGGGCAGCGGTGTCGGGAATCGTCTCGTTGCCGGAGAAGACCTTGGGCAGGCCCGCGCCGGCAAGCGCGTCGTCAAGCGCGCCGAGGGCTGTGGCGGGCGGCACCGGTGCAATGTCGTCGAGCACCGTGACGATGCGGGATGCGGATGCCAGCTGCGAGGCCGGGTAGATCGACGACGACTGCGCGAACCCCGCGACGAGCCACACGACGGCCGCCCAGGCGACGAGGCCGACGATCGCACCGCCCGTCGCATCGATGCCGTTCAGGGCGCCGCGTCGGCCGATGCGTCCGCGGAGCACGGCGCCGAGGCTGGATGCCACGCCGTAGAGAACGGCTCCGCACACCAGCACGACTACGGCCGCGAGAACCGTGCGGGCGATCATGCTGCCGTGGCCGAGCGGCATCGCCCATCCGACCATCACCGGGGCGAGCAGGAGTCCGATCCAGAGGCCCGCGACGAGCCCCACCATGGACAGCGCGGTGACCAGGGCTCCGCGGCGCCAGCCGACCGCGATAGCGGCGACCGCGGCGAGCGCGAGCACGATGTCGACGGCGATCTCCACGACACCGATTTTCGCCGGTGTTGCTGTGCGGGTGCTGGAGTGCACGGTGACCGGCTGAGTTGCTTCTGTGGGATGCGCTCCTCGTTGTCAGCAGCGCATCGGCGTCATGTTCACATCGGCCGGCGTCCGATCGGGGGTGGTTCACCGGCGCTCGAGCTCAGCCCCCGTCGTACTCCGCTTGCCAGCGCCCGAGACTTCGAGGCCCGTCGCCATACCCGATCGCGATCGATCCAGACCGGTGGTCTCACTTCGGGAACTCCGGCACTCATCCGCACCTGCCATCCGGAGCTTTCGATGGTGCGATGGTGGTACCAACAGAGCGCAGGCTGTCGCATGAATCTGGGTCTCGTTTCGGTGAGTCGAGCCGGTTTATTCCCTGGTCAGGGGATAATTAGGTGTGGGTGTGAATGTGCGTTCCGGGGATCTGGATCAGCTGTTTCTGCTGCCGA
>NZ_BAAGWY010000018.1:0-50503 GCF_054780115.1 Humibacter ginsengiterrae
CGCACCCACCGCTCAAGCTGCGCCCGCTCCTCCGCGGAAAGCGTCAATTCGGCCAGAGCGGGCCCGCGTCGAGACATACCACAGCCTAACAAAAACTAGCAACGAATTAACGACGCAACACACTAGCCGGATCGTACTGAACCACGTCACCAGCACCTGGGGAGTGCTGGTTCTCGTAGCGCTCTCGGTGAGCACCCTGCGATGGGGTGAGTTGCGGCGCACTGTTCAAGGGGTCAGCGAGAAGATGCTCGCGCAGACTCTCCGTACGCTCGAGCGCGACGGGTTCGTGCTCCGCTCTCCCCAACCAACGATCCCCCCACGCGTCGACTACAGCCTCACCGATCGCGGACGCGAACTCACGCAGTACCTGCTGCCCCTGATGTCGTGGATCACCGACCACGCGGACGACATCGTCGGCGCAAACGCATCCTGAGCGATGTGGCTCTAGTGCCCGTAAGGGCGCCCGGCGTCGTGCACGTTTTGCGCGTGCCCAGCCTTTTCGGCGTCGCGCACCGCGTCGAAGTCGGCCAGTCGTCCCAGTGAAGGAACGAGGTGCTGCAGCTTCTCGGGGTTCACGACGCCGTGGATGGCGGCGATCCTTCCGTCGCGCAGCTGGAGCGACATGACCGCGAGCACACCACCTCCGACGGGGATATCGGCGACGATGACGACACCGGGCCCGCCGTTGACGGGATGCGGCTCGACGTGGACGGGGAACACCGCCCTCCGACCGAACGATGCCAGCATCTTGGACACCGCGTCGAACCCCTGCACGGGCCGGGTGATGGCGAAGCCGGGCGGAACCTTTCCGCCACCGTCGCTGATGGCGAGGACATCATCCGTGAGCAGCGAGACGAACTCGCCCACCGCACCCGACTCCACCGCCGCGATGAAGTGCGAGACGAGCTCCTCGTGCTCTGCCGCTGACGCGGGATAGCGGGGCACGCGACCAGACACTCGAGCCCGCGCTCGCGACACCAGCTTGCGTGCCGCGCCATCGGAGGAGCGGCCGAGCACCGAGGCGACCTCGTCGTACGAGTAGTCGAGCACGTCGTGGAGCAGGAACGCGGCACGTTCGCTCGGTGTCAGCGTCTCGAGCAGTACGAGGAAGGCGAAGGACAACTCTTCGGCGAGTTCCGCATGCTCCGACGCGTCGCGCGACGCGTTCGGGAGTTCGCCGACGATGGGTTCCGGTAGCCACTCGCCTACGTAGTTCTCGCGACGGGCACGCGCAGAGCGCAGCTGGTCGATCGCGAGCCGTGTCGCCACCGTGGTGAGCCACGCCTCCTGGTTCGCGGGCCGGTCTGCGTCGGTGAGGCGAAGCATCCGCTCGATGGCCGACTGGGCGATGTCGTCTGCGTCGGTGACGGAGCCGAGCATGCGGTAGGCCGCACCGAACGCGACACGACGCAGCGACTCCAGTTCGGTCATGCCTCGATCTTCTCGCGATGGCCGTTCGACGGGACCAGCACGTGCGTTCGCCGCACCGGCAGATACGGTCCGGGATGCCGGGCCACGAACAGGTTGCCTCGGTGCACGTATTCCTTCATGAACCTGGCGGCGCGGCCGGTGACGATGCGGTCGATCGCCCTTCCCTCCGCCGTCAGCCACTGCAGCAGAGCATCGTGTCGTCCGAGGCTGATGCACTCGGCGAAATAGCGGCCGGAGAATGCGAATGCATCCTCACCGGCGAGTTCCGCTGCCATTTTCTTCGGCGCGGTGATCGCCATGAAGGCGCCGGTGCGGCAACCCATCTTCAGCGGCACCCCGTCGGGTCCAGGCACACGCGCCGCATCGCCGACGACCCGCACCTCGGGGTGGCCGACGGCGTGGAACGTCGCGTCGACGCACGCGCGGCCGAGCTCGTCGACATCGAGTCCGGATGCCTGCACGAGCGGATTCGCTCGAAACCCGCCCGCCCACAACGTGAGCGCCGACGGGACCTCGCGACCGTCATCGAAGACGACCGCGTCGGGCCCGATGCGTGCCACGCGTCCGAGGAACCGCTCGATCGCCAATCGGTCGAAGGCATGCTCGAGGTGCCGTCGGCCGGACGGGCTCAGCCAGTCGCCAGGGGCGCGTGAGCTCGCGATCGAGACGCGGAGCCCCGGGTGCGATTCGGCGACCTCGGTCGCCAACTCGATGCCGGTCAATCCGCCGCCGACGACCACCACGGGCGCGCCGTCGGGCAGCGCGTCGAGCGCCTGCGCCGTTTCGCGGATGTGCGCGACGCCGGTGAGACCGTGCGCATTCTCGTGCGCCCCCGGCACCCCGCGGAAGTCGATGACGCTGCCGAGGGCGATGACGAGCGAGTCGTATTCGAGCGTGGCGCTCTCCGTGACGACGCAGCGCCGCTCGAGGTCGATGCGTTCCACCTGAGCAACCCTGAGCTTTACGCTCGAGCCTTTCAAGGCATCCGCAACCGGCAGCAGTGCATACCGCTGCCCGGTGGCCAGCTGATGCCAGCGCATCCGCTCGTCACGCGTTTCGTTGCTCGTCACGAGGGTGACGGATGCCTCGTCCGACCGCACTCGCCGCGCCAGTTGCCCGGCGACCACGATGCCGGTGTAGCCGCCGCCCAGAACGATGATCCGATGCTTTCCCATACCAGTACGACGAGACGGCGGGGCGGATTGGGACATCGCCGAGCGTCGTCACTTTCCTCGACGACGGGCGGCTGAGCGTGGCGGGGCTGCGCGGAGGTGCTCGCTGACGCGCCCGAGGATGCGGGCTAGGTCGTCGGCGTCTTCGTCCGTGAGGGGTGCGAACAGGAGTTCGTGCACCGTTTCGACATGGCCGGGGAACACGGAACTCAACAGGTTGCGGCCGGCGTCAGTGATCGTGACGACGGTGCTGCGCTCGTCTTCAGGGGAGGAAGAACGGGTGATGAGACCGCGCTGCTCGAGCAGTTGCGCCTGGTATGTCAAACCGCTGCGACTGTAGACGACGCCGTCCGCGAGGTCGGTCATCCGTTCGTGACCTCCCGGAGAGTCGCCCAGCCTCGCCAAGAGCTGGAACTGCACAGAACTGAGGCTGCCGTCGTCGCGAAGCTGCTTCTCGACCGCTGGGCGCAGGAGATTGCCGACCTCGGTGAGTGCGAAGTACGCGCGGAGCTGCGTCGGAGTGAGGGCGTCGGGCGTAGCGCTCATGTTCCGATTCTACTAGTTGCTTCGAAGTCGAAGCAGTGTTATCGTCGAACTGCTTCGAATTCGAAGTACAAAGGCGAGGAGTGAGACTATGAAGGCAGTGCAGTTCCACGAAGTCGGCGGACCTGAGGTTCTCCGGTACGACGATGTCGAACAGCCGAACCCGGGTGCAGGGCAGGTGCGGCTGCGGGTCGCAGCGTCAGCGTTCAACCCGGCGGACGCCGGTATGCGGGCCGGAGCCATGCCCGTCCCGATCGAGTTGCCGCACGTCCCCGGCTATGACGTGTCCGGCACGGTCGACGCTGTCGGTGAGGGCGTGGACGAGGTGGCAATCGGTGACGCCGTGATCGGGTTCCTGCCGCTGGAGCGCAATGGCGGTGCGGCCGACTACGTCATCGCTCCTGCCGAAGCGGTCGTCGCCGCGCCTACGAGCATCCCGCTAGCGGATGCCGCGGCGCTGCCGTCCGTGGCATTGACCGCGTGGCAGGCGCTCTTCGACGACGGAGGGCTCGAGCCGGGCCAGCGAGTGCTGATCGTCGGCGCCGGTGGTGCGGTGGGCAAGTACGCCATCCAGCTCGCCAAGCGGGCAGGTGTCTACGTCATCGCGACGGCCAGTCCGCGCAGCATCGATCTCGTCCGCGCAGCGGGAGCGGACGAGATCATCGATCACACCGACACCGACCTGCTCGCTGCCGTCGATGAGCAGGTCGACGTGTTGTTGAACCTCGCGCCGATCGAGCCCGAACAGCTCACCGCGTATGTGGCCGCCGTACGCGACGGCGGTGTGGTTGTCAACACGATCCCGCCCTTGGCCACACCCGGCGACGGAGCCCGAGGGGTGCGCGCGTCGACGGTGTTCGTTCGCCCGAACCGAGAGCGCCTCGCCGAACTGGTATCCCTCGTCGACGCAGGCGCACTCGTCGTCGAGGTCACGCGACGGATCCCTTTGACGGAGCTGCCCGCGCTCCACGCAGAGGCCGCCGCCGGTCTCGTCGCAGGGAAGGTCATCGTCCTCCCCTGAGCCGTTCCGGGGGCGGGGTTGTCAGCCGGTAATCTCGGAGACGCCTCACCGCGCCGCCATCATGGCGCCGGAGACGGCGACGAGAAGCGCGCCGAGCGACATGAGGCCGACGAGCACGGCAACCGCCGGCCAGAGTCCGAGAGCGACGGCCGTCAGCAAGGGCGGCAGGGTCAATCCCGCGTAGGCGACGAGGAAGATACCCGCAAGTGCTTCGCCTCTGCGTCCCGGCTCGGCTGCTGCTGCGGCGGTGACGAGTGCGCACCGGAACAGGATGCCGATGCCCGCGCCCGCGACCCCGCCGCCGATGAGGAAGACGGCGAGCGAGGCGACGACGGCGCTCACGGCCACGCCCGCGAGCCCGAACACGGCCAGTGCGATGGCGAGTCGGAGCTGAGCGGGGACCCCGAGGCGCGCGGTGACGATCTGCGCCGTCGCTGCGGCCATGAACACGACGAAGGGCGCCAGGCCCGCCAGCAGGTAAGAGTGCTGGTGAAGGATGCTGACGAGGAACGTCGGCGAGAGTGCCATGAAGGTGCCGAACACCGTGAAAACGGCGAACGCAGCTGTGGCCGCAGCCCAGAACGCGCCACGACGTCCGGCAGGTATGGCGATGCGCTGAGGCCGGTACGAGGGACGCACCGCACGGCGCTCGACCGTCTCGGGAACGAAGGCGACGAGAATGCCTTCCGCGGTGAGAAGCGCGGCGAAGAGTACGAACGGAACGACCAGCGGTGCCGACGACCACGAGGCGATGAGTCCGCCCACCAAGGGGCCGAGGCCGATGCCGCCGAGGTTCGCGAACGTGGCGACGAGCGCTGCACGCCCGCTCGCCTGGCGGGCCACGGTTCCCAACTCGTCGAGGTGCGCGGTCGCTGCGGCCGCGAGGATGCCGATTCCGAGGCCGCAGATGAAGCGCGCCACGATGAGGCCGGCGACGTCGTTCCACACGAGGAACAGCAGTGCGGCCAGCAGGTTCAGGAGCAGGGAGGCGAGGATGATCCGTCGCCGTCCGATCCAGTCGGAGACGTGGCCTGCGAGATACAGGCTCAGCATGACTCCGACCGCATACACCGCGAAGATGACGGTCAGGACGACCGTGGGGAAGTCATCCTTCCGCTGGTAGATCGCGTAGAGCGGGGTCGGCAGGGCGCAGAACGCCATCTCGGTGAGAAAGGTGAGCGCGATGATCCAGAACCCTGCAGCATGCGGAACACGCCCGCCCGCCGAAGCCGGCGTGGGTCTCGTGGTCGTCGATGTCATGACACAACATTCGCCGATCGGCGTCATCGTGTCCAACGAACGTAAACGATGGTTGCCATCGATAACGACGATTCACTCGGTAAGCTGCTCCCATGGACACTCGGCAGGTGGAGTACGCGATAGCGGTGGCGGACGAACTGAGCTTCACACGCGCAGCCCAACGGGTATTCGCCGTGCAGTCCACGGTCTCGGCGGGTGTTCAAGCACTCGAAAGAGACCTCGGCACCGTGCTGTTCGAGCGCGACCAGCGGGGAGTGCGCCTCACCCCGGCGGGCGAATCGGTGCTGCCGGCCTTGCGCGGCATCGCCGACGCCGAGGCGCGCGCCCGCACCGCTGCCGACCCTCGCGGGGAACTACGCGGTGAGCTGCGTATCGGAGTGTTCTCGAACGTCAGCTACCTCGCACTGCCCCGGGTGGTCCGAGAGTTCCACCGCGAACATCCGCTCGTCGACCTGCGTCTTCGCTCGTCCCCCACCGGTTCGAGGGAACTCGCGAATGACGTGCTGCGTGGTCGCCTCGACCTCAGCTTGTTCGGGCTGCCGGCCTCCGCGGCCACCGGCCTCGCCACGCACCGATTGGCCATCACCAGGTATGTAGCGCTGCTGCCGCCCGGGCACGATCTCGCAAGGCAGAAGACGATCAGCCTGGCAGACCTCGCGAAGGAACGATTCGTGGACGCGCCTGTCGGGTTCGGCAACCGTGACATCCTGGACGGCGCCCTGAACGGCCTCGGCGTGAGCCGGGATGTCGCGATCGAAGCGACCGAGACTGCGGCAATACCGGTCTTCGTCGCCGCTGGACTCGGTGTCGCGCTTCTGCCGGAACTGCTCATACCGCCGGGCACCGACGCGGTCGTCGTCTCCCTGGCAGAACGCATCGACTGGGAGTTCAGCGTCGTGACGCGAACGTCGCCGAGTGAGGCGGCCCGTGCACTGGTCGAACGATTGATCGCTGCCTACTGACGGCGGGCCACGTGCGACGTGTGCTCAACCCGCCCGGGTCCCGTTCGGCACCGGAACCTCGGGTGTGGCGAGCACCGGTGTGATGCCGTCGGAGTACCCGATGTCGAACAGCATCCCCTCCGACAACTCGCCGGCCATCCGGCGCGGGGCGAGGTTGACTACGACGAGTGCTTGCCGGCCGACGATCTCCGTCGGGTCCTCGCGTTCTTGTTTCACGCCGACGAGGATGCTGCGCCGATGGTCGCCGAGGTCGACCGTGAGCCGTACCAGTTTGTTGGAGGCGGGGACGTCGTCGACCGCAGTGATGGTGCCGACGCGGATGTCGACGCGAGCGAGCTCGTCGATCGTGATCGTGGCCTTGATCGGTGCCGTGGAAACGCTCATCAGGAGCTGCTACTTGCAGGTCTCGTCACCGTACCGCCGTGTACGAAGAGGAGCACAGCGGTCGCATCAGGCTGTCGGGCGGGATCGTTAGAGTCACACGCATGAGATGGTCGGACCTCGTTTCGGCGCAACCGGCGCTCGGCGCAATCGCGAACCAGAAGTTGATCGAGCCCGGCGTCCTTTTCATCGGCACCGTCCGACGTGCTGGCATCGCGCGGATCAGCGGTGTGGAACCTTTGATCATGGACGATGACCTGTGGCTGTCGATGATGCTCAAGTCCAAGAAGGCGCTGGACCTGGCCCGCGATGAACGAATCGTGTTGAACAGCATCGTCACGGGCCCGGAGCCGGGAGTCGAGATCAAGATCGTCGGCAGAGCGATCCAGGAGCACAAGACATCGGTGCAGGAACGCTATGCATCCGCCGCGGGCGAGCAACTCGGCTGGCAGCCGGTCGTGAGGAGGTTCGCCCTGTTCCGCGTCGAAATCGAAGGGGTGACCTACATCGGCTACGACGAGGCGACACATGGCCAGCACATCGCTCGTTGGCCAGAAGGCATCGAGTACATCCGTGCGGCGACCTCGCCCACCAGCCTCGGACCCAGACAGGCCGTGACCCGAGTCCTCAGGTGAGCGTCGCAGGTGTCTCAGAAGATGCGGATGCGGACTCCCGACTCGCGGGAGCTGAGACACACGGCACACGTGCGGCTTCTAGAGAACCCCGCCTGCGCCCGGCTCAGGGCATCCAGCCCGTTCGTTCCAGGATCTCGTGCACGGACTCGTCGACCGTCGCAGGATACGTGACCACCTGGAAGTGCCGGATGCGGTCGTGATCGGACCGGGCATGGTAGACGTCGACCCATTGGCGCAGCGCTGTCGCCCACTCTTCGGTGGGCTCGCGTTCGGTCACTCGCTCCTTCAGCACGGCGAGGGGTGCGGTCGTCTCGCAGATCAGCAGCCTCGCCCCTGGCATGGCCGCTTGGACGAGCTCGACCTCCTCCTCGTCGTTGAACACCATCGGGATGATCAGCTTCATGTCGGGTGCGGCGTCGACGTAGTTCGGCCAGATGGCACGAAGGTTCTCGCGCGGGAACCATCGGCTCGGGTACGGGTGCACGAGGCTCAGTTCGTCCATATCGATGACGCCGTGCGCGACATCCGCCGCCCGAAGCGCTTCGGAGAGCGCCCGCGCGAGGGTGCTCTTCCCCGAGCCGGGTGAGCCGTGCAGCACGAGCACATCAGTCACGGCCACCCATTATCGTCCTCGGTCACATCGGGCCGTCGGTCGCACCCCGCCGGCGGCGGTATCAGGAAGCGCTAACGCCCTCTTTACGAAACTCTGACCCGCGGAGGCCGCGGCGGGATGATCGTGGACGCATGACAGGTCCGGCTCGTTCTCGGCGGTCTCGGCTCGGATCGTGGATCCGGTCGCACCGGATGATGTCCATCACCGCGGCAGGGGTCGTCACGATCCTGGCGGTCGTGGCGGTCACACTCGGCGTCGCCTTCGGAGTGCGGTCGGACTTCGCCGCGGTCCACGCGCTCGGCGTCTCGCAGGCGTCCACCGCGCAGCCGTCCGGAGCAGCCGGAACGGGCATCGAAGCGGGCATCTCGAAGATCAAGCACGTCGTCGTGATCATGCAGGAGAACCGGTCGTTCGACAGCTACTTCGGCACGTTTCCCGGCGCCGACGGCATCCCGATGTCGAACGGAACACCCACCGTCTGCGTGCCCGATCCCGCGACCGGCGCCTGCGACAAGCCGTTCCACGACCCGGCGGACGTGAACTCGGGCGGACCGCACGGCGCTGCCAACGCGACTGCCGACATCGACGGCGGCAAGATGGACGGCTTCGTCGCACAGGCCGAGCAGGCGAAGAAAAAGTGCGCACCCAATGCGCCGTCGTGCGCCGCGGGAACGCAGACCGATGTCATGGGATACAAGACGGGTGCGGACATCCCGAACTACTGGACCTATGCGAAGGACTTCGTTCTCGACGATCACCTGTTCGAGTCGAACGCGTCGTGGAGCCTGCCATCGCACCTGTACATGGTCTCGGAGTGGTCGGCGAAGTGCAGCAAGGCCGGCGACCCGCAGAGCTGCGTGAACGCGCTGCAGAGCCCGGGCAACCCGCCCGACTTCGGCGGTGCCGTCAAGAAGAACCTCATCGGCGCCTGCCGTGGCGGCATGGCGAAGCCGGCATGCCAGGCGCAGCTGACCAAGATCGGCATCACCCCGGATGTCGCGGCGCAGCTGCACGCGCTCATCCGGCAGAACTGCACCGCGAAGGACTCCCTCGCCACCTGCCAGGCGGCGGTGGACAAGGCGACCCTGCCCGACGCGCTCAAGCAGAAGCTGATCGCGGCATCCAACGCGCTCGCACCCCCGGACTACGCGTGGACGGATCTCACCTACCTGCTGCACAAGCAGAAGGTGTCATGGGGCTATTACGTGTTCAACGGCACGGAGCCGGACTGCGAGGATGACTCGGCCATGACGTGCGCGCCCGTCAAGCAGAACGCGAAGACGCCGGGCATCTGGAACCCGCTCCCTTACTTCGACACCGTGAAGCAGGACGGACAGCTGGGAAACATCCAGTCGCTGACGAAGTTCTACTCGGCCGCGAAAGCGGGAACCCTGCCGGCGGTGAGCTGGATCGACCCGAGCGGTCAGGTGAGCGAGCATCCGCCGGCGAAGGTCAGCGCCGGCCAGGCCTACGTGACGGGTCTCATCAATGCCGTCATGAAGAGCCCGGACTGGTCGAGCACCGCGATCTTCCTCTCGTGGGACGACTGGGGCGGCTTCTACGATCACGTGAAACCGCCGGTCGTCGACCAGAACGGGTACGGGCTGCGCGTGCCCGCCATCGTGATCAGCCCGTACGCACGCAAGGGCTTCATCGACCATCAGACCCTTAGCCACGACGCGTATGTGAAGTTCATCGAGGACGACTTCCTGCACGGACAGCGCTTGGACCCGGCCACCGACGGGCGACCGGACCCGCGCCCCGACGTGCGGGAGAACAACCCCGAGCTCGGCAACATCGCGGCCGATTTCGACTTCGGTCAGCGGCCGCGAGCGCCCGTGGTCCTGCCCGGCGGCGTCACCTATTGAGCGGCTCGAGGTAACTGCCGAGGTTCTCGAGGATGCCGCGGCTGCCCGCCTCGCGGTGAGGACCATCGGCCCAGAACCGGTCGAAGAAGACGCCGTGCTCGACCTGGGTGAGGCGGGTGCCGTCCTCGACCGGTTCGAATTCGAAGGAGGCGATCGACGTCGACATGTGCGTTGCGTCGAGCCACATGTCGTAGGTGGTGACGATGCGCGAGTGCTCAACGATGTCGGCATACGTCGACATGTACCGCGACACCGGACCGTCGTGGAACGCTCCTTCGGCGACGTCGTGCCCGCCGATGCGGAAGTCGAAGACCCACTCACCGGTCTCGAAGGCTTCGCCTTCGCCGAACCACTGGAACTTCTGCTCCTCGATCGCGAACGCATCCCAGACGCGCTCGACGGGCACGGGGTAGTCGCGGTGCAGGGTGAATCCGGAGTGGGCGATGCGACGTTCGAGGGCCATGAGGTTTCTCCTACCGCGTGAAGTTGACGTGGATGGTGCCGCTCTCGGACACCTCGGTCGTGACGATGTGGGTGCGCTCGAGCCCGCCCAGGTCATCCCACAGCCGTGTTCCACGACCGAGGATGACGGGAGCGATCATGAGGTGCAGGTGGTCGACGAGGCCGGCGAGCAGGAACTCGCGGGCGGTGCCGATTCCTCCGCCTACGCGCACGTCTCGGCCGCGCGCAGCCTCAGTGCCCTCGGCCATCACCGCCTCGACGGAATCGTCGCGGAAGTGAAAGACCGTTCCGCCCTCCATCGGGATCGACGGACGCGGCGCCGTGTGCGTGAGCACGTAGACCGGGGTGTGGAACGGCGGCTGGTCCCCCCACCATCCCTTCCAGTTCGGGTCGTCGGGGAAGGAGTGCAGACCGAACATGCCCGCACCCATGATCTCCGCGCCGATGCCCTCGAAGAATGCGGAGGCGTACTTGTCGTCGACGCCGGTCGTGCCGGCGCCGCTCGTGTCGCCGAAGACCATGCTCCGGAACGTGCGGGTCGCGGTGTAGGCGGCGGTGAGGCGCTCCCAGTCCTCGCCCATCGGACTCTCCGGCGACGGCTCGGCGCTCGCGACGTAGCCGTCGAGGGAGAGGAACAGGTCGATTCGAACACGTGTCATGTCAGCCTTCTTTCGGTGTTGTGCGCGTCAAGTGGATGCCCAGCCGGTCGGCTTGGCGTTCTGCCGGGGTCCGCTGCTCGTCGAGCCAGAGGTGCAGCACGTCGAGGGCGCCGGGGACCAGGCTCACCGTGCGGACCCGCCCGTTCTTCTGGGACGTGATCAGTCCCGCATCTTCGAGCACGCGCAGGTGCTGCATCAGCGAGGGCAACGCCATCGCGAACGGTGCAGCGAGTTCCGACACGACGGCCGGAGACTTCGCCAGCCGCTCCACGACGGCACGACGCGTCGGATCCGCGAGAGCGCGGAGCACGGCGTCGAGCTCGTCGTGATACTTAGGCACGCACCTAAGTATGGATGTCGGGCATCCGCTCGTCAACCCCTCGTCGACACGGCTTCGGGCGTTGCGGCGCCTGGGCCCCCATCGCCTGAGGCTCCCCGCGACGCACAGCGGCGTGTGGAGGGGCGATAGGGGTCGAATCGCTCGCATTCTGTTCGACGAAGGGATGTCGGGCGCAATGACCCGAATCAGTGAACGGAGCAGCTCGTGCCTCGGCGAGGTGACCGACGGCCCCTTCGCGAAGAGCAAGGAGTACATCGCCGGCTTCTACGTCATCGAAGCGGATGACCTGGACTCCGCGCTCGACATCGCCCGCCGCAACCCCATAAATGGGCAGGGCGGCGGCGTCGAAGTGCGTCCGATCGAGGGCGGGTTCGTGGCTCGTTGACGACTGGCCGGGACGGTCAGCCGCCCCAACCCGACCAGGTGTCGGGCCACGGAGCGACGTCGACCTCGTTGCCTTCCGGATCGGCAAGGGTCCACCACTGCGGGCCGTTGTCGCGCACCACGGTTCCGCCGGCCGCGAGCGCCGCGGCGACACGGGCATCCGCTTGATCGGCCGGCACGTAGAGATCGATGTGGATGCGATTGCGCTGCGGGCGCGCGGCATCCATCTGCTGGAACCAGAAGTTGGGAGCGAATCCGTTCTCGTCGAACAGATCCTCCTCGGTAGCGGACCGCCCGAGAATCGCAGCCCAGAACGCCTGCACCTTCGGGATGTCGAGGGCATCGATCGCGACCTGAACCGTCTGCACCTTGGTGGGATCGGTCGTGATCCCGAGCTCGCGTGCGACCTCGGAGATCTGCGCGGCAAGAGCGACGTCGCGCTCGCTCAGCCAGCCGTTCGGCATCACCTCGTGGGTCATCAGCTTGACGAGCACCGCTGGGTACCGCAGGTCGATGTCGGGATGATGATTGGCGGCATCCGCCAGTGCCCCGATTCTGTCGACGAACTCGAGGCCCTTCGCGAACGATCCGGTTGCGAAGAACGCAGCCGCGCCGTCGGAGAGCACGCGCCAGTCTTCGACGCCTTGGGCTTCATGGAACTGCTTCGAGGTGATGGGCTCGACCATGGGGCGAACGTACGGCCGTCAGCGGAAGGCGTCAAGGAGTCGCGGGCGTTCGGGCGCCGCCGCTCGCGGAATTCCCGTCCCGCGTTGTCGCTATTCGCGCCTGAAGCGGCAAGTTCGGCCGGTAAGTCGGGGGTGGTCTAGTGTTCGGCCATGAGTGACACCGCCCCAGTCTCGAGCTATCCAGATCTCGATGCGGACGAGCGCACCACTCTCATCCAATTCCTCGACCTCTACCGCCGACGCGTGATCGAAAGGTTCTCCGCCTTGTCCGATGGGCAGGCGCGAGAGGCGAGTTTGGCCGCCACCACGCTGACACCAGGCGGGGTCGTCAAGCATCTCGCGCACATGGAAGATCACTGGTTCACCGCACGAATCGATTCAAGGGAGCTTCCCGAGCCATGGGCATCCGCACCCTTCGATGCCCGGCCCGACTGGGACTTCGAATCCGCTGTCGACGACACCGTCGAGCAGGTCACGGCCTTGTACCAGGAATCGTGCGAGCGCAGTCGTGCAGTTGTGGCGTCGATCTCCAGCCTCGAGGCGAAGGCATCCGACCCGTCCTTCGGCAGAGGGCGCGTCACACTGCGGTGGGCGTTGGTGCACATGCTCGAGGAGACGGCGTGCCACGTCGGGCACCTCGAACTCCTGACCGACTCGTTCTTGAACAAGGAAGAAGCGTAGCTCGGCCCGTGTGAGGGGGCCCCGCAACTGGGCGGTCGCGCCTCACTCGTACCGGAGCGCCTCGATCGGGTCCTGACGCGACGCCCGGCGTGCGGGCAACGTGCCTGCGACGAAGCTGATCGCCATGACCACGATGATGATCGTGGCGACCGAGGCCACCGAGAACTGCAACAGATGGAGCCCGGGCAGATCGGAGAGCAGCGTCGCGGAGAGCCGGTTGCTGATCAGCGTTCCGAGACCGATGGCGGCGAGGGCTCCGATGGCGCTGCCCAGGAATCCGATGAAGACGGCTTCAAGGCTGAACAGGGTGAAGACCCGCCCGTTCCCCATTCCCATCGCCTTCATCAGCCCGATCTCGCGGGTGCGTTCCTGAACGCTCATCAGGAGGGTGTTCACGATGCCGAACCCGGCGGCTATCAGTGCGATCACGGCGAACGCGTCGAGCACGCCGACGATGCCGTTGATCACGGTGAGCAGGCTGCCCAGCTGGTCGTTGACGGTCTGGCCGGTGAACCCGGCGTTCTTCAGGTCCGTCTTGATGGTGGCGATCTGCCGAGGCGTGGCATCCTTCGCGATCGTCGCCGTGGCGCTGCCATAGGTCGTTGCCACCGCAGCCGGCTTGCCCGTGGTCTGCGCTGTTACGAGCGAGCCGCGCAGGGCGTCGTTGACGGAGGCGCCCGAGGTGAAGAGCGTGGCGTTCTGGATGCCGACGATCGTGGCATCCACCTCGTGCATCGAACCGAGATAGTCCTTGATGCCGATCGTGACCGTCTTGCCGACGGCATCCTTCGCGGTGCCGAGCCCGAGGTTGTGCAGGTAGGTGGTCGGTAGCACGATCTGGTTCTGATTCGACCCGTTTTCCAGCTGCGCGCCGGACGCGAGATCGGCCTTGATGTTGCGCACGGAGTTCATCGTGACGACCCACTTGCCGCCCGCGGCGTAGCTGATCCACGACGGGTTGATCCCGGTGTTTCCGGTGACCGAGGTGATGCCGTCGACGTTCTTGATCGTCGTGATGTCGCTCGCGGTGAGCGCAGCCGCTCCGCCGCGGGCGAGCTCTCCGACCTGTCCAGAGCTCGCGGTGTCCGGGTTGTATTTCTGCGGCCCGGAACCCGTGGATGTCTGCGCGCTCTGCGCCTTCGTCACGGTCAGCGAGTCGGTGGAGCCGATCGCCGCGACCTGCGTCGTGATGTAACCGGAGATGCCGGTTCCGATGGCGGAGGTGAGCGTGAGGGTGAACGCGCCGATGAAGATGGCGATCACCGTGAGCGTGGTGCGCAGCTTGCTGCGGAACGTGTTCTGGACCGCGGATTCGATCAGGTCGCCGGTCTTCATGCCGCCACCTCCGAGACGTCGGAGATGAGTCCGTCGCGCATCGTGATGCTCCGTTTGCAGCGGGATGCCAGGTCGGCGTCGTGTGTGACGACCACGAGCGTGATCCCCTGTTCGCGGTGCAGCCCGAAGAGCATTCCCTCGACTTCTGCGCCCGTCGAGGAGTCCAGATTGCCGGTCGGCTCGTCGGCGAAGATGACCTTCGGCTCATTCACCAGTGCCCTGGCGATGACGACGCGCTGCTTCTGACCCCCGGAGAGATCGTTGGCGCGATTGCGCGCCTTGTCGGCGAGACCCAGCCGGTCGAGCGCCTCCATCGCGCGGCGCTTGCGCTGCGATCGGGATACGCCTGCGATGACGAGCGGGAGAGCGACGTTGTCGAGCACGCTGGCGTGGGCGTTGAGGAAGAACTGCTGGAAGACGAAGCCGAAGTCCTTGTTGCGAAGCCGATTCAGGTCTGTCCCGCGCACGTTCTTCGCATCCGCGCCGTCGACGAGCACGGCGCCGGAGGTGGGCCGGTCGAGCAGGGCGAGCAGGTGCATCAGGGTCGACTTGCCTGAGCCGCTCTTGCCCACGATCGCGAGGCTCTCGCCGCTTATCAAGTTCAGCGAAACCCCGCGCAGGGCCTCGAAGCGGTCGGCACCGCTTCCGTACGACCTGCGGAGGTCGCGTGCTTCCAGTACAGCTGCCATCGTGTCCGTTCTCTCTCGGGTGAAGAATGCCGCCAGTTCAGTGTCACGAGCGGCCCCGCCGCCGGCATCCGACTGCTGCGGTGTCTTGGGTACCGCGGTCGCGGTATGCGAGCGACCGCGCTAGGCGGAGGACACCCGGGCGCAGCTGCGCGATGCTTGTCGGTGGAGGCGCTCGCGGGGAACGGAGGACCGATGCCGGCACAGGCCAGGTCTGTTCGCGCGCGGGACGTCGTGGTCGACGTCATCGTCTTCGTGTTCGTCTGCCTCGCGTCGTTCGTTCCCGCCAGCCGAGACGGGGCGGGCGAGGCCGGCCGGTACGGCCTGATCGTGCTTCCGTTCATGGCGGCGGCAGGCGTCGTGCTGTTCGCCCGCCGCCGGTTCCCGGTGCCGGCGCTCGTCGCGTGTCTGCTCATCGGTCTGGCCGCTGCGCTGTTGGGTGTTCCGCACTCGCCCGTGTTCGCTCTGCCCGTCGCGATCGGCATGTACACGGTGGCGCGTTACCGCTCCCGCGCGCTGACCGTCACGTTCGCGGTGGCGTTGATCGTGCTCCTGCCTCTCGAAGAGCTGATCATCGCGGGCGCAGGCTTCGGCGCGGGGGATGTCACCGCTCCGGCCACCTTGCAGCCCGCCGTGCTGATCGCGTTCGCCGCAGCCCTCGGGTCGGCCATCCGTTCCTACTTCGACGCGCTCGAGTCGGCGCGGGAACGGGCACGACGTGCAGAGGAGTCGAGGGAAGCCGAGGCCAGGCGTCGTGTCGCGGAGGATCGGCTCGCGATCGCCAGGGATCTGCACGACTCGGTGGCACATCGCATCGCAGTGATCAATCTGCAGGCGGGCGTTGCAGAGCGATCTCTGCGCGACGACCCGGACGAGGCGCAGGCCGCGATCGCCATCGTCGGCGATGCAGCACGCAGCGTGCTCGCCGAACTCAGCGACATGCTGGGCCTCCTGCGCAGCAGTGCGGACCGCGACATCGTGGAGGAGCCCGATTTCGCGCGCATCCAGGGCCTGCTGTCGCTCTTCGCGAAGAGTGGTCTGAAGGTCAGCGTGCACGTGAACGGCGAGCCGTACGCTCTGGATGCCCGACTCAGTCCGATCGCGTATCGCGTGGTGCAAGAGGCGCTCACCAACGCGTACAAGCACGGGCCGGAACGCACGGCGGAGGTCGAACTGGACTATGGGCGGGACCAATTGCGGATCCGGGTGGCCAACCCGGTCGTCGGGGACGCGACCGTGCCGTCCGGGGACGGTCATGGACTGATCGGCATGCGTGAAAGGCTCGCGGAAGTGGGTGGCAGCGTGCGGCTGGAGCGGGCGAACGGCCGATTCCAACTCGTAGCCACGCTCCCGGCCGCACGAGACACGACCGGCCGGTCCGGAGCGGTCGACGCCCGCAATGCGACCGACCCGGGAGGCGCGCTCACGCGTGCGAACGATCGGAGCCGTCTGTGATCCGTGTGCTGATCGCGGACGATCAGGCGCTGATCCGGTCCGCCGTCGTGAGCCTGCTCCGCCATGAGAGTGACATCGAGGTGGTGGGCGAGGCATCCGACGGCGCTGAGGCGATCGCGATCGCGACCCGCGAGCATCCCGACGTCGTCGTCATGGACCTGCGGATGCCGGGCACCGACGGCATCGCAGCGACCACGGCCATCCGCTCCAACACGGAGCTCGACGCCACCCGGGTGCTCGTGCTCACCACATTCGAGGACGAGGAGAACCTGTTGTCGGCGCTGCGGGCCGGAGCGGCCGGCTTCCTCGGCAAGGGCGCGGATCCGAACGAGATCGTGCGTGCGGTGCGCATCGTGCACGCGGGTGACGAACTGCTCTCGCCGGTCGCCACCCGCGCGCTCATCCGCCGCTCGCTCGCCGCGCCGGAATCGACCGCGCCCTCTCGCGTGCTGCCTCCGGACCTCACCGAGCGCGAGACCGAGATCCTCGCCCTGGTGGGCAGGGGCCGCTCCAACGACGAGATCGCCGCCGCCCTGTTCATCTCCCCCGCGACGGCGAAGACGCATATCAACCGTGCGATGACGAAGCTGGATGCCCACGATCGCGCACAGCTGGTGATCGTTGCCTACGAGTCGGGGCTGATCGCGCCGGGCGCCGAGTAGCTGCGGCCCACCTCGTTCGGGCAATCGGACTGCTGTCGCTGCCCGACGATGAGTAGCGTTGGCTTCGATGGCTGAGGGTGGAGCGCTGGACGCACCAGGACGAATCCGGGTGGTGCTGGACCTCGCGATCCGGCTGGCCGAAGTGTTGTTCTCCTCGGGCGCAGGAGCAGCGGATGCGACCGCCGCCATGACCGCGATCGCCGGCGCGTACGGGGTGCGGAACGTCGACTCGGATGTCACGCACACCGTGCTGAGCCTGACCTGGACGAACCCCGGCACGTACGAGTCGGTGTCGCGACGCCACACGATCCCGGCCCGTGGGATGGACTTCGCCCGGTTGGCCGCGGCGTCCACCCTGTTCGAGGAGATTGTCGACGGGAAGTTCGAACTCGACAAGGCACGGCGTCACCTGGCGCGAATCGCATCGCACAAGCCGCAGGCATCCCGTCTCGTGCTGCGCATCGGGTGGAGCCTGATCGGAGGCGGCGCGGCACTCCTCGTCGGGGGCGACCTCCTCGTGGCGGCGGTCGCGTTCGTCGCGGCGTTCGTGCTGGAGAGCATCACGTCGCTCATGGCTCGGCGCCGCGCTCCGGTCTTCTTCCAGAGTGTCGTCGGCGGGGTCGTCGGACCGGTCGCGGCCGTCGTCGTGCACCTCGTACAACCGCAGGAGTCGGCACGTCTCGTTGTCGTCGCCACGATCATCGTGCTGCTCGCCGGTACCGCGATCTTCGGCGGCGTGCAAGACATCCTCTCCGGCTTCTATCTCACCGGGCTCGCCCGGCTCACCGAGGCCCTCGTCATCACGATCGGCATCGCGGCCGGGGTGATCGGCGCATCCCTCGTATTCTCGGGCCTCGGACTGTCTCTGGATGTGATGTCGAGCGGCACTCAGATCGGCGGCCCGCCTGCGATCACGGTTGCGAGCGCCATCGTCATCGTGATCGGCTTCGCCCTGGCGACTCAGGTGCCGTGGCGCGCGCTCTGGGCTGTCTGCCTGCTCGGCGCGGTGGCGGAGGCGCTCTACCTCGTGTGCGCGGCCAACACGTTCGGGCCGGTCTGGTCATCCGCTATCGCGGCACTTGCCGTCGGGATGCTCGCCTCGGTCCTCGCGCACCTGAGCCGCACGCCCGTGCTCGCTCTCGTGATCACCGGTCTCGTTCCACTCCTTCCCGGCCTCGTGCTGTTCAACGCGCTGATGCAGCTGGCATCCGGATCGGTCGCCGGCCTGCTCGCCGCGCTCGTCGCGGCCGCTGTCGCTGCAGCACTCGCTGCAGGCGCCATCGCCGGACAGTACGTGACACAGGCATCCTGGCGGAACATGTCGCGCGGCACCCGGCGGGTACGCGGGCCGCTGCTGTCGATCGCGTCACGACGACGGAAGATCTGAAACGGGCCACATCGGTGCGACTGCTCTGCCCGCACCGAGGCCGGCCGAGCCCTTTTCAGCGGTGGTGCCCGCGAGGCAACAACGCGAACGCGCTCTCTGCAATCGAGGTCAGGCGGGCGGAACTCTGGCCGGAGGCGCCGACGAGATCGATCCCGCGGATGACGGTCAGCAGAAGGTAGGCAAGATCGTCAGGATCGGCGTTCGGGTCGATGTCACCGTTGCGCTGTGCCGCACGCAGACACTCGGCCACAGCCGTGAGGACCACGGAGAAGCATTCGCTGGCGAGGCGTCGCACCTCGGCGTCGGAGGCGCCGATCTCCAGAGCCATCTTGGCGGCGAAGCAGGCCGCAGCCGCCCGGTCAGGGGCGGGCGGTACGTCATCGGCGAGGGGCACCCCGCGAACCGCGCGAAGCAAGTAACCGTGCAGTCGCTCCAAGGCGCCGTCATCCGGTCCGGCGAGCGCCTTCGGCGCGAACTCGCCCAGGCGGGCGAAGTATCCGGCCATCGTCTGCAATAGCACGCCGTGCTTGCCGTCGAATGCGGCGTAGAGGCTGCCGCGGCCCAGGCCCGTGGCGGCGCTGATGTCGTCGACGCTCGTGCCGTGGTAGCCCGTGGTGCGGAACTGCCGCTCGGCGGCATGCAAGACGTGGTCACGGTCGAAGCTTCGTGGTCTCCCCATACCCAAAAGCTAGCTCCAATGCACAGTTCTTGACAACGCAGTACAGAACTCTATAGATTCCTGACTGTTCAGTACACAATCAGCCTGCGGACGGTGCGCAACGCAGATGAAGTCATGCCCACAAGCGAAGGAATCAACATGCAGACAGCTTCCGCAGTGGCCGTTGTGACCGGAGCCTCCTCCGGGATCGGGCGGGCGACGGCGCTCGCCCTCGCAGACGCCGGCTTCATGGTGGTCGGTACGAGCCGCAACGCGGCGAAGGCCGCACCGCTTGCCGGGGTGACGTTCCTCGATCTCGACGTGGCCAGCGACGTATCGGTCCACTCCTTGGTCGAGGAGGTGATCGATCGGTTCGGTCGTATCGACGTCCTGGTCAACAACGCGGGCGTGGGGGCGGTCGGAGCCGGTGAGGAGAGCTCGATCGACCAGACCAGGGAAGTGTTCGACATCAACGTCTTCGGCCTGATGCGCATGACGAATGCCGTGCTGCCCCACATGCGTGCCCAAGGCAGTGGCCGCGTGGTCAACGTCGCATCGGTGCTCGGCCGGATTCCAGCGCCCTTCATGGCCGTCTACGCCGCTACCAAGCATGCGGTCGAGGGCTACGCCGAGTCCGTCGATCACGAGCTTCGCGAGCACGGCGTGCGGATGCTGCTCATCGAGCCGGGCTACACGAGCACGAGTTTCGAGGCGGGCAGCCTGGCACCCGACTCGCCCCTGCCCGCCTACGCCGCACAGCGGGAGATCTCCCGAGACGTGCTGGCCTCCGCCATACGCACTGCCGATGCCCCGGATGTTGTCGCGAAGGTGATCGTCGCGGCCGCCACCGATTTCAGACCCAAACAGCGGTACACCGCGGGCTCATTGGCAAGCCGTGTCAGCCTCCTGCGCCGGTTCGTGCCCTCGAGCGCCTTCGATAAACAGATCCGCAAGCTCAACCGGCTGCCGAAGAACTGACTGAACCAGGACTGAAAAGGAAAGGCAGGAGACCATGGCTGCAAGCCCCACTCTGTCGTACGCAAGCGACTCATTGGCCGAGGGGATCGTCGACGTGGTGGTGATCGGCGGAGGCGCTGCGGGCCTCGGCGGTGCGCTGATCCTCGCCCGGTCTCGCCGGTCGGTCGTTGTGATCGACAGCGGCTCCCCACGGAACGCGCCCGCGGAGGCCGTGCACGGCTTCATCGTCCTCGACGGCACCCCGCCGTTCGAGGTGCTGCGGCGGGGCCGGGAACAGGTGCGCCAGTACGACGGACGCGTGATCCACGGCGAGGTCGTCGCGGCCGGGGCTGCTTCCCCGTCGGCCGACGGGGACCTGCGGTTCACCGTCGCACTGGCCGACGGCCGCCGCATCACCGCTCGCCGCATCCTGGTGGCCACCGGCCTCACCGATGTGCTGCCGGAGGTTCCAGGGCTCGCTGAGCACTGGGGCCACAGTGTGGTGCACTGCCCGTATTGCCACGGCTGGGAGGTGCGCGATGAGCCCATCGGCATCATCGCCACCGGCTCGGCCTCCATCGGCCAAGCGTTCCTGTTCCGTCAGCTGACCGAGGACCCTGGCCTACTTCACCAACGGCACCGACCTGGACGAGGACAGCCGCGCCCGCTTCACCGCCCGCGACATCCGCATCATCGACACCCCGATCACCGAGATCGTCAACTACAAGGACGGCGCCCTCGCCGGGGTGCGCCTGGCCGACGGCCAGGTCGTCGCCCGCCGTGTCCTCGCCGTCGGCACACACATGCAAGCCCGCAGCAGAGGTCTAGAAGGACTGCGCCTGCCGATGCAGGACCTGCCGAACAACGCGGGACGCGGTTTCGCCTCCGGCACGGCCGGGATCACCGACGTACCGGGTGTGTGGGTGGCCGGCAACGCCGCCGACCCGGTTGCCCAGGTCGGTTCCTCCGCAGCCGCCGGCGCAGCGGCCGGCGCCAACATCAACAGCATGCTGGCCACCGCGGACGCCGACGCGGCGGTCCAAGGAGCATCGCCGAGGTAGGCCCAAAAAGGTGGTCCCGACTCATGCCGAGACGCGGTCCCGCACTCCCGTCACCCCGGGAGTCGAAGACCGAAAGCGCGTCACCCGGGAGGAGCGGTGGGCGAGCGCGAGCATCCCGGCGGACAGGACCAACGAGAGCAGCACCGGGATGATCGACGCCTCGAGGCCGAAGTCGCCGCCGGTCAGGATGATCGCTCCGTGCGTCTGCGTCAGGAACAGACCGGGCTCGCGGTGGCCGGAGACCGGGATGCCGAGCATGCTCTCGATGAAGTTCCAGGCGAAGTGGATGCCCACCACGAACGGGATGCTGCGACGCCAGGCGAAGCCTGCACCCATGAGAACACCCGCCTCGATCGCGATCGCTGCCGAGCTCCACAGGTCGGCGCCCGGGTTGAAGAAGTGAGCACCGCCGAACAGCACAGCGGTGACGCCGATCGCGATCCACGTGCCGCCCAGCCGCTCGATCGCCTGAAGCAGCAGACCCCGGAACAGAAGCTCCTCGGTGACCGCGCCACCGATGGTGACGACGACCGCCAGCAGAATCGTGTGCGCGGCATCGACCGGATGCCAATGGATCGAGTACGCGCCGGTAAGCACCAGGAGAACCGTCGACGCGATGATGAAGACGCTGCCGATGGCCAAGCCGATGAGCGACTCGCGCGTGAATCCGCGGTACAACTCGCCCACCGTGCGCCGGGCGAGAACCTTCATCACGAAGACGTAGGCACCGATCGAGAACGCGACACCGATGAGGGTGAAGACCATAGAGCCGGAGTCGCCCAGATCGCCACCCACGCCCAGCAGCACACCGTCGCCGATCACGATCAATACGGCCCCGATGAGCGCCCACACCAGTGGGAACGCGAGGATGCGCCGGACTGGCCCCGGCCGGGATTTCAAGGTCATCTCATGCTCCGATTCCGGGCTCGTCGAGCCCTCACTTCGAAGCTACGAAGCGCCGGAGCGGGCCGGGTCCCCCAAAGGTCGACAATCCGGCCTGGGGCTTCAGTCTTCGACGAGCCCCGTGCGATACGCGTAGACGACCGCCTGAACGCGATCGCGCAGCCCGAGCTTGAGCAGGAGGCGCGAGACATACGTCTTGACCGTCTCGCGCGTGACGATGAGCGCGTCGGCGATCTCGGCGTTCGAACGACCGTCCGCGAGAAGCTTGAGCACCTCGAGCTCGCGGTTCGTCAGCCCAGCCGCTGCGCGGGCATCCGAGAGCGGGGGACGGATGCGCGTGCCGAACTCCCCGATCAGCGCACGGGTCGCGGCGGGGTCGATGAGCGCCTCTCCCCTCGCGACCGTGCGCACCGCATCCAGCAGCTTGTCCGGGCGGGCGTCCTTCAAGAGGAACCCGCTCGCGCCGGCGCGCAGCGCCTCGTAGACGTACGAGTCGAGGTTGAACGTGGTCATGATCAGGATGCGCGGAGCATTCTCGACCGAGAGGATGCGTCGCGTCGCTTCGATGCCGTCGAGCCGGGGCATCCGGATGTCGAGAAGCGCGACGTCGGGCCGGTGCTCGTTGACGAGGGCCACCGCCTCGAGACCGTCGGATGCGGTGCCGACGAGTTCGAGATCGGGCTGTGAGCCCAGCACCCGGGAGACGCCCTCGCGGATGAGCGGCTGATCGTCGGCGAGGACGATCCGCGTGCGCGCGTTCACGAGCTCCATCGTGCGCTGACCACGAACGTCGTGCCGGCGACAGAGCCGGCCTCGAATCTGCCCCCGGCGCCTTCGACGCGGCTCGACATTCCGGCCAGCCCACGCCCGGCACCGCCGGAGATCGGTCGGGTGGTCGAAGAGATCGGGTTCGCCACGCGCAGTTCGAGCGGTGTGGTGCGGAGCCGTATCGATACCGTCGCACCACGAGCATGCTTCATCGCGTTGGTCAGCGCTTCACGCACGACGGTCTGCACCGCCGAGCCACGATCGTCGCCCGGCAGCCGAACGTCGGCCGGCGCATCCAGCTCGATCGGATACCCGGCCTTCTTCAGACGGCCGATCATGGCGATGACGTCGCGCTCCGGTGTGAGGACTCCCTCGTCGCGATCGATGGTGTCCGGATCGAGCGTGTCCAGCAGCGTGCGCAGTTCGGTGAGTGCGAGTCTCCCGGTCTCCCCGACCGCGCTGAATACGCGGTCCCGCTCCGCCATGTCATCCGGAAGCAGGTAGGGCGCCGACTCGGACTGCACGACCATGGCGGTCACATGATGCGTGACCACGTCGTGCAGTTCGCGAGCCAGTGCCGCGCGTTGAACCCGAACCGCGTCGTCTGCTGCGCGGGCAAGACGCTCGGCCTGCACGGCATCCCGTCGTCGCATGATCTCTCCGAAGAGCCACGGAAGCAGGAGGACGGCTGCGAACGTGCACCAGTCGAGCACTCGCTCGCGCGACCCGGCCAGGTGAAGAACGAAGCACAGTGCTGCGTACACGACGATCGAGGCGCCGGCCACGATCAACCGCCCGTTCCGCTGATGCGCGGCGACGCTGTACAGGGCGATGAGCAGCGCGAGACCACCCAACCCCGTCGGCGCCCCGGTGATCTCGGCCGCGGCGAACGCCGCGCCTACGACGGCGAGAGTGATGGACGGTGCCACACGGCGGAGTGCGAGTGGAGCGACCTCGATCACGGTCAGCACCGTGGCGACCGGAGCTGGGACTGTCGAAGGCAGGTCACCCAACTGCAGCGCAGGCACGCCGAGAGGCAGCAGTGAGAGAACGAGGAGCAACAGGGCGCCGAGTGAATCACGCACAAGAGGAGCGAGCCGATGCCAGGTCTCCATGGCCCGTCCGGCGGCGCGAGGCAGCATGGCTTCAGGCTAGGACACGGCTTGCACCGTCGGTGGCGCTTCTCGCGTCGTGGGCGGCGACGGACGACTGACGCTGCTGATCGCGGTTCACCCGGTGCTGGCGCCCACGACCAGTTCCGGCACGATGAGCTCGCCGGGCGCATCCGGTTCGCCCGCCACCTCCCGCACGAAGCGCTGCATCACGAGTTCGACGATCGAACGGATGGGCGTGCGAACGGTGGTCAATGACGGTACCAGGTTGCGCCCGATCACGTCGTGGCCGAAGCCCGTGACCGCCAGATCGCGGCCGATGGCCATGTCGCGTTCCGCGGCGGCCTCGTAGATCTGCTCGGCGAGCTGGTCGCCGCTGCACACGACGGCTGTCGCGTCGCCCGAGATCGCGGCGGCTCTCGCCACGCTCGACGGATCGCCGTCGGTGAGAACGGACTGTGGCGGGAGGCCCAGCGCCTTCATCGTGGAGTGGTAGGCATCCGCCCGCTCCTTGTCCCAGTAGTTCATCGGCTCATACCCGAAGTAGACGATTCGGCGGTGGCCGCGCGAAGCGAGGTGTTCGATGGCGAGCCGGATGCCCGCCGCGTTGTCGATGTCGACCCAGGGCTGGCGCTGGCTCGGTTCGGTGCGGCCCATGCACGCGAACGGCGTGCCGTACTCGGTCACCAGCGCAACGCGCGGGTCGTCACTCTTCAGGTTCGAGAACACGAAGCCGTCGACGCGGGCGGAGCGGATCAGATCGCGCATCGCGTCGAGGCTGGGCACCATGAGCAGCACGTGGTAGCCGCGCTTGCCGGCGGCGAAGGTGAGCTCGCGTCCGAAGTCGAGGTTGAACACATCGTCCTTGCCCTCGATGTACTCGTCGAGCGGGAATGCGAGCTGGCCGGTGCGCAGTGATCGCAGGCTGCGCGCGCCGGGATGCACCACGTAGCCGAGCCGGTCTACCACAGCGCGCACGCGCTCCGCCGTCGCGGCGCCGACCCGGCCGGTCCCGTGCACGACGTTCGACACGGTCTGCCGGGAGACACCCGCCGTGCGTGCGACGTCGTCGATGGTCACGCGTCCCGTTCCGGTCATCTCGCCTCCTCCCACGATCTTGGTGCATTCATTGACAGAGACTCGGCGCGTCTGTCACGATGGCACGACGCCCCCATGATCGAACGTTCAACCAGCGCGGTCAACCGGGTGGTCCATGGAAGACGAAGGAGTTGTCGATGGAGACCTCATCATGACCGGGGTGGCGCAAGACGTCCCGGTGAAGGCGCGGCCCGCGCCCGCGAAGAACGTGAGGAACCGTGCGCCCGAGCGCAAGCGGTATCTCGCGGCGTATGGACTACTCGCCCCCAGCCTGTTCGGGGTGGTCGTCTTCCTGCTGATCCCCGTGATCTTCGTGTTCGTGCTGTCGTTCATGAAGTGGAACATGCTGAATGCTCCGGCGTTCGCGGGCTTCAGCAACTACATCGACGCGTTCAAGTACGAGGGTGCGTGGCACGCTCTCGTCGTCACGTTCTGGTACGTGCTGCTGAACATCCCCGCCCAGACGGTGCTCGCCCTC
The DNA here is from genome assembly GCF_054780115.1 of Humibacter ginsengiterrae. Lineage (NCBI taxonomy): Bacteria > Bacillati > Actinomycetota > Actinomycetes > Micrococcales > Microbacteriaceae > Humibacter > Humibacter ginsengiterrae. The sequence goes on from NZ_BAAGWY010000018.1 coordinate 25,659, forward strand.
GGCATGGCGATGCTGATGAACCGGAGGGGCAGGTTCACCGCGGTTATCCGCGTGCTGTGCGTGCTCCCCTATCTCGCGATGCCGGTGGCGATGGGCGTGGTCTGGCAGTGGATCTTCGCCCCCAGCACCGGTGTGGTCAACACGCTGCTGCACCTTATCGGCGTCACCGGGCCGAACTGGCTCAACTCACCCGGCTGGGCGATGCCGGTCGTGGCGTTCGCCAACATCTGGCAGTACGTGGGCTACAACATGCTGTTCTTCCTCGCCGGGCTCGCCGCGATTCCGCAGCACGTCTACGAGGCGGCATCCATCGACGGCGCGTCGCCGTGGAAACGCTTCTGGTTCGTCACGCTGCCTCTGCTGCGGCCGACCATGCTCTTCGTCGTGGTGACGGGCGTCATCGGATCGTTCCAGGTCTTCGACACGGTCTACGTGATGACCAACGGAGGCCCCGGCACGTCCACCACGGTGATGAACATCCTCATCTACCAGAACGGGTTCGAGGGATTCCGGTTCGGCACGGCATCCGCGCTCTCGGTCATCCTCTTCCTGATCATCCTGGTCGTCACTCTGGTGCAGTTCAACTACTTCCAGAAGAAGACCGTCTACGAAATGATGTGAGGAGTTCCGACCATGACATTCAACGCCGGACTGCGCAAGACGCTCTACGTCGTCGTGCTGCTCCTCATCGCCGCGGTCTTCCTGACCCCGTACATCTTCTCGATCTTCGCCGCGTTCAAACCGCTGTCGGAGATCCAGTCGGATCGGGCCTGGCAGCTGCCCTCGCACTTCACCTGGGACAACTTCGTCACGATCTTCACCCAGTACCACTTCGCTACCTACCTCGCGAACACGCTCGTCGTGACAGTCATCCTCACCATCGGGCAGGTGGGCTTCTCGCTGCTGGGCGCGTACGCCTTCGCGCGTATCAAGTTCCCCGGCCGCGAGGCGATCTTCTGGGGCTTCCTCGCCATGCTCATGGTGCCGAACGTGGTGACGATGATCCCGCTCTACATCATGATGTCGGGCGCGGGACTCGTGAACACGTACTGGGCGCTGTTCCTGCCGTACGTGTTCGGCACCCCATACACCGTCTTCCTCATGCGGCAGTATCTGCAGACGATCCCGGGCGAGGTGGTCGAAGCCGGACGCCTCGACGGGCTCTCGGAGCTGGGCATCCTGCGTCGCATCATCGTTCCGCTGGCGAAGCCGGTCATCCTGACGGCCACGATCATCGCGGTCATCTTCGGCTGGAACAACTTCCTCTGGCCCCTGATCGCCACCGACTCGAACGACCTGCAGGTGCTCAGCGTCGGGATCGCGAACTTCAACTCGAACTATGCGCAGCAATGGAACCTGGTGCTCGCGGGCTCGCTGGTGGCGCTCATCCCGATGGTGATCCTGTTCGCGATCTTCCAGAAGCACATCGTCAACTCGGTGAACCTGTCGGGAGCGAGCCGATGAAGCGGCGGCAGTTCCTCCAGCTCGCCGGGGCTGCGGCGGGAACCCTTGCGCTGAGCGGATGCTCGGCGGCCGGCTGGGGATTCAGGGGCGACGGCGGTAAGACGGTCGATCTCACGTACGCGCTGTGGGATGCGAACCAGCAGATCGGCCTCACGAAATCGGTCGCCGAGTTCATGAAGCGGAATCCCAACATCCGCGTCACGATCCAGCAGGTGCCGTACGGCAACTACCAGCAGAAGATCACCGAGCAGTACATCTCGGGCAACGCGCCCGACGTGTTCTGGGTGAACACGCCGTGGCTGGCCGATTGGGGACGGGGTGGTGTGCTCACGGATGTCGCCCCGAAGGTGAAGCAGGCCGGCATCGACATGAGCCGGTACTACCCGGCGCTGGTCGACCTGCACACCGACGGCGACCATCTCTGGGGCCTGCCGAAGGACTGGGACACCATCTGCTTCTTCTACAACGCGACCCACCTCGCCAAGTGCGGTTACGCGAAGCCGCCGACAGACCTCGAGTGGAACCCGACGGACGGCGGGAGCTTCCTGCACTTCCTGAAGCGGATCACCCTGGACAAGAACGGTCGCAGCGCGCTCGACGCGGGATTCGACCCGGGGAACATCGCCATGTACGCCACCGCCGCGACGAACAGCTACCAGGACTCGTTCGGCAACTACATGGCGATGAACGGCGGCTCGATGCTGCCTAAGCCGTACGCCACCTCGTCGACGATGAACAGCCCGCAGAACCGTGAGATGTTCAGCTTCATCACCGACATGCTCAGCGCCGCGCACGTCATCGTGCCGGCGGCGCAGACCGGGCCGAACGGGGACTCGACGAACGTGGAGACGCTGTTCGCCTCCGGCCAGATGGCCCTATGGATGACCGGCGACTGGAATACTCTCACCGTGAGCCAGCTCTCCGGCTTCAAGATCGGCGTGATGCCGATGCCATCTGGCCCGAAGGGACGCATCAGCGTCTTCAACGGCCTGATCGACGCGATCGTGAGCAACACGCCGCATCCGAAGGAGGCATGGCAGCTCGTGCAGTGGCTGGGCGGTCCCGAGTCGCAGCGCATCATGGCCGAGGGCGGATACGTGTGGTCGGCGATCAAGGAGCTCGACCCGCTGTTCCTCGCCTACTGGAAGAAGAAGGGCCTGGACATGTCCTGGTTCCTGGATGCCGCGCACGGCAAGACGGTCAACTTCCCGGTGGCCACGGGCATGCAGGAAGCCCTGACCAATGTGACGACCACCCTCGGGCCGGCCTTCCTCGGGCAGGAACCGGTGGCGAGCTCGCTCGCCGCGGCCTCCGAGATCTTCGACTACCGCATCTCGTACGCCAGCAAGAAGTGACGCACTGCGGCTCCGCCGTGCGTTGAGAACCCACGCAATAAAGCAACGAAAGGTGACAATGATCTCCATCGGAATGGTCGGTGCCGGCCAGTTCGCCCCCTCTTTCGCCAAGCTGTTCAAGGCGCATCCGGATGTCGACCGGGTGCTGGTGACGGACATCCTGCCCGGGCGCGCTTCGGAGCTCGTGGAACGCGAGCACCTCGACGGAACGGTCGAAGACTTCGATGCCATGCTGGCCAGCGATGTGGATGCCGTGGCCATCTTCACTCAGCGGTGGACGCACGGACCGCTCGTGGTCGCCGCGCTGAAGGCCGGAAAGCACGTGTACTCCGCGGTGCCGATGGCCATTTCGGCCGAGGAGATCGCGGCGATCATCGACACGGTGAAGCAGACGGGCCTCACCTACATGATGGGCGAGACCAGCTACTACAACCCGGCCACGGTGTTCGCGCGCAAAAAGGTGGCGGAGGGTGCGTTCGGGCGCATCATCTACGCCGAGGGCGACTACGTGCACGACATGGACCTCGGCTTCTACGCCGCCTACCAGTACAGCGGGGGCGAGGGCTGGAAGTCGACGGCCAGTTACCCGCCCATGCTCTATCCGACGCACGCGATCGGCGGGGTGCTCGGCGCGATCCCGGGCCATGCGGTGAGCGTGAGCTGCATCGGCATCGTCGACGACCGGGGCGACGGCGTGTTCGACAAGGAGGTGAGCCAGTTCGACAACGACTTCTCGAACGCGAGCGCGCTGTTCGAACTGGACAACGGCGCGGTGATGCGCACCAACGAGATGCGCCGGGTGGGGTATCCGTCGCAGATCCGCGAGTCCCGGTTCCGCTACTTCGGCACCGAGGCCAGCTTCGAGCAGCTGGCGACGGTGTCGCTCTGGCAGGACAAGTACGAGGTGTTCGACGTCAGCAAGCAGCTCGACACCGAGGCATCCATGTCTCTGGATGACCCGGAGCTCGCCGATGTCGCACCGGAACTGCGGGAGGCGTTCGTCTCCGGCTACGCAGAGGTGCACGACCCGTCGCGGCTGCCCGAGGAGTTCCATGGCCTGCCCAGCGGGCACGAGGGCAGCCATCACTTCCTCGCCGACGACTTCGTGCGGGCCGTGGTGGACGGCACGCTTCCGCCGGTGAACGCGTGGGTCGCGGCTCGCTACACGCTGCCCGGGATCGTCGCGCACGAGTCCGCCCTGAAGGGCGGAGCGCGGCTGCCCATCCCCGACTTCGGCGACGCGCCCGCCTGATCGGCGGCGCCCGTCCTCCTGCTCGGTAGCGCCTGCTGTCTTACGGAATAGTGGACGCCTGTTGCCGTTGTGCCGCGCGACAACGGCGATGGGCGTCCACAATTTGGAGGGAGGACGCCGCAGGCGTCGGTCATCGACAAAGAGGAGCAGCCCATGCGTGCAATCGTCCATCACGAGTTCGGCGACCCCGCGCACGTGCTGGGGGTCGAGGACGTCGCGGTTCCGCAGCCCGGGCCGCGCGAGGTGCGCCTTCGGGTGCTGCTCTCGCCGATCCACAATCACGACCTGTGGACCATCCGTGGCACCTACGGCTACAAGCCCGAGCTGCCGGCCCGCGCGGGCACGGAGGCCGTGGGGATCGTCGACTCACTCGGTGACGAGGTCGAGGGGTTCGAACTCGGGCAACGCGTCGCCACCGGCGGAGCGTTCGGGGCATGGTCGGAGTACGTGATCGCGAAGGCGGGAGCGCTCGTTCCGGTGCCGGGCGGCATCCCCGGCGAGGTCGCGGCGCAGCTCGTCGCGATGCCGTTCAGCGCCATCTCGCTGGTGGACTTCCTCGGCGTGCGAGAGGGAGACGTCATCCTGCAGAACGCGGCGAACGGCGCGGTCGGGCGGCTCGTCGCGCAGATCGGGGCGAGTCGGGGCATCCGCGTGATCGGCGTCGTGCGCCGGCACGCGGAGGTCGCCGCGCTCGCGGATGCCGGAATCTCGGATGCCGTCGCCGCCGACGACCCGACGTGGCGCGACCGGGTGCGACAGCTCGCCGGCGATCAGCCGATCGTCGCCGCGGTGGATTCCGTCGGCGGCACGGCATCGGGCGATCTACTCGACCTGCTCGGCGAAAGCGGAACGCTGGTGTCGTTCGGGGCGATGGCCTCCGACCGCATGGAGTTGTCGTCGGGCGCGGTCATCTTCAAGCAGGCGGTGATCAAAGGGTTCTGGGGCAGCAAGGTGTCGGCCGCGATGTCGGCGGAGACCAAACGTGCGCTGTTCGCCGAGCTGTTCGGGCTGATCGGCGACGGGCGGCTGACCCTGCCCGTGGACAGCGTGCACGCTCTCGACGACGTGCGTGCCGCCGTGGCCGCGAGCATGCGCGCCGGCCGGGTCGGCAAGGTGCTGCTGCGGCCCTGACACCGCCGAGAGTGCGCCGTTTGTGTCGCCGAGGGTGCGCGTTTGTGTCGCCGAGGGTGCGCTTTTGTCTTGCCGAGGGTGCACGCTTGTGTGGCCGGGGGTGCGCTTCAGCCCGCGGCGAGTTGGAGTTCTCTGGCGCGTCGTGCCTGCACGGCGGCCGTCCATCGGCCGTCGGGCTGGGCGAGCCAGCTCCCGTCAGGCGTGAAGTCGAGGTCGAGCGGCGCCAGGAGCGCGGCGTCCCAGCCGAGGGCCTCGGGACTGAGCGCATCCGGATGGTCGAAGTCGACGAAGAAGAGCACGGGCGTGCCGCGCTCGCTGAGGAGCGTGAGGTTCCATTGCGTGTTGCCGAGGTCGTACGTTGCTTCCATGGCAACGACGGATGCCCAGTTCATGGTTCGCCCTTCCGTTCTCCCGTATAGCCTGTGCGGTAGCTTACTTACACGTCAGTAAGTTATGGCATCCGAGAATACTCATAGTCGGCAAACAGCCGCGGATCGGCGACATGACCGAGGAGCCCAGGTGACCGCATCCACGATGCGCGACGAGTCGCGCGGCAAGTCGAAGGCACGAGCGGGGACGGCGGCACGTCGCGAGGCGGTGCTCGAGGCCGCGATGAGCGTGTTCGGCGAACGCGGCTACAACAAGGCCGCGCTGACCGAGGTGGCGGAACGCGCAGGAATGACGCACGCCGGCGTGCTGCACCACTTCGGCAGCAAGGAGCGCCTGCTGGTGGCGGTGCTGCAGTACCGCGACGGAGACGAAGTCGACGGGATCGCCGCCCGCGCGCAAGTAGACGGGCCGGCGTTCGTCGGCCACATCCTCGACACCGTCGAGGCCAACACCGAGCGCCGCGGCGTCGTACAGGCGTATGCCGTGCTGTCCGCGGAGTCGGTCACCGAGGGGCATCCTGCACAGGAGTACTTCCGCGGCAGGATCGCCGCACTGCGCGAGAAGCTGATGCGCGTTCTGCGCGAGTTCGCGGCCCACGACGTGACCGACGACGAACTGCTGCGTGCGGCCAACTCGCTGATCGCGGTGATGGACGGGCTGCAGGTGCAGTGGCTGCTCGATCCGGATGCTGTGGACATGCGGGCCACCGTCGAGATGGTGATGAACGAGATCGTCGACAGGCTGGCATCCGGTACTCCTGCACCGGATGCCCGTGCTCGTGCCGCGCTGCTGGAGGCCAGGGGCGACTGAGCCGGCCGACGCCAGGCGTCGCCGACACTACGGATGCGCCGCCGACACTATGGATGCGCCGCCGAGACTACGGCCGTTCGCCCAAGTCTCGGTGTGGCATCCATAGTGTCGACGTGCCCGCTAGCCGACCACGCGCCCGCGCCAGGTGCCGACCGCCTCGACGTCGCCCGCGGCATCCGTCGCGGTGACCGAGACTGTGTGCGACCCCTTGCCGAGCTTGATCGACCCGGTCACCGTGACGGGAGTGCGGCCGTCGATGTTCGCGGTGAGCACCGCGGACGTGTCACCGGTCGTGCCGATCACCAACGTGACGGACCCGCCCTTGTAGAAGCCCGCACCGTTGGGCTGAGCGCCAGGCGTGGCGAAGGTGACCGTTGTCACGGGTGTGCCCGCCGACGGGTAGTCCACGATGTAGGCGGTGTGTCCGGTTGGTGCGGTCGCCGACACGGTGTCGCCGGTGCTGTTGATGCCGTGCACGATGCCGCCGCCGCCGTTCAGGAATTGCGTGACCACGTGGTGGAACGCCACGTTCGGGTTCACCGGTGCCTGGATGGCGGACTGGGCGAACACGTTCTGATCGACGCCGCCGGCCTCGCGGGTCGGGTCGAAGAACGAGTAGATGCCGAGCCCATATGCGTGGTGGCTCGTCACCGTGTCGGCGACCTGGTATGAGGCGTAGCCGTCGCGGGTGCCGTCCATCCACGCGGATTGGGTGGGCGGATCGTAGGGCAGCTCGCTCTGGTAGAAGACCGTGGTGCCGTCGTTCCCGTTCCACACCGTTTGCGCCTGCTGGTAGTGCTCGACGAACAGCCCGTTCGCCTCCACGTGGTCGCCGTTGACGACGAGGCCGTGCTGGCCGGTGTTCAGCGTCCAGCCCACGCCCGTCCCGTGGTCCGCGCGCCACGACCAGATGTCGTCGAGCAGTACGTTGCTGCTGTTCACGACGATCGCGGTGTCCACGCTGCCTGGCTGGGCCCCGCCGATGCGCACGAACACATCGCTCAACGTTGTCGGATCGCTCGGGTCGCTTACCCGGGCGCCGTCCGGCCCGACCTGCACAAGCACCTTGCTGGTTTCGGCGCCGGCGTCGATGGTGAGTCCCGACACCTTGACGCCCTTCACGTCGCCGATCTCGATGGCGGCGTTGCCGTGCGTGGGCGTCAGCGTCGCCTCGCCCTGCCCGAGGATGACCGTGTCCGCTCGCCGCACCCGCAGCGCCTCATCAAGGTTGTAGACGCCGGGCGTGACGATGAGGTTCTTACCGGATGCCAGTTGCGCGTTGATGCGTGCCGCGGAGTCACCCGGGTGTGCGATGTAGAACGCGCTCATCGGCAGGGACGCGCCGGCCGAGGCATCCGTCGACCAGGACACGCCCGAGGCGTTCTTCTGCGCCTTCGGCACGAACACCCGGTACTGGCCCTGGTCCACGTAGAGGAACGGGGCCTGCCGGCTCTCCGGTGTGGAGCCCAGCGTGGTGTACGGCGGGTTCGGATACGCGGCGTCGCCCGGGGCGCCGGTCACGCCGGAGAACACCTGGTTCCACACCCCGTTCGACCAGGAGCCGACCGAGGTGTTCTCGGTGTACCACTGCTGCTGTGAGCCGTTCGTCACGAGCCCGTCGACGTTCGAGTCGGAGAGGAACCCGCCGCTCGCGTAGGCGCCGAAGCGGCCCATCAGGGTCAGGTTGCCGGCGATGTCGACGCGCCGCAGAGGGGCGGCCTGCGACACCGACCAGCGCATGGTGTGCGGGTCGGTGATGCCTTCCGGGTACTGGCGCGCGGCATCCTCGCCGAGGGGCTCCTGGATCGGATTGATCTTGACGTTGCTCAAGCTTCGCCAGAAGTTGTCGAGCGAGCCGGGGCTCTGACCCTCCCACGGTGCCGTCGGATTCGACTGGACGGGCTCGACGTGCAGGGCCCCGTTGATCGTGACGTCGTCGGGCGAACCGCCGAGACCCGCGACCGACTCGTAGAAGCCCACGTTGGCGTTGATGATGTTCGTCGCCTGATCGGGGCCGGAGTTGTTGGTGTTGGTGCCGCATCCGTACGTGCCTGGCAGGAAGTACACCTGGTACCGGTTCGACGAGAACTCTTGCTCGTTCGACACGGCCGCGAGCTTCGCGTTGATCGTGTCGTTGCTCATGCTCGGATCGAGGATGACCACGTTCGGTCCGAAGTCCGGCGCGGCCGGTGCGCGGTAGGAGGGGTCGGGCTGGCAGCCCGCCGTGGAGCCATCGGCGGGAGACGCGGCGGATGCCGGCACGGCGCCCAGCAGGCCGAGCCCGCCTAGCGCGAGTGCCGACGAGGCGAGAACGGTCGCTCCCGCCAGGATGCGACGGGAGGGTGCGGAACGACTCATCTGGTTCTCCTTCTTGCCGAGCCGCCTGCGCGCGGATCTCAGGCGGCGGTGCCTGAAAACGGGTGGAGCATGTCCCTGGTGGACTGGTCACTTACTGACTGGAAAGTAACCCTGCCACTGACCGCGTTCCTGCGCCACCCTTTCGAGGAGACGAACCCGCACCCTCGCTCGGCTTTGGGTGCGCGAGAGTGCGGGTTCTTCGCGGTCAGGGCTGGATGTTCTCCAGGTCCTCGAGCAGGCTCGGGTGGGTCGGCTCCCAGCCGAGCAACTCCCGGGTGCGTGCGCTCGACGACGGCTGGTCCGTCGCGAAGATCGGGCCGAGCGGGCCGTACGTCTCCTCGGGAACCTGCTGCACCGGCAGGCCGAGCCGCCGACCGATCACCGCGGCGATGTCGCGCACCGCGTCGCCCTCGTCGGCCACCGCGTGCCAGGCGGTCCCGGCATCCGCCCGCTCGAGAGCCAGCCGGAACAGCACGGCGGCATCCAGGGCGTGCACGGCCGGCCAGCGCTGAGAGCCGTCTCCCGGGTAACCGGAGACGCCGGTTTGGCGCGCGATCTGGGTGAGCAGTCCGGCGAAGCCGCCGGTGCCGTTGTTGTGGACGGTGCGCGGCAGACGGACGGCACTGCTGCGCACACCGCGATCGGCCAGCGCGAGCGCGGCCGCGACGGACTTGCTTCGGCCGCCGACAGGCCCACCGGTGGGTATCGGGTCGCTCTCGGTCGACGCACGTCCGGGCTCGGCCGGCGTTCCCGAGACCTTGACGAACGGACGATCGGTGCCGGCAAGTTCTTCGCCTATCACCGCGCTCGCGGCGGTCTCTTCCGCGATCGCTCGCTCGAGTGCTTCCTGGCCGCTGAAGTCATTGGCGAAGGCGAGGTGGATGACGCCGTCGGACTGGGCGACACCGGCACGGATGACGTCGAGCGCGGCCAGGTCGCCGCGCAGGGTCGTGGCGCCGGCCTCCTCGAGAGCGCGAGCGGAGGCATCCGAACGTGCGAGCGCCAGAACAGTGTGCCCGTGCTCGAGCAGTTCCGCGACGACGGCCGAGCCGACCAAGCCGGTGCCGCCGGTGATGAAGACGTGCATGTGATCTCCCTGGTGAGTAGTGGATGTGGGGACCTCGGTCCACAAGTGATGGGACCGATGTCTCATCACTGTACACCTGTGATGAGACAAAAGTCCCGTCAGTACACTGGATGCATGGCTCGATGGGAACCCGGTGCGCGCGATCGCCTCGTCGTCGCGGCCGTCGAGCTGTTCAGCGAGAAGGGCTACGACGAGACCACCGTTGCCCAGATCGCCGAGCGCGCTGGGCTCACGAAGAGCACGTTCTTCAGATACTTTCCCGACAAGCGCGAGCTCCTGGTCGCCGGGCAGGAGACCCTCGGGACACTGCTCGCGGAGGGCATAGCCGGCGCGCCCTCGGATGCCACGCCATTGCAGGCCGTCGCTGCAGGTCTCAAGGCGGTCTCTGGCGTCATGAGCCCGATCAACCGTGAGCTCTGGCCGCGGATGAAGGCGGCCATCGCAGCCAGCAGCGAGTTGCAGGAACGGGACGCACTGAAGAGCGTCGGCCTCGCGGCATCCATGACGACCGCACTCGTCGCTCGCGGAGTACCGGACCCGACGGCCCACCTTGCGGCCGAGCTCGGTCTGCTCGCGTTCAAGCGCGGATATGCCGACTGGACGGAGGCCGACCGCGAGTCCGATCACGACCTCGCGTACTACACGTCGCGCGCTCTGGGCGAGCTGCGAGCGGCCACAGCTTCGCTGGGCTGAGCGAAGCCGGGCCTGGGTGGCGACTGCGAAGCCGGACCTGGCCGGCGACCACGAAGCCGCCCGTGGCCGACGCTGTCGTAGCGGGCGTTCCGCCGCCGGCAGTCGCGACAGGCGATAAGCCAAGAGACAACAGCGGTGACCACGATCAACCGATCGGTGGCGCAGCCTGACCGTTCGGTTGATCCGGCCGGACCCGAGGCTCGCGACGCTGGAGTCATGACAAACACCGACTCCCTCCCGTTCCGCATCGACATTCCGGCGCTCCGGCGCGCGGCGTTCCGTCCTGTGCTTCGCCTGTTCACCGGCTTCCTCGTCGTCAGCGCCGCGATGATCGCCGTGCTCGTCGCGATGAGCGTGGGTGGCGCATCCATCGAAAGCGCCATCTGGATCCGCTGCTCGCTCGTGCTCGCCAGCGCCGTGGTGCTGCTGCTCATCGGGGCATCCGCCGCACGCGGCTCGCGCGCCGCGTGGATCCGGCTGCGCATCATCACGCCGATCGTGGTCATCGCGGTCATCGTGATCGTCTCGATCCCCGGATTCCTCCCCGACTGGGTGCGCGTGGAGCAGGCGGTCTGCGGGCTTCTCGTGCTGCCTGCGGTCATCATCGTCAACCTCCCTCGCATGGGACGCCTCTTCCCCAAAGCCGTGGCAACGGCCACGGCATAGGGTCGATACGTGGTCGACCCGCGTTGGCGCACCGTTCTCACCTACGCGCCCTACCTCGTGCTGGGGATGCTGGCAGCATTCGCCCTCGGCACCGAATGGGGCGCACGGGCGCGCCTCGTGCCCGTGCTCGTGCTGTGTGCTGCGTACGGCGTCTGGGTGCTCGTGATGCGCAACCTGCCGTTCCGCTGGCGGGATCGGCCGGTGGCCATAGCGGTATTCGTGGCGGGCGCCATCCTGCTGAACCTGGCGCTCGTGCTTCTCCAGGGGTACTTCGGGTTCCTCACGATCGCGACGTTCACCTTCGCCTACTCGCTCGTCGAATGGCCGTGGGAGCTTCTGCCGGTAGGCGGCACAGCCGTCGTGGCGGGCCTGGCCCAGAGCTCGAGCTTCGGGGCTGACACGCTCGGCCTGATCGGCCGGGTCGTCGTCGTGGCGATCAACATCGTCATCATGTGCGGGCTCTCCTGGGGTCTGCTCATCGCGCAGCGACAGGACGAGCGTGCCGCCACGGCAGCCGAGCGAGCGAGGCTGGCGCGCGAGATCCACGACACGCTCGCGCAGAAGTTCGCCGGGATCGTGACGCAGCTTCAGGCGGCCGAACAGGCACCGGATGACGCGACACGCCTCCGCCACTCGGATGCCGCGATCGAGCTCGCCAGGGACGGCCTCGCGGAGGCACGACGCTCGGTGCAGGCGCTCCGCCCGGCCGCGCTCGACGCGATGCGATTGCACGACGCCCTCCGCAACGTGGCCGCGAGCTGGTCGGCGCGCACAGGCATCCCCGTCGACTTCGGCGTCTCGGGCGACAGCCGAACTCTGTCGACGGATGCCGAGGTCGCGTTGCTCAGAGCGGCGCAGGAGGCGCTCGCGAACGTCGAACGGCACGCTCAGGCGCACCGCGTGGCGCTGACCGTTCGATCGGACCGCTCGGGAACTCGCCTGGAGGTGCGCGACGACGGTTGCGGTTTCGATCCGGCGGAACGACACGGGCGGGCCGCCCGTACCGAGGAAGGCGGGTATGGTCTGGTGGCGATGCGGGAACGGATCGAATCCGTGGCCGGCGCCCTGACCGTCGAATCGAGGCCGGGACACGGCACGGCGGTGCGTGCGGAGGTGCCGGCGTGAGCGAAGCGACGCCCATCCGGCTGATGGTGGCCGACGATCACCCCGTGGTGCGCGACGGGATCGTCGGCATGGTGGCGTCCGCTCCCGATGTCGAGGTCGTGGGTGAGGCATCCGACGGCGCCCAGGCCGTCTCGCTCGCGCGGGTGCTCGACCCTGACGTCGTGCTGATGGACCTACGGATGCCAGGCACCGACGGTGTCGCCGCGACCCGCGAGTTCGCGCGGCTGGGCATCCGGGCCAGGGTCGTCATCCTCACGACGTTCGACTCCGACGCCGACGTGCTGCCGGCGATAGAGGCGGGAGCGACCGGGTATCTGCTGAAGGATGCGCCGCGCGACGACCTGCTGCGGGCCATCCGTGCCGCCGCTGCCGGCGAGGCGGTTCTTGCGCCGTCCGTCGCCTCTCGCTTGATGGGCAGGGTGCGCGCACCGGAGGCGAACGCGCTGAGCCCGCGGGAGCTGGAGGTGCTCGCCCTCGTCGCCGACGGAGCCACGAACCGCGCGGTCGGCGCCCGCATGCACCTCAGCGAGGCCACGGTGAAGACGCACCTGCTGAGCATCTACGCCAAGCTCGGCGTCGGCGATCGCGCCGCCGCCGTGGCCGAAGGCTTCCGGCGCGGACTGCTCACCGGGTAGCCCGAACGTGCGTAGGCAGCCGTGGTCGAAACGGTGGGCCTGCTCGCAACGCGCTCTGCTGCGACGGTGACACCGCCGCGTGAACGCCGCCGAGTGCGACGGCGAAACGTCGAGCGCGAGCTACTTCTCGCCGACGAGCTCGGTCTGGATCTGCTCCAGGGAGCGTCCCTTCGTCTCCGGAACCCGGAACATGAAGAACAGGAACGCGGCGATGCCGATCGCCGTGTAGACGAAGAACGTGCCCTGCCGGGTGATCACCATGTTCAACGTGAGGAACGAGCCCGCGACCACGAAGTTCGCCGCCCAGTTCGTCATGGTGGAGACCGACATGGCCTTGCTGCGCAGCCCGCTCGGGAAGATCTCGGAGATCATCAGCCAGAAGACCGGCCCGAGGCCGATCGCGAACGCCGCGATGTAGACGATGAGGCAGATCAGCGCCAGCCAGCCGGCCGTGTGCTGCAGCGTCGGGATGGCGAAGTAGATGCCCAGCACCGCGAGCGACACGGTCAGCCCGATGGTGCCGATGAGCAGTAGCGCGCGGCGCCCGACACGGTCGAGCAGCAGCACCGCCACGATCGTGAAGACCACGTTCGTGAAGCCCACGAACACCGTCTGCCCGATCGAGCTGCTGGCCGAGAGTCCGGTGTCGGAAAGGATGGTCGGGGCGTAGTAGATCACCGTGTTGACGCCGACGAACTGCTGCGCAATCGCGAGCCCCAGCCCGATCAGGATGAGCGGACGAACCTTCGGACCGAAGAGGTCCTTCACCTTGCTGCCGGCCTCGCGCTCGTTCGCCTCCCTGATCTCCTTCAGCTCGCCGTCGACATCCGCCTTCGCGTCGCCCTCGCGCAGCTTCTCCAGCACCTTTCGTGCGTCGTCCTCGCGGCCCACCTGCGCGAGCCAGCGCGGGGTGTGCGGCACGGTGAGCATGCCGATCGCGAGGGCTGCGCCCGGGAGCGCGGCGATTCCGAGCATCCATCGCCAGTTGCCCGGAAAGCCCTGGAACGCGAAGTTGACCAGGTAGGCGATGAGGATGCCCGACGTGATCGCGAGCTGGTTGAACGAGACGAGCCCGCCGCGCACGCGGGGCGGGGCGACCTCGGAGATATACAGCGGGGAGACGAACGATGCCGTGCCCACCGAGACACCGAGCAGGAACCGGAACCCGATGAGCATCGGCACCGAGATCGACAGCGCGCACCCGAGCGCCGCGATGAAGTAGACGCAGCCGGAGATCACCTTCGTCCACTTGCGGCTGATCTTGTCGGCGAGGTAGCCAGAGATCAGCGCGCCGACGATGGCGCCGAGCAGCAGCACCGAGACGATCCACTCCTGCGCGGCGGCGTTGGCGTGCAGATCCTTCTTGATGAACAGGAGCGCGCCCGAGATGACACCGGTGTCGTATCCGAACAGCAGTCCGCCGATTGCCGCGATGATCGCGGCCCTGATGATGAGACCGTTGGCGCTCGATCGCACCTCTGAGATGAAGCCAGCCATGGCATCCAGCAAGCCGCGTGGCGACCTGGCTCGGTAGGGCTTGACGGATGCCCGGCACGGGTTCAGACGGTGAGCAGCACCTTGGTTGCGCGGCGCTCGTCCATCGCCTTGTAGCCTTCAGCGGCCTGTTCGAGCGGCAGTGCGAGGTCGAACACCTTGCCCGGGTCGATCGTGCGCGTCCAGATCAGGTCGATCAGCTCGGGCAGGAATCGGCGAACGGGTGCCGGTCCGCCGAGCAGGTGAACTTCTTTGAAGAACAGCTCGTCACCCGGGATGGCGACGTCGTGGGCGACTCCGACGAAACCGATGTGCCCGCCGGCGCGGGTCGAACGGATCGCCTGCAGGAACGACTCCTGCGTTCCGACCGCCTCGATCACGCTGTGCGCGCCGAGGCCTCCGGTGAGCTCTTTGACGCGGGCCACGCCGGCATCCCCGCGCTCCTCCACGATGTCGGTCGCGCCGAACTCGCGCGCGAGCGCCTGCCGGTCGGCGTGGCGGGACATCGCGATGATCCGCTCCGCGCCGAGCTGCTTCGCGGCCAGCACACCGAGCAGGCCGACCGCTCCGTCGCCGACGACCGCGACCGTCTTACCGGGGCCGGCTTCTGCGGCGACTGCAGCGAACCATCCGGTTCCGAGCACGTCGGATGCCGCCAGCAGCGACGGAATCAGGTCCGGGTCAGGTTGACCGGGCGTGGCGACGAGCGTGCCATCGGCCAGGGGGATGCGTGCCTTCGTGGCCTGCGTTCCGATCGAGCCCATGCCCACGACGTGCACGCAGCGGGACTGGTAGCCCGCCTGGCAGATCTCGCACGTGTTGTCGGAGGCCATGAACGATCCGACGACGAAGTCGCCTACCTTGATGTTCTTCACGTCCGGGCCGATCTCTTCGACCACGCCGACGTACTCGTGACCCATCGGGGTGTGGTCCGGATGGTCGACCCCGCGATACGGCCAGAGGTCCGAGCCGCAGATGCAGGTGGCAGCGAGACGGATGATCGCATCCGTCGGCTCGACGATCGTCGGATCTTCGCGCTCGACGACGCTGATCTCGCCGGGAGCATCCATGATGACTGCGCGCATTGCGTGGCCTCCAGTTGTGGTCGATGGGGTGCGATACAAGGGAACACCCTCGCGCGCGTTCGTGGGAGTCCTTGGCGGAACAGGTAATGGCAGGGCATGCCAGACCCCGGCTGGACGGGGCGAGAAGGCCTCGCCCCGTCCAGTCGATGGTGGGACGCCTGGTTCAGGCCTTGGTGAGGCCGAACCTGCGCGTCTGCGCTGGACTACGCCAGACCTGGCAGCGAACCCGCGACATCATGGATGCCTGCCAGCGACCCGGTGAGGTTGCCGGCACTGGGCAACGTGCCGACGTTCGGCAGCGTGCCGGTGAGGTTGCCGACGTTCGGCAGCGACTCGGTGAGGTTACCGAGGTTCGGCAGCGACCCGACGTTCGGCAGCTTGCCCGTGACGTTGCCGATGCTCGGCAGCGACCGGGTGAGGTTGCCGATGCTCGGCAGCGACCGGGTGACGTTGCTGGTGCTCGGCAGCACGCCGGTGAGGTTGCTGGTGCTCGGCAGCGACCCGGTGAGGTCGCCGGTGTTGGGCAGCATGCCGGTGATGTTGCCGAGGTTCGGCAGCGACTCGACGTTCGGCAGCGACCCGGTGAGGTTGCCGGTGCTCGGGAGCGCCGAAGTCACCGTGCCGAGGGTGCCGCTCACGGTGGCGAGCGCCTTCCTGGGGCCTGCGACGAGCAGGCCGTCGAGCCCGTCAGTGCGCCGAGCGGTGGCGCCCAGTGCCTCGATCGTCTGGCCGAGAGCGCTGTTGGCTCCGCCTGCGAGATCTCCGAGGGGGATGCCCGGCAGTCGCGAGACCCCGTCGGTGATCAGGCCGGTGTCGACCAGCTTGCTCAGTGCTGCAGCATTGCCCGGCGCCCGGTTCACCAGGCCGCTGACGGCAGTGACGCCGTCGCCTGCGGTGGTGCGCACGGCGCTGTCGAGGGTACCCACGGCACCATCCGCGACGCCGGCGGCGGCGCGGGCGGATCCCGTGGCCGTGCCGGCGACGTTCGACACGGTGTTGTCCGCCGAGCTCGTGACGCTGTTCACCGCAGAATCGGCGCTCCCGATGACGCCGGTCGTGGTGGAACCTGTGGTGCCCACGAGAGCACCGGCCGTAGCGCCGGTGGTGCGGATGGTGTCGTTGACCGTGGCGCCGGTCGTGCCGATCACACCGTCCGCGGTGTTGCCCGCCGAGCGGAGAACTCCGCTGACGGAGGAACCGGTCGTGCCGATGACGCCGCCCAGGACGCTGCCGGTGCTGTCGATGGTGCTGCTGGCGCTCGTCGAGGAGAACGCGGATGCCGTGGCTCCGGTGTCGCTCCCCGCGTCTGCCGGTGTCGCAGCGTTTGCTGCGGTCGCGCCGGCGAGTGTCAAGCCACCGGCGATGATGGTGCCCCACAGGGCGCGCGAAATGACGCGATGCATAGTTTCTGTCCTTCGTATCTGAATCTGAGCGCAAGAAAGCGCGAGTGTGCCTGTCCGTCGAGAGCGACGGTGAGGCGGATTCAGTCGGGAGAGACTTCGGGCGATTCCGGCGGTGCCGGCGGCAGCCGATCGCCGGGCTGGAGGCGTGCCGCCGCGGATGTCAGTGCCGCATGCAGCAGCAGGTTCGGCGACATCGCAGAGCCCCCGCCACCCGCTGCTCCCGAGCCGGCGATACCTATTCCGACTCCGAGACATCCGGACGCCTCATTCGGCGGCGTGCCGAACGGCGCAGGCAGCCGGTCGGCTGCCGCGGATCCCGGCCTCGTCGCACTCAGGCCCGCGTGACCCTGCGCGAACGTGCGAGGGACCGCTGACGCCGGGACGGATGTCTGGGAGGCGCTGGCGACCACCGGTCGCGGGGAGGCGGGTACGGGACCGAGCAATGCCACCGCTGGGTAGCGGACGACGTCGACGGCCGAGGTGAGCGTATTCGAGACGGTGCCGTCGAGCGCGTCGAGCGTCGAGCCGGCGGCCGATGCGGCATCGAGGAGAACAGCGGGGGACGTGCCGGCAGACGACCCTGTGTCGCCGAGTCCGGACACGGACGAATCGACGGTCGGGGCCGGCGCCGTGGTGAGCGGCGCGACGGTGCTTTGCACGGCGGAGGTCACGGCGGATGTCGTCGACGCGAGGTCGTTCGAGGTGCCGGTCGCGAGTCCCACGATCGACGAGCCGACGGACTGCGTGGACGGCGGCGTCGATGCCGTTGTCGAGGAGCTGGACACGGCCGGAATGTCATCCGGAATCGCGTCTTCGGCGTGGGCGCTCTGCGAGGCGACGCCGAGAACGACTGTGAGAATCACCCATCCGGCGGCAAGTGCGGCACCGAGCAGAAGGACGCGCAGCAGCCAGGAAGCTGGGCGCGATTCCGAGATTTCCACTGATGAGCCGTTCGTGAGCGTCGAGGAATCGTTGGACTCTTGGAGCCGTCATTCGGCTCGTGTTCTTCGACGCAGACAGGAGGAGACGGTACACGGATGAGCAGAGCATGTCCACCCCGTATGAGGGATAGACAGCCCAGACTACTGCTTCCTTCGACCCGGGCCTTCTCCGAGAGTCCGAGGTGTCAGCGCGTCACGAACGGCGCCGTCGACTCCCGCACCACGAGCTCGTTCTCGATCAGCCGCAGCCCCGGCTTCACGGTCTCGCGCTGGATCGCCTGGTTGAGCAGAGCGAACGCGCGCTGGCCGACCTCCGCGAAGTTCTGCCGGACCGTAGTCAGTGGCGGCCAGTACTCGGCCGACTCGGGGTTGTCGTCGAAACCGACGACGCTGATCTCGCCGGGCACATCGCGGCCCGCCTCGTGCAGGGCGCGGAGCACACCGAGCGCGAGCTGGTCGTTCGCGCAGAAGACGGCCGAGACATCCTGCCGGGCGGCGATCGTTCGGCCGGCCTCGTAGCCCGATTCGGCCCGCCAGCTTCCACCGAGGGGCTCGGGCGCCTCGATTCCGTGGGACCGCAGCGTCTGCCGCCAGCTCTCGGCGCGGTCTGATGCCGCGTTCGAGCTCTCGACCGGTCCCGCCACGTGCCAGACGGTCGGATGCCCGAGCTCGAGCAGGTGCTCGACCGCCAGTCGCGCGCCCTGTCTCTGGTCTGCGTTCACCGAGATCCGGTCGTCGTACGCGCGGGAGTCCACGAGCACGGAGGGGATGCGGTCGGGGAATGTGATCGAGTGCTCGCGCAGCTCGTGCGCCTCGAGGATGACGATGATCCCGTCGACCGCTTCGTGGTCCAGGCGGGAGAGGGCATCCGTGATGTCGCCCGTCGACGGGTCGCCGATCGAGATCAGGTCGATGGAGAATGCGTGTGACGCGGCCTCGGCCGTGATCGCGTCGAGGATGCGGATCGACCCGATGTTCTGCAGCGTGAACATGAGCACGCCGATCGTCTGGAACCTGCCGCTCTTCAGGGCACGTGCTGCGCTGTTGGGCCGGTAGTCGAGCTCCGCCATTGCGGCGAGCACCCGGTCGCGGGTTTCGGCCTTGACGGTGTCGAGGCCGTTGGAGACGCGGCTGACCGTCTGCGATGAAACGCCGGCCCTCGCGGCGACATCGGCGATGGATGCCGGGCGCAGCCATTCGCGTTGCTCCGTGTCGGTCATCGCGCTCCCTCGCTCCGCGACCGCTCATCCGCCCCGGCAGCAGCACCGGCGACAACGAGCGCGGTCGACAGAATCGTATCGCCGAGTATGTTAACGTAAACATGTTTACGTGAACATCGTTCATTGAGGAACCCGAAATCGTGTCCATCACCTCATCGCCCGCATCCCCGGCGGGCGCGGCCGGCTCCCCCGCCGGCTCACCCGGCTCCCCCGCCGGTTCCCGCCAGAAGAGCGGCGGCTCTCGCTCGCAGGGCGGCCCTACCCGCCGCAAGCGCTCGACACTCCAGCGCCGCGTCTCGCTGGCCGGCGTCGGCTTCGTGGCGCCGTTCATGATCGGCCTTGCGCTGTTCATCGTGGCGCCGATCGTCTACGCGCTTGCCCTGAGCGTCTTCCGCACGCAGCTCGTCGGCGGCACTGCCTTCGTCGGCCTTGGCAACTACATCACGCTCTTCCAGGACGCGAAGTTCTGGGAGTCGTTCCTGCGCGTGCTGCTGTTCCTCGTCGTTCAGGTGCCGATCATGCTCGTGCTCTCGCTCATCGCGGCGCTCGCGCTCGACAGTGCGCGTCTGCACGGCGCAGGGTTCTTCCGCATCGCGATCTTCCTGCCCTACGCGGTTCCCGGAGTGGTCGCCGCGCTCATCTGGGGCTTCATCTACGGCGATCAGTTCGGCCTCACCGCGGCCGTGAACGACGCATTCGGGTGGCACCTGGCGCCGCTGGCCAAGTCGTGGATCCTCGGCTCGATCGGCAACATCGTCACCTGGGAGTTCATGGGCTACAACATGCTCATCTTCTACTCGGCGCTGCGCGTCATCTCGCCCGACCTGTACGAGGCCGCCGAGCTGGACGGCGCCGGCGCCTGGCGCGTGATGTTCAACATCAAGCTGCCGGCCATCCGCGGATCCCTCGTGATCGCGGTCATCTTCTCGATCATCGGAAGCTTCCAGCTCTTCAACGAACCCAATCTGCTGCAACCGCTCGCGCCGAACTCCATCGGCAGCAACTTCACCCCGAACATGTACGCCTACAACCTGTCGTTCGCCGGCCAGCAGTTCAACTACTCCGCGGCCGTCGCCATCGTGATGGGGCTGATCACCGCCGTCATCGCCTACGTGGTGCAGGTGCGCGGAACGAGAGCGGAGAACCGATGACCAGCGCGACCACGACAACACGGACGGATGCCAGCACCCGGCGCACGGATGCCAGCGCGCGCCGTGCAGGCGGCATCCGTCGTCCCATGAGCGCGGTGGGTCGACGCCGGCCGGTCGCGCGGCCGCGCCGCAACATCGTGCTCACCATCGTGATGGCGCTCTTCGTCGTCTACTCGTTCGTGCCGTTGGCCTGGCTGCTCATCAACGCGACGAAGACGCAGGCCGACCTGTTCTCCACGTTCGGACTCGGGTTCGGACACCACTTCGCGCTGTTTCAGAACATCGTCGAGACGTTCACGTACAAGGACGGCATCTTCCTGCACTGGTTCGGCAACACCCTGCTGTACGTCGTGGTCGGTGCGGGAGGCGCGACACTGCTGGCGACGCTGGCCGGCTACGGTCTCGCGAAGTTCGCCTTCCGCGGCAGGCGCGCCGTGTTCGCGGTCGTGCTCGGCGCGATCGCCGTGCCGGGAACGGCCCTGGCGGTGCCGACATTCCTGCTGTTCAGCCAGATCGGGCTGACGAACACGCCGTGGGCGATCATCCTGCCGTCGTTGATCAGTCCGTTCGGGCTCTACCTGGTCTGGACGTTCGCGATCGACGCCGTTCCCACGGAGGTGCTCGAGGCGGCGCGCATGGACGGCGCGAGCGAGCTGCGCACCTTCTTCACGATCTCGCTGAAGCTGCTCGCGCCCGGCATCGTCACGGTGCTCCTCTTCGCGATCGTCGCCACCTGGAACAACTACTTCCTGCCGTTGATCATGCTGAGCGATCCGACCTGGTATCCGCTCACCGTCGGCCTCGGCCAGTGGAGCGCGCAGGCCACCGGCGTGGGCGCGCAGCCGATCTTCAACCTCGTCATCACGGGAAGCCTGCTCACGATCGTGCCGATCGTCGTGGCCTTCCTCTTCCTGCAGCGCTACTGGCAGTCGGGGCTGGCCGCCGGAAGCGTCAAGTCGTGAGCGCATCCGTCGTTCTCCTCTACCCGAACCCCTCACATC
Organism: Humibacter ginsengiterrae; assembly: GCF_054780115.1. Taxonomy (NCBI): domain Bacteria; kingdom Bacillati; phylum Actinomycetota; class Actinomycetes; order Micrococcales; family Microbacteriaceae; genus Humibacter; species Humibacter ginsengiterrae. Next base: position 46,920 of record NZ_BAAGWY010000018.1, read on the forward strand.
CCGATGAAGTGAAAGGCACGAAATGAAACACAGCACGCGATCGTCGGCGCTCCGCCGGCTCGCATCCGTCGCGGCCGCCGGTGCGGTCGTCGCGGCTGCCCTGGTTGGATGCTCGTCATCCGGCAACGGCGCAGGCGGCAGCTCGACAGACGTGAACGCGGCGCTCAAGGAGGGCGGCACCATCACGTACTGGACGTGGACCCCGGCCGCCAAGGCACAGGTCGCCGCGTTCGAGAAGGCGTACCCGAAGGTGCACGTCAAGCTCGTCAACGCCGGCACCAACACGACGGAGTACACCAAGCTGCAGAACGCGGTGAAGGCGGGCAAGGGCGCACCGGATGTCGCCCAGGTCGAGTACTACGCGCTCCCGCAGTTCGCGCTCAGCGACTCCCTCGTCGACCTGAAGCAGTTCGGTTTCGACAAGCTGAAGAAGGACTTCTCGGTCGGTCCGTGGGGCAACGTCAACGTGCAGGGAAAGCTCGTCGGCCTGCCGCAGGACTCCGGCCCGATGGCGATGTTCTACAACAAGACCGTGTTCGACAAGTACGGCATCTCAGTGCCGACGACGTGGGCCGAGTACGTGGATGCCGCCAAGAAGCTGCACGCCGCCGACCCGAACGCCTACATCACCTCCGACAGCGGTGACCCCGGGTTCGCGACCAGCATGATCTGGCAAGCGGGCGGGCATCCGTTCAAGGTCGACGGCACGAAGGTGACGATCAACCTGCAGGACTCCGGCACCAAGAAGTTCACCTCGGTGTGGAACGAGCTCGTCGAGAACAAGCTCCTCTCCCAGACGCCGGGCTGGACGGATGACTGGTACAAGGGCCTCGGCAACGGCGACATCGCCACGCTGATCACCGGCGCCTGGATGCCCGGTGTGCTCGAGTCGTCGGTGCCGCAGGCATCCGGGCAGTGGGCCGTCGCGCCGATCCCGACCTACGACGGCAAGGCCGTGAACGCCGAGAACGGCGGGAGCTCCGAGGTCGTCATGAAGCAGAGCAAGAACCAGGCGCTCGCCGCCGGGTTCCTGAAGTGGCTGAACGACAGCAAGCAGAGCGTCGACATCTTCGTGAAGAGCGGCGGCGGGTTCCCGTCGACGGTCGCCGACCAGAACTCGGATTCGTTCCTGAACCAGGCACCCGCGTACTTCGCCGGCCAGAAGATCAACAAGGTGCTGGTCGACGGCGCGAAGAACGTGCTGCCGGGCTGGCAGTACCTGCCGTACGAGGTGTACGCGAACAGCATCTTCGCTGACACGGTGGGCCAGTCGTACAGCAGCGCGACCTCGCTGGACTCCGGGCTCGAGAACTGGCAGAAGCAGCTGATCAGCTACGGCAACCAGCAGGGCTTCACGGTCAAGGCCGGCTCCTAGCGAAACCTGCCGGTCGAGCGGCGATTGCTGCTCGACCGGCGACCCACCCGATGACGGGCCGGCTCGAGTGACGAGCCGGCCCGTTTCCTCTGCCGCACCCGCACCACAACCTGGAGTTCTCACGCATGGGCCGTTTCGAGATCGGATCCGACGCCTTCCTGCTCGACGGCGCCCCCTTCCGCGTCATCTCGGGGGCGCTGCACTACTTCCGCGTGCATCCCGCGCACTGGCGCGATCGCATCCGGCTCGCCCGTGCGATGGGTCTCAACACCATCGAGACCTACGTTCCGTGGAACGAGCACGAACCGCAGCCGGGTGCCTTCGTGACGGATGACCCGCGCCTCGATCTCGAGGGCTTTCTGCGGATCGTCGCCGAGGAGAACATGTTCGCGATCGTGCGGCCGGGCCCGTACATCTGCGCGGAGTGGGATGGCGGCGGACTGCCGGCGTGGCTGCTCGCCGACTCCGGCGTGCGCATGCGCAGCACGGATGCCCGCTTCCTCGACCCTGCGAAGCGCTATCTGGGTCACGTGCTCGGCATCGTCGCACCGCTGCAGGTGGACGCGGGCGGCCCGGTCATCCTCGTGCAGGTGGAGAACGAATACGGTGCATACGGCGCCGACAAGGAGTACCTGCGCGAGTTGACGCAGGCGACTCGGGCATCCGGGATCTCCGTCCCGCTGATCACGGTCGACCAGCCGAGCGGATCGATGATCGCGGACGGCAGCCTGCCCGAGCTGCACAAGACGGGCTCGTTCGGCTCGCACGCCGCCGAGCGCCTCGCACGCCTGCGGCTTCAGCAGCCGACCGGACCGCTGATGTGCGGCGAATTCTGGTGCGGATGGTTCGACCACTGGGGCGCGCACCACCACACAACGCCCGCTGCAGCGTCGGCGGCCGAACTCGACGCGCTGCTGGCGGCCGGTGCATCCGTCAACATCTACATGGTGCACGGCGGCACGAACTTCGGATTCACGAACGGCGCGAACGACAAGGGCGTGTACCAGCCGATCACCACCTCATACGACTACGACGCCCCGATCGACGAGGCCGGACGCCCCACCGAGAAGTTCTGGGCGTTCCGCGAGGTGATCGCGAAGTACGCGCCCGTGCCCGAGTTCGAGCGGGTGCCGCGCTCGCCGGCACCGAGCTTCGAGGTGTCGCTTTCGCCCGGAGCCGGGCTTCTGGATGCCGCGGCAGCCGTCGGCTTCTGGGAGCCGCATTCGACGCTGCCCACGATGGAAGACCTCGGCGTTTACCGAGGGTTGGTCGCCTACCGGGCCTCATTGTCGAATCGTTCGCCTGCGGTGCTCACCTTCGACGAGGTGCGCGACCGCGCGATCGTCTTCGTGGACGGCGTGCGGGTCGGAGTGCTGGCGCGAGAGCGGCACGAGCGAGCCATGGTGGTGCCCGGCGGCCATGAGCTGCTCGTCGTCGTGGAGGACGAGGGACGTGTCGACTACGGCCCCCGCATCGGCGAGCGGAAGGGCCTGATCGGCCCGGCGAACGTCGACGGCGTTCAGCTTGACCGGTGGGAGACGCTGCGTCTGGACGCGGATGCGCTCGCACGCACGGCTGGTGCTGCTGCGTCGGCGCACATGGTCGGTGGCGGCGTGGCGAGCCGCGGCGACCTGTCGCTGCCTGGATTCCATCGCGTGGTGTTCGAGCTCGAGGCATCCGCCGACCTCTTCCTCGACACGGTCTCCTGGGGCAAGGGTGCAGCCTGGGTGAACGGGTTCCCACTCGGGCGCTACTGGAGCGCCGGGCCGCAGCGCACGCTCTATGTGCCCGCCGGTGCGACGCGCGCTGGCGAGAACGAGCTGGTCGTTCTCGAGTTCGACGCGATGTCGTCGCGTACGGCCCGTTTCGTGCCTTCACCGCAGCTGGGCCACACCGAGGAGTAGGCGGCCGCGGCAGGCCGAGGCATCCGATCAGCGCGTCGGCCCAGCGAGCACGCTGCGGACGAGCGAGCACGCTGTAGACGGGCGAGCACGCTACGGACGAGCGAGCACGGTAGCGCCGTCCATTGCGTGGTGGTTCGTCGATTCCGGGCTCGTTCGTCGTGGCTGGCACATCTGGATCGGTCAAGTCCCGTGGTGTGGTGTCACTGCTGTTGTTCCCTGTGGGTGGGTGATGGTTAGGCGGTGAGGAGCAGTTCGGGGCGGGCGGGCTCGGTGGTCTCGTGGAGGACGTGGATCAGTGCTCGCAT
>NZ_BAAGWY010000019.1:0-49555 GCF_054780115.1 Humibacter ginsengiterrae
TATCGGTCATCGTGGGATCTCGCTTTGCTTCTTGCCGGAAACAACTGGTCATCCCACGATGGCCCTCCTACGTCAACGACGACGAGAACCCCGCGGGAAGTGACACCACGCTACGAGACGCACCCTCAAGCCCCGCGCCCGCTACTCACCTAGGGGTCTTACGTGCATCGGAGGATTTAGCCCACGCCCACGTGGAGGCGACACGCGGTCGATGCTCGGTGGGTCCGGCTTGCGAGCAAGACGGCGGAGTATCCGCAGGAGATCTATATCCACGGTAGCTTCTGCTTGCCCAATTATGTATCGTCGGTACATGACCTCCGGACGAACACGGCTTCTCGACGCTGCGACCCACCTACTCTCTATCCGGCCTGCGGAGGTGCCCAGCACGCGTGAACTGTACGAAGCGGCCGATGTGGCGGCTCCGACGCTGTACCACCACTTCGGGACGAAGGAGGGTCTTCTCGACGTGGTCGTGGAGCAGGCGTTCGCCGAGTACCTGCACCGCAAGGAGGCCATGCTCCGCACTGGTGAGCTCGTTGCGGACTTCCGCGCCGGTTGGGATCTGCACGTCGAGTTCGGTATCGCCAACCCGGCTCTGTATGCCCTCATGTATGCGCCCGGCCGGTGCAGCGCCGCAGCGGAGACCGCCGACCAGCACCTGCAGGCCGCTCTGACTCGCATGCACGACGCGGGGTTGTTGCGTATCGACGTCGCCACGGCAGCGTCGGTGACGACCGCGACAGCGATCGGATGCGTTACACAGATGAATCGGCAGCACCGGCCCATCACAGATCCGGCCGTGAAGGCAATCCGTGACGCCTTGATCGAACAGCTCACAGGGCAGCCGCCGACGAAGATTCCGCCGGAGCGGGCCGCCCGCGCGCTGCTTCGGGATCTTCCGAATCGCGCCCCGCAGTTCACCCCCGCAGAAACGGCGCTCCTCGCGCAATGGCTTCGCGGCATCGCCGACGAAGCCGCAAAGGCGCCAACGGAAGCACCCAGACCATGACCGGCACGGCCGAGCACTTTGGGTTCGATCCGACCCTGAGCCTCGGGAACGTGACCGTGTCGCGCCTCGGGTACGGCGCCATGCAGCTGACCGGGCCCCGCGTCATCGGCCTGCCTGCCGATCCGAACACCGCGATCGCGCTGCTGCGGTACGCCGTCGAGCACGGGGTGCGATTCTTCGACACAGCCAATGCGTACGGACCTCGCACGGTGAACCAACTCATCGGCGCCGCGCTGGCCCCGTTCGGCGACGATGTCCTCATCGGCAACAAAGTCGGCGCGACACGGGGCCCGCACGGTGAATGGGTCACCGACAGTCGGCCAGAGACCATCCGCGCCCAGGTCGAGGACGCCCTCCTCGACCTCCGCGCCGAGCGGAGCGACCTGACCTACCTGCGGCTCTGGGGCGACAGCGAGGGACGTGCCGGGTCTATCGGCGGTGAGGTGTCGCTCGAAGACAGCCTCGGCGTTCTCGTCGACCTTCACCAGGAGGGCAAGATCGACCGCATCGGGATCTCGGGCGCGACATCTCCACTGCTCGCCCAGGCACAGCAGGTCGCGCCGATCGCTGCCGTGCAGAACCGGTACAACCTCATCGATCGCTCAGGGGTCGAAGTCCTCGAGGCCTGCGAACGCAACGGCATTGCGTTCGTCCCGTACTACCCGCTCGCCACGGGCGTTATCGGAGAGCTCGACGCTCTCAGTCGACCAGCCCACCGACTCGACGTCCCCGAGACGAGGATCGCGCTCGCGTGGCTGCTGCGCCGCTCCCCGGTCATCGTGCCGATCCCGGGCACCACGTCCATCGCCCACCTCGGCGACAACCTCAAAGCCGCCGACGTCGCCGCAGAGCTCACCGATGACGAAGTCCACGACCTGACCGCCCTCGAGGACGAAGCCACGGCAGCACTGACCCGGATGCCCGCCCGGATGCTCGACGCCCTCCGCCGCCCGCGGGCCTGACCGATCTGACTCGGCTTCCCGCACGTGGGCGGCAGCTTCACGGCGCGGCTCTTATGGCTTGGTGAGGTGCTGTTCGCCGTTGGCCACGCCCTCTTCCGCGATGTGGCGAAGTCGGGCAACGTGCCCTGTCAGTGCGTCGCGGCCTTCGGGAGTGAGCGCGAGCGTGGTTTTGGGGTATCGGCCGGAGGCGACCTTGCGTACCTCGACGTAGCCGACGGAGGTGAGGGTTGTCACTTGTTTCGAGAGATTGGATGCGCTCATCTGGCAGTAGGCCTGAACGGCGGCGAAATCGGCCGTGTCGCATCCGGCGAGATAGGCGGCGATGCGCAGTCGAACGGGTGAGCTGAGGGTGGTGTCGAGACCGGCGGTGTCATCCATGGGGCAATCCAGCGGGGGCGCCGAATCGGGTGCGCAGGGTGAGGAACCAGGTCACGGCGGCCACGACTCCGAGACCGACGTAGATCACGCCGAGGGTCGGGGTGGCCGTCAGCCCGATCACCAAGAGGGCGACGGTGCAGATGGTCAAGACCACATTGTCGCGTCTGACCTGACCCCGGTAGCCGTGCAGCCCCGACCGATGGCGAATCACGGTGGGGATCGCGCCCGCGATCAGCAGCAGGGCAATGGCCAGCGCGAGGAATCCCGCGCGAGGCAAGCCCTGGAAAGGCTGTCCGAGGAGGGCGATACCCGTCCCTGCTGCCACGGCGCTCACGAGAGCGGCAGGCAACGGGAGGGGAGGTCGGCTGGAGGCGCGGTAGGCGGCGAGGGCATCGTCAGCCTGGCCGGCCGCCTCGCTGGGATCGTTCTCGTCCATGCAGGACAAACTAGCATCTAGTTGCCAAGATGGAAAGTAGATGCGGCGATGCGTCATCGGTCGAATGAGGAAGAGCAATTCTCGTTCAGGGTGATTCCGGCGATCTTCGACAGGAACCGACCGGCTTGTTCGTCGAATGTTGGCCGCGGAAGTTCGGGCTCGTTGATTTCGGAGAAAGCATCCACGTGAAGGTCACGCAGCCCGCGTCGCCGGTGCGCCGCCCGGCTGTGTTCGATGCCGTGTTCTACGTCTCGTCGAGCGCGAAGGGGCAGTTGAGAGGATCCTTCAGGGAGCGCGTTGGCGGATACTCCTGGTGATCTCCGCGACGGTCTCCGGGTTCATGGTGTCGTCCGCGTCGACAATCAGAGGGTTCTCGTCTGTCGGGGCCTCGAAGCTGGCCACGTGCGCCGCTATCACGTCATCCGTTACATCGTGGCGACCCGCGGCAACGCGATTAGCGAGAAGCCGTTCCCGTTGCCGTTCCGTGTCGATCTGGACCCAGACAATCGAGAAACTCGTGGCGGACTCTGCCGCGACCTTCCTCCACCCATCTCGAATGAATCGTGGCGATCCCGTGTCATCCACGACGACAGCGCGCCCAGCTTCGAGAGCGCTGGTAGCGCGAGCCTGGGCGAGATCGTTCGTGCGCGCCCACTCTTCGAGCGGGATGCCCTGGCCACCATCGAGCCCTCGTTCGGCGTTGATAGCGTCCAAGCTGAGCAGGTCGGCGTCCAGGGCATCAGCTAACAGCCCAGCCAGGGTGCTCTTCCCCGAGAACGAAAGCCCACACATCAAGGTCAGCGACACCCTGTGACCCTATCCACTCGATAGCGCCCGCAAGAGGATCCGTTTGCAGGCACCCTAGTGCCGCGTCAAGCGGAGACGAGTCGTTCGACCACCACCTCGCCTGGTCCGCCGACTGCACGATCACCGTCCTCGAAGAGGCAGGCATCCTCGAGCTCACGCCGTAGCGCTTCGTCCGACGAGGTCGGCGTAGGTGGAGGCATCCGGATTCCGTGCGCGAAGACGAGAACGCGAGATGACCTCTCGGATTCCGCTGGTACCGAAGGTGATGCCCGCACCCGAAGGCGATCTTCGCCGGCGTCAAGCGCTGTTCGTTTCATCGATCATGATCGCGGTGGCACGCGTGCTCCGCCCAGGAAGACGGAGGTGACGGCGGCCGCCGTCTCTTCAATGCCTCGGTGTCCGCGTGCCGTTGCACCGAGCGCCCCTTTGATCAGGCCGGAGAACAGGTCGAGTAGAACGTCGGCGGGGAGATCGCCTCTCAACTCACCGTGGGCGATTCCGCGAGCGAAGAAAGCGCGCATCGGTGCTGTCACCCGGCTGTCGAAGTCGGGATGCGTCGTCCTGTACGTTGCGCTGTCGGCATTGAGCGCCACGAACTTGCTGCCCGTGGCAATGATGGCGCGGGAAAGGCGAGCCACGCCCTCTTCGAAGGGCACGGCATCCAGCTGGGCTTCCTCGATGCGCAACGCAAGCTCATCAACAGTCGCGGCTGCCATCGCGCTCAGCAGCCGCTCGCGATTCGGAAAGTAGCGGTAAAGAGTCGCCCGAGCGATCCCGGCCGACTTGGCGATCTCGTCCATGCTCGCGGCGTCGCCCCGCGCGGCGAGCATGTTCACAGCGGTGTCGATGATCGCGGCTTTCGTTCGGCCGCGCACGGTCTCGCTCTTGGTCACCATCACGGTCCTCGATCTAGTTGCGAGGAGAGTGTATCGGCAGTGGACGGAGGCGCATCAAAATGAGACGATCGTGTCTCATTACAGAGGAGTGACCATGTTCGCACGAGTGCAAACCATCCAAACGCCGGCCGAGAAGCTCGATGTGCTCGAGAAGCTCGCACGCGAGCAACTCGATGCCGCGCCGACGCTCTCGGGCTTCCGAGACTTCTACTTTCTGACCGATCGCGACAACGGAAAGGCTCTCGTCATCTCCTTCTGGGAGACCGAGGCCGATCTCCGGCGGTTGGAATCGAGCAATGCGTCGATCCGCGACCAGGTCAAGGCGGAAGCCCAGTTGGAGTCGCCGAGCTCCGAGGTTTTCGAGGTGGCCCTCAAGTCTTGACGAGAGGGTACGAGCGGCCGGGCGTACGGTGCGTTCGATGCCTAGAGGCGCATCCCCCCGGAAACCTCGATGCGTTCGCCGTTGACCCACGCCATGTCATCGGAGAGCAGCGCAGCCACGGCAGCCGCGATCTCCTCGGGTTCGGCAGGCCGGCCCAGCGCGGTGATCGCGCCCACTCGCGCACGGTACTCGGGGTCGTCACGGATGACGCCGCCGCTGAAGTCGGTAGCGGTAGCGCCGGGCGCGATGGAGTTCACGCGGATGCCGCGAGGGGCGAGCTCGGCGGCGAGGTAGCGGGTGAGCGGCTCGATCGCGCCTTTGCTCATGGCGTAGGCGGCCTTTCCGGGGAAGACGAAGCGGACCAGGCCGGAGGAGGTGTTGAGGATGCGGCCGCCATCGCGCAGCAGCGGCAGAAGCGCCTGCGTGGTGAAGAACAGCCCGCGCACGTTGACCGAAAGGAGCCGGTCGAACTCGTCGACGGTCGTGTCGGCGAAGGAGGCTGTGTGCCAGACACCGGCGTTGTTGATGAGGAAGTCGAGCTTGTCGGTTCCGCGTTCGGTGAGTTCGGCGTCGACTTGTTCGACGAAACCCGGCAGTTGCTCGAGCTGCGCGACGTCGAGTTGGAGCGCGGTGACCTTCGCCTCCTTCGTGCCAGCAGCCCGGATGACCTCGTCCGCCGACTCCCTGTCGGTGTTGTAGGTGAAGATCACCGAAACGCCGCGAGCTGCCAGCGCAAGAACGGTCTCGCGGCCGATGCCACGGCTTCCGCCGGTGATGAGCGCGAGTCGCGGTCTAGTGTCAGTCATTTCTCCATCCATTCGTATCGGATGCCCGGAATCCTGCGAGCCGCTCTCGCGGGCAGGCGGGGGCGCAGGTGTTCAGAGGCTTTGCCCGCCGGATGCCTCGATGCGTTGCCCGGTGATCCAGCCGGCGCTGGGCGCGGTGATGGTACGCACCGCGCCGCCGATGTCCTGCGGTTCGCCCACACGGCCGAAAGCCTGGTTGGACGTGATCATCGCCCGATATTGCTCGTCGTCGCGAATGATGCCGCCGGCGAAGTCCGTCGCCGTCGCTCCTGGCGCCAGTACGTTGACCGCGATGGCACGGGGACCGAGGATCTTCGCCGCATACTTCGTGTAGATCTCGATGGCGCCCTTCATCGACGCGTAGACCGAGTAGGCGGGATTGGCGACGTATCGGGTGAGGCCCGAGGAGGTGAACAGAATGCGGCCCCCGTCGCCGATCAGCGGAGCGAGTCGCTCCGTGAACAGGATGGGGCCTTTGACGTGGACCGAGTAGAGCGCGTCGATCGCGGCCGCATCCGTCTTGCCGAACGGCGTCACGCGATCGAAGCCGGCATTGTTGACGAGGATGTCGAAGCTTTCGCGGTCCCATTGGTCGTGCAGGAGCTCGCGTAGTCGTTCGCCGAACTCGGGGAAGCTTTCGTCGTCGGTGATGTCGAGGCGAAGGGCGACGGCGGTTCTGCCGCGTTCGGTCAGTTCCGCGACGACCGCTTCAGCCTCATGCGGGCTCGAGCGGTAGGTGATGATCAGATCCGTCCCGTCCTCGGCGAGGGCATAGGCGGACGCGCGGCCGATGCCGCGGTTTCCGCCAGTGATCAACGCGATTCGTGACATGCAGGTTCCTTTCGGACTCTCACGGGGGTGTCGACTCAGCTTGCCCGGAAACGGAGTTCGCGTGAATGCTCTGGACCGACCCCTCGATGCTCGCCCGACCTCGAATCGCATGAGTAGACCCTGCTGACAGTGGTACTCGCAGGGTCACGACCAGCCCGATCCGCGTGCCTAGCATGAAGCCGTGGAGTCGAAGCAGAACAACATGCTTGGCGACTACCTCCGTGCCCGGCGAGCACACGTGCGGCCCGAGCAGGTCGGGCTGCCGGGAGGCGCAAATCGGCGCGTGCCCGGGCTGCGCCGCGCGGAGGTGGCGCTCTTGGCGGGCATCAGCGTCGATTACTACCTACGCCTGGAGCAGGGCCGCGACCAGAACCCGTCCCGGCAGATCCTTCAGTCCCTCGCCCGCGTGTACGGGCTCGACGCCACCGGCACCGCTTATCTGCTCTCCCTCGCCACGCCTGCGACCAGCGGGCCGCGTCACCGCCCCAGGCGCGAGAGCGTTCCTGAGGGCATCGCCAAGCTCCTCGCATCCATCAACCTCCCGGCATTCGTCGAGGGCCGCTACTTCGACGTGCTGGCCGCCAACCCGCTCGCAACCGCGCTCTCACCCCGTCTGGTGCCCGGCGAGAACCGGCTCCGCGCAATGTTCCTCGACCCGGACGAGCGAGACCTGTTTCCCGATTGGGAAGACACGACGGCGCGGCTCGTCGCCGGTTTCCGACGCTCGGTCGGCTCCGACACCGACGACGCCAGATTCATCGAACTCGTCGGGGAGCTCTCACTCGCCAGCGACAGGTTCCGCACGTTGTGGGCGCAATCCGACGTGCAGCTCAGGCAGAACTGGCCGATCACTTTCAACCATCCGCTCGTCGGACCACTCACACTCAACCGCGAAAAGCTCATTGTCGGCGATTCCGTCCGGAGTCTCGTCCTGGCCATCCACCATGCCGACCCCGGCAGCGAAAGCGCCGAGAAGCTCATGCTCCTTGCCTCGTACAGCGCAGCGGGCACGGAGGATGCCCTGTACGAGCTCTGAGGTCCGGCCGACGACGATCCGCGACGACGTCCACCTCGTACCCGTATCGTGGAGAGCCGATCGGAAGGAGACGGATGCCTGAGCCAGACCCGGCCGAGCCGGTGCTGCTGGCAGGCCGCTACCGTCTCGGCGCAGCCTTGGGCAGAGGCGGCATGTCTACCGTCTACCGGGCGTGGGACGAGAAGCTCCGCCGGCCGGTCGCGGTCAAGGTGTTCAGTGCGGATGGCGCCATCGGCTCCGACCCGGAGCGCCGGCTGCGCGAGGCGCACGTGCTCGCCGCGGCGAGCCATCCGCACCTGGCCACGCTGTTCGACGCGGAATGGCCGGCAGGTCCGGACGACCGTCGGCCGGCGTTCCTCGTCATGGAGCTGATCGAGGGCGAGTCGCTGCGGCGGCGCATCGAACGCGAGGGTGCCGATCCTGATCTCGCGCGCCGCCTCGGCCGTGAGCTCGGTGCGGCGCTGGAGTATCTGCACCGTCGCGGCATCGTGCATCGCGACGTGAAGCCGGAGAACATCCTGATCGAGGATGCCGGCGGCTCTGTCAAGCTCGTCGATTTCGGTATCGCGCAGCTCATCGGATCCGAGAAGCTCACGACCGCGGGCCTGGTGCTCGGGACGGCCGGGTACCTCAGCCCGGAGCAGGTGTCGGGCAGCGAGGTAGGCCCGGCGACCGACGTGTACTCGCTCGGCCTCGTGGTACTGGAGTGCCTGACCGGGCATCGCGAGTTTCCCGGTCCTGCCGTGGAGTCGAGCGTCGCCAGGCTGGCGAGGGATCCCGTGCTGCCGGCCGGCCTCTCGGCGGACTGGGGCGCGCTGCTCCGTTCGATGACGGCCCGGGACCCGGGCGAGCGTCCGGCGGCCGCGCGTCTGGCTGCATCCTTCGACGCGCTGGGACCCCCAGGGGAGCTCTCCTCGAGAGGAGACGGCGGGCCGACCGCGATTCTGACGGCTGCGCCCACCTTGCTGCTGCCCTCCTCGTCGGACGCGCCCACCATTCGCCTGGGGCCCGAAGACTGCGTCGAGGAGGCGCCTCCGGCCGTCGCACCGTCGCGCAGGAGGCCCATCGCCGTCGCCATCGCGGTCGTCATCGCTGCTGTTGTCCTCGCGGGCGCGGTCCTCGCGTGGTCCTTCTTAAGCGCCGGACAGCATCCGGCGACACCCGCGCACACTCCTGCGCCCACGGTCGTCGTCACCGTGAGCCCGACGCCCACTCCGCCGGTGGTTCCGGGCCCTGGCAAGCCGAAGGGGAATCACGGAAACGGAAACGGCAAGAAGAAGGGTCACGGCTGAACCGTCGCGAGGCGGAGCTGGCTCAGCGCGGCAAGACGTCTGCACGCGGCGAAAGGTCGCGGGCAGGGGTGATCACGGGAGACTGGCGGCAGGCTCGACCGCAAGGTGTTTCGCGAGCACGCGGACGGCATCCCGCCCCGCACGATTCGCGCCCACGGTCGACTGCGAGGGGCCGAAGCCGATGAGATGGATGCGCGGATCCGTCGCGACCTGAGTGCCGAGCATCCGGATGCCGCCCAGCTCATTGCGCAGCTGCAGCGGCGAAAGATGATCGAGGGATGCCTTGAAGCCGGTCGCCCACAGGATGACGTCGAGGCTCGTGAAGGTGCCGTCGGCTTCGCGTACCCCGTGGGGCTCGATACGCGTGAACATGGGTCGGCGCACGAGCACACCGCGGTCTCGCGCCGCGACAGCGTAAGGCGTCCAGCCGAGGCCGGTGTAGGAGACGACGGACCCGGTCGGGCGGCCGGCTTCGACGTCGGCGACCACCTTGGCGATGGTCGCGCGGCCCGTGGTCTCCGGCTCGAAGTGCCCCTCGATGAACGTCGGCTCACGCCGGGTGTACCAGAAGACCGTGGCGACGCGTGAGATCTCCTCGAGCTGCTGGATCGCCGAGATGCCGCCGCCGACGACCGCGACACGCTGCCCCGCGAACTCCTCCAGTGCGACGTAGTCGCGGGTGTGCAGCTGTCGGCGGCGGAACGTCTCCTGGCCGGGATAGTGGGGGAGCACCGGGTTGTCCCAGGTGCCGGTCGCATTGATGACGGCGCGGGCTATCCACCCACCGCGGTCCGTGCTGACGATGAGGTCGCCATCCGGATCGTCGTCGGCGCGCCGCACCGACGAGACGGCCACCGGCCTCAGGATCGCGAGGTCGTGTTCCCGTTCGAAGCCGGCGAAGTATCGCGGAACGGCGACACGGCTCTCCTCTTGAGGATCCAAGGCGGGCGACGGATAACCGGGCAGAGCGAAGATCCCGTTGAGGGTGGCGACCTTCAACGACCGCCAGCGGTGCTGCCACGCTCCGCCGGGCGCGGGATTCGCATCCAGCACGACGTACGTCCGCTCGAGGCGGGGGTTCTCCAACGCGCTGGAGAACCCCCGCCTCGTCAGGTGGTACGCGGCCGACAGCCCGGCCTGACCGGCGCCGATGACGACGACGGTCGCCCGGCGGAGCAAGTCGTTCACACCTTGCTGAACCAGCGGATGCCGGTGGTTCTTCCCCGGCCGGCTCGGTTATCCGGAGATCCTCGTCAGCGTCCAGAGCTGGTCGGGCGACTCCACGTTCGAGCCGGTCGAGACCGGGTTCGACACGATGGTGGCGTTACGGCCGTTGCCCGATGAGTCGTCCGCGGTGGCTCCGCCTGTCTCGTCGAACGCATAGTGCACAACATCCCCGGCTCCGGCCTGTCCGCCGGCCAGTGCCGCCACGTCGGACGCCGTGAGCGCCCGGTCGTAGATGTTGAAGTCATCCACGGCCGCGTTCAGATAGGGATCGTTGTATTCGGAACGTCCGATCCAGTCCTGAGTGGTGGCACCTAGCTGGCTCGGGTGCACGGTCATGGCCGTGTTCGTGCCGACGGCGGTGCCGTTCACGTACAGCGTTCCGGTCGTGCCCGACACCGTCACGGTGAGCAGCGACCACGTGTTCAGCGGCAACTGTGACGTGCCGTTGATCACCTGCTCACCTCCCGCACCGCTCGTGGTGATCGCGAATCGAGGGGCCGAACCGGCGTTCGCGGTGAGGAAGGCGTAGTCCGTTGTTCCTGTGCCGATGTCGAAGACGCGCGACCACTGGGTGTCTGCCGACGGGTTCACCCACGCCGAGATCGTGTAGTCGCCGGAGAGCCCGCTCAGGATGCCGTTCGGCATGCTGACGTATTCGCCGTTGCCGCACAGGGTGACCGCGCCGCCGATCTTGCCCGGGGTGCGGGGACCGGTAGCCGAGCACGCGGAGGTGAGCTGGCCATCCGCCCACTGGATCACCGCGGCGCCCGAGTTCGTGCTCCGCCCCACCACACCGAGCACGAGGCCGCTGTCATAGTTGGCGATCTTGTCGTGCCCAGCCCCGTCTGGGATGAGTTGCCAGAGCTGACCGGATGCCGACGACGGCTTCTGCAGGACTGCCCCGGACCCCGGATCCGTGCCGTCGATGCCGAGCCGCAGACTGCTCGCCTGGTTCGTGATGGTGTACAGGCCGTTCAGCGCTGGCGAGATCGTCCAGCGCTGGGAGGCGGACTCGTTCGCATCCGCCTGCACGACGGCATCCGATCCCGAGGTTGCGGAAGGTGCGAGTGCGAGCGAGCTGTTCGCGTTGGTCACGCTGTACGTGCCGGAGATCCCGCTCGCCTTCGTCGACTTCGAGACGACGAGGTGATACCCATAGCTGGCGTTCATCGCGACCGGGACCGTGATCGAGCCATCGTCGGAGACACGGTAGGTGGTGTCCGAGATTGCGATGGGACCGGCCACGGCCGTGGTGCGTCCCTTCGACGGGGTGTACTCGAGCTTCACGTCGACGTTGCGACCTAGGTGCAGCGACTTCAGCCCGGTCACCTTGACCGCTGTCGATCCGGAGCCGCCGCCGAAGATGACGTCCAGGCTCTTCTTGTCGGGCGAGACGGATGCCGCGCCATCCAGCCCGCTGTTCGCCGGCGGCGTCGTGACGACCATGTTCCCGGTCATCGCGCCGTACCACGTGTAGAGCCAGTAGGCGCCGTTCGGCGATCCTCCGGTGTCGGTGAGGAGGTCGCCGAGGGTTCCGTAGTGGTTCCAGAACGCGAGCTCCGCGTTGTTCACGCCGTAACGCTCGAACTTCGCGATGTAGCCGACCAGGGCACCGGGTACGCCGACCTCCGACGGGGTCGCGTACTCCTCGATGGCGATCGGCCGGGGCGTGATGCCCAGGCTCTTCTCGATCGAGGTGACGGTCTGGATGTCACCGGCGATCTTGCTCGAGCTCTCCAGCTCGTGCCAGGCGATGATGTCGGGCACGGTGTCGGTGGCGACAGCGTTCTCGAGAAAGCTCTTCATTCCCGAGATGTTGTCCGAGTAGCTCGGTCCCTGGATCGGAATCGTGGGATCGAGCGACTTGATCTCACGCACCGTTCGGGTCCAGAAGTCGTTGAACGGCCCGGCCGCGGCGGCGTTCCACGTCCAGTCGGGCTCGTTCCACGGCGCCAGCGCCGAGATGTTCGTGGCTCCGGATGCCTGCACCGCCTTCACCTGCGTGTCGACGGCGTTCAGCCAGTCCGGCCAGCTCACCCAGCGATACGGGAAGTTCGGATACCAGTCCGACATGCGCACGACGACCTTCGCGCCGGCTTTCGCCGCCTCGGGTGCCACCTTGAGCGCGTCGCCGGCGGGGGAGGGCTCCCCGTTCGGCAGCTGCGATCCGCCGGGGGCCATCTGCACGAACGTGTTCGGATGCAGCGGCTCGACAAGGGAGTCGGCCGGCGTTGTCGCTGTCGCCAGCCCGTAAAGCGAGCCGGAGGCCACGTGAGTCACGGGTCGCAACGTCTGATCGGCGCTGACGACCAGCGTGCTCGCTGCCGTGGGCTCGGCGGATGCGCAGGGCGACGTCGCGAGCGCGGCTGCGGCCAGCGCGACCGCTACGCCGACGGCGGCAACGCTGCCCGGCAATCGATGGGAGGTGCGAATCATTTCCTGCTCCTGCTCTGGAGAGAACTGGCACTCGGTATTCCGTGCGGCGCCGAGCACGACGGTAACGCTCGCTCATCGTGCGCGTCAAGGGCCTACGCAAGCGCATCGATGAATCGATGATGAGCACCGCCAGCGCTGCGAATGCTGCAATCCCCGCTGAAATCAAGGGAATACAGCAGGCGAGTTGCGGCCGTACGTAGACGTGTTTACACTCGCATCGACGCGCTTCGACGATGAGGAGAAACGATGACCACGATGGCAGACGTCGCCCGCCATGCGGGTGTTTCGGCCAGCACCGTGTCGTACGCGATCTCCGGAAAGCGACCGATCGCGCAGGAGACGCGCGACCGGATCGAGAAGGCGATCGCCGACCTCGGCTTCGCCCCGAACGCGGGAGCCCGCGCACTCGCGTCATCGCAGACGCACGTGCTCGGCCTCTTCGTGCAGTTCCTCCCCGACGAGTTCTCGCCGGCCATGCTGCAGTACGTTCTGCCGATCTCGGATGCCGCCCGTGCCGCGGGCTACGACATTCTGATGGTCACGGAGGCCGACGGCGCCCATGCCTTACAGCGCATCGCATCCTCGAACATGATCGACGGCGTCATGCTGCTCAACGTCGCGCATGACGACGACCGCCTCCCGGTGCTGCGCAAGATCCGCCAGCCGGGCGCCATGGTCGGACTACCGCGCACAACCGAGGGCTTCGACGTCTACGACCTCGACTTCGCGGAATCGGGCCGAGTGCTCGTCGACCACCTCGCGGCCCTCGGGCACCGCGAGGTCGTGATGATCACGCCGAACGAGCACGTGTACGAGCGCGGCGGGGCGTATGCCTGGCGCTTCCGCGACGCGGCACTCGAGCGGGCGTCGCGACACGGCATCCGCGTGTTCTCCTATCCGGGCGAGACGCAGCAGCCGGGCGTGAACGAGCAGCTGACCCACATTCTCGACGAGCGCCCGGAGGCGACCGCGTTCATCGTGCACAACGACGCGATGATCGCCGCGCTGCCCTCCGTGCTGCACACGCGGGGCATCCGCGTGCCCGACGACCTCTCCGTCGTCGGCATCTACTCCGAAGACTTCGGGCGGCTGTTCTCCCTGCCGTACACGGCCGTGGAATCGTCGCCCGACAAGCTGGGCCGCGCAGCGGTCCAAACCCTGATCGAACGACTTCAGGATCCCGACTTCTCCGGTGACCACGTTCTCGAACTGGTCGCGCCGGAGATCACCGACCGGGGCAGCACTCGAGCTGTCTGACGGTCACGATGGCGTGCGCACGGATCAAACGCCGCTCACCACAGATCACATTTCAGAGAGGAAATACCGTGGACAAGACCCGAAAGGTCCGTGCCATCGCGGCGGCCGTCGTCGCGGCCGGAATCACGGCGGGCGCGCTCGCCGGATGCAGCAGCTCCGGTTCAGGATCCGGCAGCTCGGCAGGCGGAACCTACACGTTCTGGGACCCGTACCCGCAGTACAACGCGTCGTCGGACTGGGCGAAGGTCATCGACAAGTGCGGCAGCGACGCGGGCGTGAAGATCAAGCGCACCGCGTACGACACGAGTGACCTGACCAACAAGGCTCTTCTGGCGGGACAGCAGAAGAACTCGCCGGACGTGCTCCTCGTCGACAACCCGGTGGTCTCGACGTTGGCGGATGCCGGCATCCTGACCACGACCACCGACAACGGACTGTCGACCAGCGGCATCGCGCAGAACATCCTCGGCGCCGGTGTGATCGACGGCAAGACCTACGGCGTTCCGATCGGAGCCAATACGCTCGCGCTGTACTACAACCCCAAGGTGCTCGCGGCAGCGGGCGTGGACATCAACAGCGTGACGGACTGGGACACGCTGACCGCCGCACTCCAGAAGGTGGTGGCATCCGGACACAAGGGCATCACGTTCTCGGCGATCGGCACCGAGGAGGGCTCGTTCCAGTTCCTGCCATGGTTCTGGGGTGCGGGCGCGAACCTGAAGAAGCTCGACTCGTCGCAGGGAGTTGCCGCGCTGCAGCTCTGGACCGACTGGGTGAAGCAGGGTCTGGCACCGAACTCCGTGATCAACGACACGCAGACGACGAGCTGGCAGGAGTTCCAGACCGGCGACTTCGGCTTCTCCGAGAACGGCACCTGGCAGAAGGCCAGCGCCGCGCAGGCGGGCTACAAGGTGGTTCCGCTTCCAGGGAAGACGGCCGGAACGGCGGCTCCAGCGCCCACCGGCGGTGAGTTCTTCACGATTCCCGTGCAGAAGGACTCGTCGCGGTACAAGACGTCGGCGAAGATCGTCTCCTGCCTCACCAGTTCGACGAACGTCGTGAACACGGTCAACACGCTGAACTACATCGGCGCGACGAAGACGGTGCAGCAGAAGCAGCTGGCCGCGGACCCGAGCCTCAAGCCGTGGGTGGACGCGGTGCAGACGGCGAAGGCCAGGACCGGCGACAACCTCGGCACGAACTACCCGATCATCTCGCAGCAGATGTGGGGAGCCGTGCAGAACGCCCTCTCCGGTTCGCAGACGCCGAGTGACGCCATGAAGGCCGCGCAGACCGCGGCGGCGTCCAAGACGAAGTGATCGCGGGCCCGGAAGACAAGAGATGCCAGTGATGCAGATGTCACCCGAGACAGCTGCACCCCCGACCGCGCGGGGAACGGCCGATAAGGCCGCTCCCCGCCCGAGCGGCGGGCAGCAAATCGACCGCCGCTCGAGCCGGGCGAAGGAGAAGAGGCGGGCGCAGCTGATCGCGTGGGCGTTCCTCGCGCCGGTGGTCGTCTACCTGCTCGTCTTCTACGCGTTCCCGCTCCTGCGGAACCTCGACATGAGCTTGCGCGACTACTCGGTGCGCACGTTCGTCGACGGCAGCGCGCCGTGGGTGTGGTTCAACAACTACGTCGCGGTGATCACGAGTCCCACCTTCGGGCCGGCGCTTCTGAACACGGCCGTTTTCACGCTCGTCTCGATCGTCTTCCAGTTCTCCATCGGGCTGGCGTTGGCCGTCTTCTTCTACCGCAGCTTCAGGCTGTCGGGAGTGCTGCGCGCGCTTTTCCTGGTGCCCTGGCTGCTGCCGCTGCTGGTGTCGGCATCCACCTGGTCATGGATGCTCAACAGCGACTCCGGGGTCATCAACTCGTTCCTGAACGCCGTCGGCCTGCCGTCGGTGAACTGGCTGACATCGCCGCACTGGGCGCTCGTCGCCGTGCTCATCGCGAACATCTGGATCGGCATCCCGTTCAATCTCGTCATCATGTACAGCGGACTCCAGAACATTCCGGCGGATGTTTACGAAGCCGCATCGATCGATGGTGCCAACGGCTGGCAGCGCTTCTGGCGCATCACGTTCCCCCTGTTGCGCCCGGTGTCGGCGATCACGATCCTGCTCGGCCTCGTCTACACGCTCAAGGTGTTCGACATCATCTGGATCATGACGCGGGGCGGGCCGGGCAGCGCCTCCACGACCTTCGCGATCTGGGCCTACCAGCTCGGGTTCGGCTCGACCCTTCCCGACTTCTCTCCGGCGGCCGCTGTGGGCAACCTGCTCATCGTCATCGCTGTCGTGTTCGGGCTCATCTACATCCGCGTGCAGCGACGAATGGATATCTCATGAGCGTGCAGAAGTCCTGGTGGCGCATCCTGCTGGGCGTCGTGTTCACGGCACTCATGCTGTTCCCGGTCTACTGGATGATCAACGTCTCGTTGACCAAGACGCAGGACATGCGCAAGTCTCCACCGAACCTCTTACCCGTAGACCCGACCTTCGACGGGTACCGGCAGGTGTTCTCGGAGCAGTTCCCGTTCCTGGCGACCAGCCTCGTGATCGGCCTCGGCACGGTGGTGCTCACGGTGGCGCTCTCGGCGCCCGCCGCGTACTCGCTCGCCAAGCTGCGGCCGAAGGGCGGTGGCGCGCTCAGCTTCATCCTGCTCATCGCGCAGATGATCCCGGCCGTCGTCATGGCGATGGGCTTCTACGTCATCTACCTGAATCTCGGGCTGCTCGACACCATCCCCGGGCTGATCCTTGCCGACTCGACCATCGCCGTGCCGTTCGGAGTGCTCATCTTCACCGCATTCATGAGCGGCATCCCGAACGAGCTCCTCTCGGCCGCGAAGATCGACGGCGCCGGGCACTGGCGCACGTTCAGGTCCGTCGTCATGCCCGTGAGCCGCAACTCGATCGTCACCGTGTCGTTGTTCGCGTTCCTCTGGGCGTGGTCCGACTTCATCTTCGCCTCCACCGTCGACGGCGGTGGAGGGCTGCAGCCGATCACGATGGGCATCTACCGATACATCGGCAACAACAACCAGCAGTGGAACGCGATCATGGCGACCGCAGTCGTCGCATCCGTTCCCGCCGCGGTCCTCCTGATCGTGGCCCAACGTTACGTCGCCGCCGGGGTCACCGCCGGCGCAGTGAAGGACTGAACCGCCCCATGACCCAGCTCGAAACCGTTCCAGCGCCGGCAGCGTTCCCCGGAGAAGACCAGTTCGACGTGCGGGCCATCCCGTTCAGCCGGCGGGGCTCGTGGCTCGACCTCTCGCCGGTCGTGGGCCTCCACCGCGCGGAGCGCGACATCCACCTGGTCTCGCACACCACCGGCATGCACGCCGTGCTGCGGCTCGTGCCCACCCTGGCAGGCGATCCGGTGGATGCCACGACCACCGCCACACCGTGCGTCTTGCGCTGGGAGTCCCCGGCTGGGTACGTGGAGGCCGTCTTCGAGACGACCGACATCATCCGCTTTCGCGGACGTGGCCTGGGGATGCGGTTCGCGGAGGCGGCGGACGAGCTCACCCCTTTCACCGGCATGTATCTATTCACCGATCCGATCGATGGCTCCCCGGTCTACACCTCCTACGAGACGGGCCGGCGCTACCGCATCACCGTGATCGCAGGCGAGGTGCACGTCGTGGGCGGCGAGTCGCTCGGAAGCGCCGACCGCTGGGTCGAAGCGGTCGCCGAGAACGAATGGGAACTCGTCGTCGAAGAGCTCGAGACGGCACGCGAGCCGTACCGGAGTCTGACCACGTTCGACGAAGCCCGTGAGTCGGTGCGCGAGGAGTTCGAAGCGTTCCTCGACGCCGTCGCGCCGTGGCGAGACCATGCCGTGCCGGCTGCGGTCGCCGCCTCGTACGTGCTGTGGTCGGCGACCGTGCGTCCCGAGGGCTTCCTCGACCGCGAGGGCGTGCTCATGTCGAAGCACTGGATGGACAAGGTGTGGAGCTGGGACCACTGCTTCAACGCGCTAGCCCTCGCCGGCGGGCAGCCGGAGCTGGCCTTCGACCAGTTCATGCTGCCGTTCGACCATCAGACCGACGCCGGTGCGCTCCCCGACTCTGTGACGCACTCCGAGGCGTTGTACAACTACGTGAAACCGCCGATCCACGGATGGGCGTTCACCGGCCTGCGCCGTGCGTTGCCGGCATCGCTGATCGACCCGCAGCTGGCGGAGACCTACCGGCGCCTCGCCGCCTGGAGCCGGTTCTGGCTCGACCACCGTCGCGTGCCAGGGCACGCCGTGCCTCACTACCAGCACGGCAACGACAGCGGGTGGGACAACGCGACGACCTTCGACCGCGACCGTGTCATCGAGTCCCCCGACCTCGCCGCCTTCCTCATCATCCAGCTGCGTGTTCTTCGCGACCTGGCCGTCGAGCTGGGGTATGAGACGGATGCTTCGGCATGGGCGCAAGCGGAAGTCGAGGTGCGCGAGGGCCTCGCCGGGCTCTGGCGCGGCGACGGATACGTCGCGGTCGCCGCATCCGACGGCCGGGAGGCCAAGCGACGCAGCCTGCTCACACTCCTTCCGATCGTGCTCGGCGAGGCGCTCGAGACCGAGACGGCGGAGGTGCTGGCCGACGGCATCCGCGAGCACCTGACGGAGTGGGGCCTGGCCACCGAACCCGTCGACTCGGAAGACTACGAGTCTGACGGCTATTGGCGCGGCCCGATCTGGGCACCGTCGACGGTGCTGGTCGAGGACGGCCTGCGCCGAGCCGGGCAGACCGAGCTCGCGGATGCTGTGCGCGAGCGCTTCCTGCGCCTTTGCGAGAAGTCCGGGTTCGCGGAGAACTTCGATGCCGTCACGGGCGAAGGCCTGCGCGACCGCGCCTACACCTGGACGGCATCCGCGTATCTGCTGTTCGCGCGGGCGCAAGCGGAGCAGCGGTAACAAAGCCTCTCGGGCGCGCCCGAGAACGAAGCAGATGGGCCCCGGATCCGTGCCCGGGGCCCATCGTCGTGTCGCAGCTTCTTCAGCGACCTGCCGGCGTGAACAGCTCCTCGATCGGCTTTCCGAAGAGCCGCGAGATGCGGAACGCCAGGGGGAGTGACGGATCGTACTTTCCGGTCTCGAGCGCGACGACCGTCTGGCGCGAGACATCCAGGCGTTCGGCGAGGGTCGCCTGCGTCCAGCCGCGACCCTCGCGCTCGGCGCGGATCAGATTCTCCATCAGGCTTTGGGTGCGCCGACCAGCAGGTTGGTGAACTCCCACGAGACGATCCCCACGATCGCGACGAGCCATCCGCTGGTGGGCACGGCGATTCCGGCAGAACCCAGCGTGCCGAGCGTGAGCGCGGTCACCATCGACAGGGTGAACCCGACCGCGAGTCCGGGGAAGAGCAGCTCCACCTGGTACTCGTCCATCTGCCGAACGCGGAGCACGATCACGATCACCATCCAGATGATCGGAAGCAGCGGCAGTACGGCCAGCACCCACCGCAGCGCGCCGCCTTCGCGGCCCCACAGGGCGAGCGCGAGGTTCGCGAGCACGAGGCATCCGACCCCTATCCACACGCGCAGTCGGAAGGCGCGCAGGCGTCGCAGTTCGATCGACGATTCCCCGTCCGTGTCAAGCTCGCTTGTCATGTCTCGACTGTACGGTCACGACGGATGCGTGTCAAGCACGCTTTACATGGGGTCGGTGCGCGCAGCCGCGCCCGCTCACGGCGTGGGGTAGACCGTCCAATCGGACTGCTCGAAAGGCTCCGACACCTCGCTGCCGTCCAGCTCGAACAACGCGACGTCGTCGCCGAGCAGGTGCAGGAACCTTCCCTGCCGTCGGTCGTCGCCGCTGCGGAGTTCGTAGCGGCGCCCCGCCGTCAGAATGGACCAGTCCTCGATCTGCTGGGGTGCGTCATCCGCCCTCGTGTCGTTGTCCGCCATAACGGCAGGGTATGCCCGTGTTCGCACCACCGCCCGGCGGTATCGGTCGAAAGCATGGCCGGGTGGGCACGAGCATCCCGACCTGCGTGACGACGCCGCGCCGATCCGCCCTGCCAAGGCGTTGACCGTCGGAAAGGTCTGGGCTAGACCCGGACGCATGGGAAGACTGAACAGAACCGCGCACCGTCTGACCAGCGCGATCGAGGGGGCCAGCGCACTCGACGCGGTCGCCGATCCGCTTTCGGGGCTCGTCGTGAAAGCCACGAAGCGCAAGGCGGTGAAGAACCTGCTCTCGGGAACATGGCTCGGGCATGCGTTGCATCCGATGCTCACCGATGTGCCCATCGGGTTCTGGAGCGCTGCGCTGCTGCTGGATGTCACTGCCGGTGAACGCGGAGCCCGCTCGGCGAGACGATGGTGGGTCTCGGAGTCCTCGGCGCGATTCCGACGGCGATGGCCGGGGCATCCGACTGGGCGGACACGCACGGCCCGACGAAGCGGGTCGGACTCGTGCACGCGCTCCTGAACGACGCGGCACTCGTGCTGCAGATCGTCTCGTGGCTGTCTCGGCGGGGCGGCCACAGGGGCCGCGGGATGGGGCTGAGCCTGCTGGCTTTCGGGGTGATGTCGGTCGCGGCGTACCTCGGCGGCCACCTGTCGCTCGTGCGCGGCGTCGGGATCAACCACACCGCGTTCCAGGGCTCGGAAGCGGAGTGGGCTGACGTTGCCGCTGAGGCTGACGTGAGGGAAGCCACACCGCTGCGTGTGACGGCCGGCGATGTGCCCGTGATGCTGGTGAAGCAGGGCGGCGTCGTTCGCGCGCTGTCCGCGACGTGCACGCATGCCGGCGGACCGCTCGACGAGGGATCGCTGGTCGACGGATGCGTGCAGTGTCCGTGGCACGGCAGCGAGTTCCGTCTGGACGACGGCACCGTTCATCGCGGACCGGCATCCGTGCCCGAGCCGGTCTGGGACGTGCGCGTCGCCGAGGGTCGCGTCTCCGTGCGCTCGAGGGCGACTGGCTGAGCTGTCGACCGCTGGTCGAGCCCGGCCTCAGGCATCCGCTCCAGTCAGCACCTGCTGCAACACAGTGGCCGCGCTGATGTCGTCGCGCTTGGATGCCGTGAGCAGCGTCACCGTTCCGTCGTGCGCAAGCTTGCGGAGTGAATCGAGCGCCTCGACGTGCTCGCGGTCGTCGAGTTCGGCGCGATACCGCTTCACGAACTCGTCGAACTTCTCCGGATCGTGCCCGTACCACTGTCGCAGCTGCGGTGACGGCGCCACGTCTTTGCACCACTCGAACAGTTCCGCGCGTTCCTTGCTCATGCCGCGCGGCCACAGCCGATCCACGAGCACGCGCTTGCCGTCACCGGGCTCGGGCGCATCGTAGATGCGGCGCACGCGAACGTTGACGTCGGCATCCGGCGAAGCAGTCTGATCTGCGCTGGCCACACCGCCACGATACGTCGGGTGCAGACGAAGGGCTTCTCAGAGTCGCATCCGCGCCTCAGTTCCCGCTGGTTCTTGGCTTCTCGTCCACACGGGAGTAGTGCGAAACCATGAGTAGACTTAGTCCACTTGATCTAGTCCAGTGGAGCAGACGAATGCGTACCGTCAACATCCATGACGCGAAGACGCACTTCTCGCGCCTTGTCGAAGCGGCAGCGAGCGGTGAAACGATCATCATCGCCAAGTCGGGTCGGCCGGTCGCGAAGCTCACGCGGCTGGACACGCCGGTTGCCCAGCCGCGAAGGCTCGGTTGGTACAAGAACATGCCCTCCGTGCCAGACGACTTCGACGAGTGGATGTCGGAAGACGTCGCAGCTCTGTTCGCGGGTGAGGAGCCGGTGACCACGGAGTCGCGCGAATGAAGTATCTGCTCGACACGCACCTTCTGATCTGGGCGGCCGGTGACGAGCCGCGCCTCAGCCGGAGCGCGCGAGATCTCCTCGAGGACGAAGACAATGCGGTGATCTTCAGTGCCGCCTCGATCTGGGAGATATCGATCAAGGCGGCATTGGGCCGTTCATCGTTTCAGCTCTCGGCAGCTGTGTTTCGCCGCGGCTTGATCGAGGTCGGCTATCGCGAGCTAGACATCACGAGCGCGCATGCTGTCGCGGTGGGCGATTTGCCGCGCATCCACAGCGATCCGTTCGACCGGATGCTGGTGGCGCAGGCACGCACCGAGGGTTACACACTCCTCACTTCAGACCGACGCGTGGCCGAATACGGCTCGCCCACGCTGCTGGTCTGAAGCAGCGTGCACCGTCGCAGCGACGCCCTGTTGAGGCTGCTACGACGGGCATAGTGTCGAAAGCGAGGCGACTCGAGCACGACTCAGTCCGGCGCTTCGTCGCCGCGCAAGCACACGACGACGGGAACGGAACATGTTCGGCAAGAAGCACCGCCAAGAAGAGGTCGCCGCGGAGGCGCAGCAGGAGGAGCAGGAGGCGATGCGGGCCACCGAGACCGACGACTCCTCCATCGACCCGAACGAAACCCTCGAAGCCGAGGAAGAGCCCGAGAGCTGAGGCTAACGGGTGGGCGCTGCCACCACCCGGAGCGCGCTCGGGGTGACCGATACCGGATCGCCGGGCTCGGGCATCCGGCCGGCCGACGCCGCCAGTGCCTCCGCTAGCGAGAGCTCCGCGACGAGGCCCACCGTGGTCTCCAGACGAAGTGCGCCGGCGTGCGCAGACACCGAGCGGATGCTCGTGCGCACGCCGCCGGCATCCCCGAAGCGAACGGCCACGTCGCGCGGTGCGACGATGCCGAAAGCTTGCGCGCCCTCGGCGAGTGGAGCATCCGGTACGCCGCCCAGTGAGGCGCCCACGACCTGCAGCGAACCGCTCCGCCACGTGCCGGGCACGACGCTGAATCCGGCGAGCCTGGCGGCGAACGGATGCGCCGGCTTGGTCGCAAGGTCGTGCGGGGATCCGCTGTCGACCACGCGACCGTGGTCGAGCACCAGACAGGACTCGGCCCAGGGGAAGGCGTCCGAGAGCTCGTGCGTCACGAGCACGCTGGTCGTTCCGGTTCGCGCGAGCTCCGCGGACAGTAACCGGCGCACCGCGGGGGCGCTCTCGGCATCCAGAGCGGAGAACGGCTCGTCGAGCAGGATGACCCGTGGATCCGCGGCGAACGCGCGCGCCACCGCCACCCGCTGTTGCTGGCCGCCGGAGAGTTCGTGCGGTCGCGCATCCGCTCGATGAGCGAGGCCGATGCGCTCCAGCCAGTCCAGAGCGGCGCGCCGGGCATCCGATCGGGTCACGCCCTGCGCACGTGGTCCGAACGCGATGTTCTGCGTGAGCGTGAGGTGCGGGAACAGCCGAGGCTTCTGTTCCAGAAGGGTGATGCGCCGGTGCTCGGGCCGCTCGCGGAGCCGTCCGGCCCGCTCGAGCACGCGATCATCCAGCCGCACCTCGCCGCGTCGCAGAGGGAGCAGGCCCGCGAGTGCGGCAAGCAGGGTCGACTTGCCTGCGCCGTTCGGACCGAAGACGGCCAGGCATCCGCCGGCTGGCACCTCGAACCGCAGGTCGACGGCGAACCCGCCCCGTGAGGCGCCGAGGTCGGCGAAGAGGGATGCGCCGTGCGGCTCGGTCATCGCACGGCGTCTTCTCGCCAGGCGCGCAGCCCGCCCACGATGACGGCGGCGCTGACCAGCAGCAGCAGCGAGAGCGCCACGGCGGAGTCCTGGGTGATGCCGACGCCGTTGAACGCGGTGTAGATCGCGAGCGGCATGGTCTGCGTCACGCCCGGCGCGTTGCCGGCGAACAGCGCGGTCGCCCCGAACTCGCCGAGCGCGCGGGCGAAGCACAGCGCGGTGCCTGCAGCGATGCCGGGGGCGATGAGCGGGATCGTCACCGTTCCGAGCACGCGCCAGCGACCCGCGCCGAGCGTCGAGGCGATCTGTTCGTGTCCGATGCCCGAAGTGCGCAGGGTGCCCTCCACGGTGATGACGAGGAACGGCAGGGCGACGAACGCCTGGGCGACGACGACCGCCGCGCTGGTATATGGAAGGCTGAAGCCGCTGAACTGGAAGATCGGCTTGCCGAGCAGCCCCACCCGGCCGAGCAGCGACAGCAGGGCGAGACCGCCGACCATGGGCGGCAGCACCAGAGGGATGAGCACGATGGTGCGCAGCACGCCGGCGAGACGCGTGGTCGACCGGGCGATCACGACCGCCAGCGGAAGGCCGAGCACGAGACACACGATCGTGGCGCAGGCGGCCGTCCACAGCGAAAGCCACAGCGCGGTCAGCGAGGCGGGTGCGAAGAGGTCGCTCCACAGCGTCGACCAATGCGCGCGCGTCACCAGTCCCACGACCGGGAGCACGAGGAACGCCAGGGCGACGAGCGCGGCGACGTAGAGACCGCGCGGCAGAGTCATGGCTTTCCGAAGCCGAACCTCGCGAGGATGCGCTGGCCGGCACTCGAGAGAACGAACGAGACGAACGCGTGGGCGGCCTTCGGCGAGGGCGCCTTGTTCGCGACGGCGATCGGGTAGCTGTTCACGACCTTGCCCGCGCCGGCCGGTGTGATGCCGTCGAGCTTGCCGCCGGATGCCGCAACATCTGTCGCGTAGACGAGCCCGGCATCCGCCTCGCCGTTCTCCACCCGGGTCACGACGCTCGTGACATTGGTCTCCTCGCTGGCCGGAGTGAGCTGCACGCCGGCGTTGGAGAGAAGGGTCTGCGACGCCGTTCCGCACGGCACCTGGGGTGCGCAGATCACGACCTTCAGCCCTGGCCTGGTCAGATCGGACAGGTCGCGGATGCCCTTCGGGTTGCCCGGCGGGACGGCGATCCGCAGGGTGTTGGTCGCGAAGCTCGTGCCCCTGCCTGCAAGTCCGGCCTTCGTGACGGGACCCAGTGACTGCTGATCGGCGAACGCGATCACGTCCACGCTCGCGCCGCCCACGATCTGGGTGGCGAGCGCCTGCGATCCGTCGTAGCGGATCGGCGCGACCGGATACTCCGGGTTCGCCTTCTGAAAGCTCTTCGCCAGCGCATCGAAAGAGCCCTGCAGCGACGCCGCGGCGAACACGATCAGCGCCTTGCCCGGACTCGCCTTGCCGGTGGAGGCGCCGCTCACGGTGGCGGCGGAACCGGAGGATGCCGAACATCCGGTCAGGAGAAGCGCGAGAGCCGTCAGGACTGCCGCGGTCGCGGTCGCCGCTCGTCGGGGCAGCCTCATCGCCGGCCGCCCTTCGCGCCCGTGGCGCCGCGCGGCTTCGCCTCGGTGGCGGGCGGTGTCTCGACGATCACCATGGTCGCCTTCACCACGGCGGTCGCGAGCGAGCCGATCTCGAGTCCGAGCTCCCGCACCGCCTCGGTCGACATGAGCGAGACGACGCGGTGCGGCCCGCACTGCAGCTCCACCTCGGACATCACAGTGTCGCTGGTCACCCCGGTCACCAGTCCGACGAAGCGGTTCCGGGCGCTCGTGCCACGCTCCAGCGGGTCGCCGGGACCGTTCGCGGATGTCGTCAGCCGACGCGCGAGATCCGCACCTTCGACGACCGCCCGGCCCACGTCATCCGTGCCGGCCGTCAACTCGCCCGCGTCGACCCATCGACGCACGGTGTCGTCGCTGACTCCGAGCAGGGCGGCGGCCTCGCTGATCCGAAAACGCGTCATGATTTGGATTCTAGTTCCGCAAATGCGGAGACCGATGGCTCGATCTCCGAACTTCTGGACCCGTGACGTCGTCTCGGGTGCTCGTAACGACGCGAAGCGTCGAAGGCGGCTCGGCGGACCGCCGTCGGCGCGGAGCCGAACAGCTACCGTTGAGGCATGGTCCTGCCTCCGCTCGTGCAGCCCGTCGACGTGCTCGCGCCCGACGAGCGCGTGCGCGCGGCGCGGCAGTTGCGGCTGTTCGAGATCGGCGACGTCGGGCAGCGCCGGCTGGCGGCGGCAAAGGTCGCCGTGATCGGGGCGGGTGGCCTCGGTTCGCCTGTCCTCCTCTATTTGGCGTCCGCGGGCGTCGGGACACTGGGCATCGTCGACGACGACGTCGTGGATACCACGAACCTCCAGCGCCAGATCGCGTTCGGCACGACCGACGTGGGTCGTGCGAAAGCGACCGTCGCGGCCGAGCGCGTGCGCGGCCTGTCGCCGCACACCGCGGTCATCGAGATCCGCGAGCATCTGGATGCCGCGAACGCGCAGCGGCTCCTCACCGGATACGACGTCGTCGTCGACGGCAGCGACACGTTCGAGACGCGCTATGCCGTCACGGATGCCTGCGCCGCACTCGGCATCCCGCTGGTCTGGGGGTCGGTGCTGCGATTCGATGCGCAGGCCACCGTGTTCTGGTCGCGCCCGCCGAACGGACTCGCCAAACCAGCGGGGACGAACGCGTCCGGCTCAACGAGCGCCGACGCGACCCAGCCCGTGAACCTCCGCGACGTGTTCCCCGAGCCGCCCGCGCCCGAGGATGCGCCGTCATGCGCTGACGCCGGCGTGCTCGGCGCGCTCTGCGGACAGCTCGGCGGCATCCTCTCCGCCGAGGTCGTGAAGCTGATCTGCGGAGTCGGCGAGACGCTGCTCGGCCGCATGCTCGTCATCGACGCGCTCACCGCCACGACGCGGGAGGTACCCCTGGTGCCCGCGCCGCGCGCCGAGAGCGCCCCTCAACGTGGAACGCCGCAGACGACGCCCGAGAGAGACACGCCGCGACCGACCTTTGCCCGACCGGACGCCGTGCGACGGGTCAGGGCGGACGACCTCCGCGCACTGAGCGACCCCACCCTCATCGACGTACGCGAGCCGGACGAGTTTGCCGCAGGCACCATCCCCGGCGCCCGGTCCGTGCCCCTGTCGCACGTGGCGACGGATGCCCCCCTGCTCGCGCTCGACCATCCGGTCGTCGTGTTCTGCCAGACCGGCCCCCGCGCTCGCATCGCTGCGCGCATGCTGCTGGCGGAGCATCCGGATGCCGACATCCGCATCCTCGACGGCGGATACGACGCGTGGATGCGAGCGCAGGTGCGAGCGTGATCACCGTCGAGGCGCACAAGGAGCGCGTGCTGGCGGCCGCGCGGCCGCTGCCGGCCGAGCGCGTCCCCCTGGCGGATGCGCTGGGACTCGTGCTGGCTGAACCGGTGCACACGCGCTGGCCGGTCCCGCTGTTCGACAACTCCGCCATGGACGGTTACGCCGTGCGACGCGCGGATGCCGCGGTCGGCGCCCGCCTGCGTGTCGTCGCCGACGTGCCGGCGGGCTCCGAACTGAACCCGCCGCTGGGCGCGGGAGAGGCGGCGCGCATCATGACCGGCGCCCCTGTGCCGAGCGATGCGGATGCCATCGTGCCGCTCGAACACACCGACCTCGGCACCGCGATCTCCGCCACGGCTCCCGAGTGGGTGATCGTGACGACGCAGCCGTCTGCCGGTGCGCACATCCGGCACTCCGGAGAGGATGCACCGCCCGGCGCGATCTCGGTGCCCGCCGGCGCCGAACTGGGGCCATGGCAGCTGTCGTCGATCGCCTCGGCCGGGCACGATCACGTGATCGCCTACCGCAGGCCGCGGGTCGCCGTGATCTCCACCGGATCCGAGCTCGTGCCGCCTTCCGAGGCGCCCCGCCGCGGCCAGATCCCGGAGTCGAACTCCGTACTCCTTTCCTCCGCTCTGCGGGCCGCCGGTGCCGACGTCGTTGGCGTGCGCAGCGTTCCCGACAAGGAGTCGGAGTTGCGTCGCGTGCTCGACGACCTGCGGCGCGAAGCCCGACCGGACGTCGTTGTGCTGTCGGGCGGGGCCAGTGTCGGCGCGTTCGATGTGGTGAAAGCCGTGCTCGACGGCGTCGGATCGATCGGATTCGAGCCGGTCGCGATGCAGCCGGGCAAGCCGCAGGGCTTCGGCACGATGGATGACGGCATCCTCGTCTTCTGCCTGCCCGGCAATCCGGTCAGCGTCGCGGTCTCGTTCGAGATGTTCGTGCGACCGGCGCTGCGGAAGCTCGGCGGGCATCCGATCATCGACCGCCCGCTGGTCACCCGCACGGCCGGTGCGACCTGGACCTGTCCGCCGGCTCGAACCCAGGTGCTGCCCGTCGTGTACGACGAGCAGACGGTGCGGCCGGCATCCGCGGGCGGCAGCGGATCCCACCTGGTGAGCTCGCTCGCCGCAGCCGAGGGACTCGCCGTCGTGCCCGCGCACGTCGGGCGTGTGGAAGAAGGAGACTCCGTGACCGTGATGGTGCTGACATGACCGAGCCCAGCGGCGCAGCTGCACAGCCGTTCACGCATCTGGATGCCGGGGGCGCCGCCCGCATGGTCGACGTCACCGAGAAGCAGCCGACGGTGCGCAGTGCGACCGCGTCCGGATTCGTGCGTTGCTCCGAGACGGTCGTGACCGCGTTGCGGGATGGCTCGACGCCGAAGGGTGACGTGCTCGCGGTCGCGCGCATCGCGGGCATCCAGGGTGCCAAACGCACCCCGGAACTGCTTCCGCTCGCCCACGTGATCGGCGTGCACGGGGCTGCGGTCGAGCTCGAGATCGTGAACGACGGCGTGCGCATCGAGGCGACCGTGCGCACGGCCGACCGCACCGGAGTGGAGATGGAGGCGCTCACGGCCGTCTCCGTGGCGGCGCTCGCCGTCATCGACATGGTGAAGGGCTTGGACAAGTCGGTCTCGATCGAGCGCGTCCGGCTGGAGCGCAAGACGGGCGGCAAGAGCGGCGAATGGCTGCGCCCAGCCGTAGCCGGAAGCACTCCGCCCGCAGACACGGCGCCCGCAGACGCGGCGCCCAGAGACACAGCGCCCGGAGAAGCGGCGCCGTGAGCACAGCCGCGATCATCCTCGCGGGGGGCCGGGCGTCCCGGCTCGGCGGCGCCGACAAGGCATCGGTGGAGGTGGATGGCCGCGCCCTGCTCGACCACGTGCTCGATGCCGTCGAGGGATGCTCGCCCCTCATCGTCGTCGGCCCGTCCGCGCTCGCGCGAGACGGCGTCACGGTGGTGCGCGAGGATCCTCCGTTCGGCGGGCCGGTCGCTGCGCTCGCCGCGGGGCTGAACGCCCTTCCCGAGCCGGCGCCCGCCGAGACCTGGGTTCTCGCGTGCGACCTTCCACTGGCCCATCGCATCGTCGCGCTCCTGCGGACGGAAGCGCTCGGCGACGCCGACGGCGTGATTCTCGGCGATGCCGGCGGAAGCGAGCAGTGGCTCGCCGGGCGGTACAGCACGCAGTCGCTGCGGGCAGCCGTCGGGGCACTGCCCGAGGTCGCCGGAGCATCCGTGCGGCGGATGCTTGCCGCCTGCCGACTGAGCGTCGTTCCGGACCGCGTAGGCGCCTCGATCGACCTTGATACCTGGCCGGCCATCGAGCACTATCGAAGAATGAACGAATCGCCGGCAGACCTCGATGCGTGGGTGACGGAGCTGGCCGGAGCGCTAGGCCTCGACCCTTCCCGGGTGCCGACCGGGCAGCTGCTCGACCTCACCCGCGACGCCGCACACGGCGTGACGCGGCCGGCCGGACCGTTGACCACCTACCTGGTCGGCCTCGCCGTCGCCGGCGGCATGACCATGGACGACGCTGCCGCCGCGACGCGCGCCGCGATCCAGCGCCACGCTGCGGCTGCTGACGAGTCATGAGGGTGCGCTTCTTCGCCGGCGCTGCGGAGGCCGCCGGCCTCGACGAGCAGCAGGTCGACGCGAGCATGACATTCGGCGAGTTGCGTGCGGCGCTCGCCGACGAGCACGGTGCTGAGTTCGCGCGCGTGCTCGAACGGTGCGCCGTCCGTGTCGACGGCGCACGCCTCGCGGACGACGATCTCGTGCCGGCCGACGCGACCGTCGACGTGCTCCCGCCGTTCGCCGGCGGCTGAGTTCGCGGAGGAACCCGCACCCTCGCGCGGAGGAACCCGTGGCGTCAGAGGGTTCGGCCGAGGCCCACCCACGACGACGAGCCGTCCGCTTCGACCTGCTTCTTCCACACCGGCAGCTCGGCCTTCACGCGTTCGACGAGCTCGCGGCAGATCTCGAACGCCTGCGCCCTGTGCGCCGTCGAGACGGCACACACGATGGCGACATCGCCCACCGCGAGCGTTCCGATCCGATGGCTGACCGAGATGCGCACACCCTCGGCGTCGAGGGCCCGAACGAGCTCTTCGAGCACGGCGGTGGCATCCGGATGCGCCGTGTACTCCAGTCGCACCACCTCGCCGGCCGCGCCCGGATCGTGGTCGCGCACTGTTCCGACGAACAGGGCGGTGGCGCCGGCATCCGTCGCGGCGACCTCTGCCAGGATCAGGGTCGCGTCGAGCGGTTGGTCCGACAGCCCAGCGCGCACGATCACGAGTGGTCACCATCTGTCGGCCCTGTCGAGGCGTGCTCGCCGCCGCTCAGCTGCTGAACGACGTGGGCGGCGACCGAGAGCACGACCGGGATTCCATCGCGCACGGCTCCCGGCGAACCGGCCAGGTTGACGACCAGCGCGTTCTCCCGCACCCCGGCGACGCCTCGCGAAAGCAGAGCGTTGGGCAGTGCGGCCGAGCCCACTCGGCGAAGCTCCTCAGCGATACCGGGCAGCGCGCGATCCAACAGCGGCGTTGTCGCCTCGGGCGTCACATCGCGCGGCGCGAGTCCCGTTCCGCCGGTCGTGACCACGAGCTGCGCGCCTCCTGCGATCGCGGAGCGGATGCTGCCCGCGATGGCGTCAAGCTCGTCCGGCACGATGTGCACCTCGGCGTGCCAGCCGGCGTCGGCCAGCAGCGCCGCGGCCAGCGGCCCGGACTCGTCGGCTCGCGTTCCGGCCGCGGCGCGGTCCGAAACGGTGACGACAGCGGCGCGACTGCCGTGCTCGCGTGCGCCGTGCTCGCGTGCGCCATGCCCGGGATCCGCGCCGTGGTTGTGATGCGCGCTCACGCCGGCATCCGCTTCGATCGCATATCGACAGTGTAGGGAGCGCGAGCCGGTGAGGAGCCGGTGTCGACGAGTCGCGGGGCATCGTAAGCCGCGATCTCGATCTGTAAAGGGGGTACTGGCCGCGCGGATGGCGCGTAACGTATTCGCAAGGTCGCCCCAGACCCCGGCGAGCCCCCACAGCACGGTCGTCTGGGAAATCATGAAGCGCATCAACATCGCAGGAAGATCACTACTCACCGGAACCGCACTCGCCGATGCGGTCCTGGCCTACGCGGTATCACTGGCCCGGTTGCACCGATTCGAAGTCGCCGAAGTGCCGTTCATCGACGAAGACGGCACCCGTCAGTGCGCACAACTCGTGCTCGGGGACGGATGTCCGATCTGGACCTCGAGCGTCGAACCCGACGGTGCCGAGCTGATGGATGGCGTCGCGCTGGCGCAGCTCAGGGCTCGCATCGCGGAGCTCGAGCCCGGGTGGGGCGGAGTGTACGGCGACTTCGAGGACTGAGGCTCGGCGCACCCCGGGCCAGTGGACCGCATAAGATGCGATTCACCATGCTCGAGAACTTCCAGCCGCAGCCCGGGTCGCAAGTCGTCATCGTGAACAACACGCCGTTCACGCTCGTGCAGTCCGAAGAGGGCGAGCCGTGGAACATCGTGCGTCACGACACCGTGCTCGGTTACCTGTACCGCAACGACGCCGGCGCCTGGGCCGTGTGGCCGCTCTACGACGGCTGCACGTATATTCCCTCCGCGCCCACGCCGGGCGAGGCGCTCCGGCGGGCGCTGTAGTAACGCGGAGAGCGGCTATCCAGGCCCGGTCCCGCCATCGCCTGTGGGGTCAGGCTCCGTGTCGACGAGGCGTTGCAGAAAGCGGATGACCACCTCACGTTCTCGAGACGTGAGGCTCGCGGCGACGTCGAACCGGTGTGCATGCATGCGCCCCACGCTGTCGCGGACCCGTTCGTGGGTCTGCTGCGTGATCCTGATGACAAGAGCGCGACGGTCGGTGGGGTGGGGGCCTCGCTGGATGTGCCCCGCCTGTTCGAGGCGGTCGAGGAGCTTCGTCGTCGACGCCGTCGAGATGTGCAGGTGATCCGCAAGGACGCTCGGCGTGACGAGGACGTCCTGGTTCTTCGCAGCCACCAGGAACCGCAGGGCCTTCATGTCGGTCTCGTTCAGCTTCATCTCGTTCCTGGACCGGAAGCTGAGCTCCTGCTCCGCCTCGCGCCAGTTGCGCATGGCGGCGAGGACATGCACGATCTGAGCGATCTCCTCGTCGCCGAGCCCTTCAAGGCTCACGAGTTCCTGGTCGGGATCGATCACGCGCGGGTCGAGCACGGCGTCGGACCCGACGTCCCGACGGTCTCGCGGCTGGCCCATATCGCCAGTGTAGGGGCGGGCTTGATGCATGCCAGGCTAGCCATCCACTCTTACGTGCACCGAGCATCCACCCGGATCATCGGGGGCGACCAGTCGTCTGACAACCCCTATCGAGTCTTGAATCCATTCCGTTGGCTAGAGGCTTCGCAAAGGAGGAAACATGGCGCAGATCACGGAGAGCATCGATGTTTCGGTGCCGGTCACGACGGCCTACGACCAATGGACGCAGTTCGAATCATTCCCGCACTTCCTCGACGAAGTCGATCAGATCACCCAGCTCGACGACACGCACCAGCATTGGCGGGTATCGGTCGGCGGCGCAACGCGCGAGTTCGACGCGGAGATCACGGAACAGCATCCCGACGAGCGGATCGCCTGGACGAGTGTCGGCGGTGAGACGCCGAACGCGGGCGTGGTGACCTTCCACAAACTCAGCGACGACACGTCGAGGGTGACCGTGCAGATCGACTGGCAGCCGGACGGCGTGGTCGAGCAGGCCGGCGCGAAGCTCGGCGTCGCGAGCCACGCGGTGAAGAAGGATCTCGAGAACTTCAAGCGCCTCATCGAGGCCCAGGGTACGGCGACGGGAGGATGGCGCGGCGACGTACCACGTTGAGCCGGAGGGCTCTAGCCTTGCTTATAACTAGATACGCTAGCTATATTGCTCGACTATGAGCACTGATGAGAACAGACGGACGCCGCGCTGGTTCCGGGCCCTGCTGCCGGCTGTTCTCATCGTGGTGTGGCTCGCGCTGGCCGGTGTGGGCGGCCCGTACTTCGGGCGCGTCTCCGAGGTCTCGAGCAACGATCAGTCCAGCTATCTGCCGGCCAGCGCGGATGCCACCAAGGTCGCCGACCTGCAGCCGAAGTTCAGCGGCAGCAGCGCGGTACCCGCCATCGTCGTCTACCAGCGTTCGTCGGGCCTGACGACGGGCGACCTGGCATCCATCAAGGACGACTCGAAGAAGATCGCCGACCTGCCGGGCGTGCACGGCGGCGTGTCGCCACCGGTGTCGTCGAAGGACGGCAAGGCCGCCGAGGTCTTCGTGCCGATCGCGGACGACTCAGACCTCGACGCACACGTCGCTGGGCTTCGCACCCACCTCGACTCGAGCACGCCGGAAGGCGTGGACTCGTACATCACGGGTCCCGCCGGGTTCACCGCCGACCTCGTCGCCGCGTTCGGCGGCATCGACGGCATCCTGCTCGCGGTGGCACTGGCTGCCGTGTTCGTCATCCTGGTCATCGTCTACCGGTCACCACTGCTGCCGGTGCTTGTGCTCGCCACCTCGATGTTCGCGCTCTGCGTCGCGCTGCTCGTGGTGTGGTGGCTGGCGAAGTGGGGCGTCGTACAGCTGAACGGGCAGGTACAGGGCATCCTGTTCATCCTCGTGATCGGTGCGGCCACCGACTACTCCCTGCTCTACGTCTCGCGATACCGCGAGGCGTTGCGCGAGTTCACGAGCAGATGGAGGGCGACGTGGACGGCCATCCGGGGCGCGTTCGGTCCCGTCGTCGCCTCGGCCGGCACCGTGATCGTGGGCCTGCTGTGCCTGCTCTTCAGCGACCTCAGCTCGAACAAGGCGCTCGGGCCGGTGGCGGCGATCGGCATCGTGTTCGCATTCCTCGCGGCCATGACGCTGCTGCCGTCGCTGTTGCTCGCGTTCGGCCGGGCGGCGTTCTGGCCGGTGCGGCCGAAGCTCGGCTCAGAGCATCCGCAGGTCGTCGGGCCGGATGCGCACGGGCTCTGGGCGCGGGTCGCCGGATGGATCCGCCGGGCGCCCCGGACGATCTGGATCCTCTGCACGATCGCGCTGCTCGCCGTGGCGACCGGCCTGCTGCAGCTGAAGGCGGAGGGCGTTCCGCAGAGCGATCTCATCCTGGGACACTCGCAGGCCCGCGACGGCCAGGGCGTGCTCGCGGACCACTTCCCGGGCGGATCCGGCAGCCCTGCCATGGTGGTCGGCCCGGAGTCCCAGCTGCAACCGATGGCGGACCTCCTGCTCGATCACTCCGGAGTGTCGTCCGTGACCGTTGTCGCGGGGGACTCGCCGAGCGGCACGGCGCCGGTCACGAAGGACGGCGTGCAGCCGCTCGGCCCGCCCGGCACCGCGACACCTGCGCCGAGCGTCGTCGACGGCGACGTGATGCTGCAGGCGACCCTCACGCATCCTGCCGACTCGGATGCCGCCGAGTCGACGGTGCGGTCGCTGCGGACCGATCTCACCCGGCTTGACGGCGGCATCCTGGTCGGGGGAGTGACGGCGGTGGCCATCGACTCGAACGGCGCGTCGATCCACGACCGGAACACGATCATCCCGATCGTGCTCGTCGTGATCCTGCTCATCCTGATGCTGCTGCTGCGGGCGATCCTCGCACCAGTGCTGCTCGTGCTCTCGGTCGTGGTGTCGTTCGCCGCCTCCCTCGGCGTCTCGGCTTACGTGTTCGACGGCATCTTCCACTTTCCGGGCGCCGACCCCGCCGTACCTCTGTACGGGTTCGTGTTCCTCGTCGCCCTCGGCATCGACTACAACATCTTCCTCATGACCAGGGTGCGGGAGGAGACGCAACTGCACGGCACCCGGCAAGGGATCCTGCGTGGACTCGCCGTCACCGGCGGCGTCATCACGTCGGCAGGACTCGTTCTCGCATCCACATTCGCCGCGCTCGGTGTTATCCCGATCTTGTTCCTCGCCCAGATCGCGTTCATCGTCGCGTTCGGGGTGCTCGTGGACACGCTGATCGTGCGCTCGCTGCTCGTGCCCGCAGTGTCATACGACATCGGCCGGGCGATCTGGTGGCCCTCGAAACTCTGGCGGCGTGGCCCTCGATCGACGGGAGAGTGTTAGTCCGTCTTCGTCCAGGCGCCGCCTGGGCCCAGCAGCACCTGCCACAGCCAGTCGGCCGCGGTCTCCACCGACGGCCGCGGATCGCGCTCCAACCAGGCCCGAACGACGCCGAGTGCAGCGCCGGTGATGCCGGCAGCGACGACCTCGAGCGGCACGCCTCCGTACGCCGACGACGCGGTGCGGCTGATGCCCTCCATCGCCACCTGCTCGATCCGGTCCCGCACCCGGGCAGTCACGACGGCGGAACCCCGGTCGCCGAGCACCCGCGAGTACAGGGCCGCGTGCTTCTCGATGTGGTTGAGGTAGATCCGCATCTCATCCGGTGGTCCCGACACCGGCCCGGTCAGCATCGCGAGCCGCGCGCCCGTCTCTTCGAACGCCGCGTCGAGCGCATCCGCCAGCAGCACGTCCTTGTCCGCGTAGTGCTGATAGAAGCTGCTGCGGTTGACGCCCGCCCGGTCGGCGATGTCGGCCACCGTGATCTCGTCGAGGGGCTTCTCGCGTGCGAGCTCCATCAGCGCGTCCTGCAGGCTCGCGCGGGTTCGGGCGATGCGGGCATCCATGATCCGCGATTCTGCCATGAGAGTTCGCCACGGTGACTTCCGGCGCGACCTGCGGAGAACTCCTGCATTCACTGAGAGTTCTCCAACAGCTGCCGGTTTTCCAACATGTGTTGGATAGCGTGGATTCCGTTCGCACCGTTCATCGTTGAGCTGCGCGCCTCCCTGCACCCGAGACAAGAAAGGCTCGCCGTGGCCAACCTGCTCAATCGCCTCGGACTCTTCTCCGCCCGGCGACCGTGGACCGTGCTGATCGGCTGGATAGTCGCACTCGTGCTCGCCGGAGGCGCGTTCCTCGCGTTCGGCGGAACGCTCGCCACGAGCTTCAACATCCCCGGAACCGAGACCTCGAGAGTCACCGACCAGCTGCAGAAGCAGCTGGACCAAAGCGGAGGCGCCACCGGCACTGTCGTGTTCCAGGCCACGAAGGGATCCCTCGACGCCGGCCAGAAGCAGCAGATCAGTTCGCTGCTGACGTCCGTCGGCGGGATGAAGGGCGTCGACAGCACCGTCGATCCGTTCCAGACGCAGCAGCAGCGCGAGGCGCAGCAGCAGAAGCTGGCTGACGGGCGAGCTCAGCTGCAGCAGGCGCAGGCGCAGTTGGCTACCGGCACCCAGCAACTCGACGCGGCGATCGCCCAGGCGAAAGCGGCGGGCGCATACGACCAGGCATCCGCCCGGTTCGCGGCGCAACAGGCACAGCTGGATGCGGGCGAAGCAAAGCTCGCCGCGTCCAAGAAGCAGGTGGATGCCGGTCAGAGGCTGCTCGACGCCGCCGCCGACATCAAGACCGTGTCGAGCAACGGCAGCACCGCGATCGGCATGGTGCAGTTCAAGGACAGCCTGTTCAACCTGCCCGCCGACGTGAAGACCGCCGTCGCGCACAAACTGGATGCCGCGAGCATCCCTGGCGTGACCATCAACTACTCGTCCGAGATCGCCACCTCGATCAGCGGACTGATCGGACCGGGCGAGATCACCGGCGTGGTGATCGCGCTGATCGTGCTCATCGTGATGATGCGCGCCCTGATGCCGGCCGTGATGCCGCTGATCTCGTCGCTGATCGGGGTCGGCGTCGGTGTGGCCGGCTCGATGGCGCTCTCCGGTGTCGTCGACATGTCGTCCGTCACCCCGGTGCTCGGTGTCATGCTCGGGCTGGCCGTTGGCATCGACTACGCCCTGTTCATCCTGAACCGGCATCGACGGCAGCTGCTGGCCGGCATGGATGTGCGCGAGTCCATCGGCCTCGCCAACGGCACGGCGGGCAACGCCGTCGTGTTCGCCGGCGCCACAGTGCTCGTCGCGCTGCTTGCGCTGAACGTGAGCGGCATCCAGTTCCTCAGCGTCATGGGAACCGTGGGTGCTGTGTGCGTGCTCGTTGCCGTTCTCGTCGCGGTCTCGCTCACGCCCGCGTTGCTCGGGATGCTCGGACTGCGCGTGCTGGGCAGGAAGGCGCGTGCGCAGGTCGGGCAGGAGTCGCACCGCGCCCCTGTCGTGCGGCCGATGAGTACCGGCCGTGCCGTGCTGAGCGTCGTGGTGGCCGTCGTCGGGCTCTTGATCATCGCACTGCCGGCGCTCTCGATGCGTCTTGGCCTACCGGATGGATCGTCCGAGTCGACGAGCTCGACGCAGTACAAGGCGTACGAGGCGGTCGCGCACGAGTTCGGTGCAGGGCAGAACGGGCCGCTAATCGTGACGGCGACGCTGCCTAAGCCGGTGAGCTCGGCGGATGTCACGACGACGCAGGCGAGCATCGCCGGCGACCTGATGGGCCGCAGCGACGTCGTGGCGGTGGCGCCGATCGGCACGTCGAAGGCGAACGACTTCATGGCCTTCGAGGTGGTTCCGAAGGACGGCCCGAGCAGTGCATCCACCGAGAAGCTCGTGCACGAGCTGCGCGACCACGACGAGCTCGCCGGGGGAGTGACGCTTGGCGTGGCCGGGCAGGCGAGTGCCAACATCGACATCTCCGACAAGCTCGCCGGGGTGCTCCCGCTCTACCTCGCGGTCGTCGTCGGTCTGTCGCTGATCATCATGATCATCGTGTTCCGCTCGCTGCTCGTGCCCATCATCGCCACGGGCGGGTACGTGCTCTCGCTGTTCGCCGCGTTCGGCGGCATGACGGCCGTATATCAGTGGGGCTGGCTGAGCCCGGTGTTCGGGGTGCACGATCCTGGTCCGGTGCTGAGCTTCGCTCCGATCATCGTGATGGGCGTGCTCTTCGGACTCGCCATGGACTACCAGCTGTTCCTGGTCACCGGCATGCGCGAGGCGTATGTGCACGGACTGCCCGCGCGCGAAGCCGTAGTGTCCGGGCTGCGGGGCGGCCGAGCCGTCGTCACCGCGGCAGCGATCATCATGATCTCGGTGTTCGGCGGCTTCGTGTTCTCCGAGCTCTCGATGGTGCGTCCGCTCGGCTTCGGTCTGGCGTTCGGGGTGCTGTTCGACGCGTTCGTCGTGCGCATGCTGCTCGTGCCTGGGCTCATGCACCTGCTCGGACGGGCCGCCTGGTGGCTGCCGCGCTGGCTGAACCGCATCCTCCCCGATGTCGACGTGGAGGGCGCGAAGCTCGAGCGCAGCCATCCGCTGCACGGGGTGCCGGCGACGAGCACACCCGCTCCGAAGCCGAGAGAGCCCGTCACCGCTGGGTGACCTTTCAACCCTCGGGTTGCCGCCCGTCCACCGTATGAAAGAGGAGAAACCCATGGCAGAAGCCCGCGAACCGCTGACCGCGAACAGCCCGATCGGGCGATGGCTGGATCATCCGGAGGGCGGTCCGCTGGTGCGCGGGCTGCTCGCCGCCAGTGGCGCGGACGAGTCCGCGCTGGCGCCGATCAAGGGCCTGCCGCTTCAGCAGCTCGTGGCGTTGAGCCAGGGTCAGCTGCCGCAGTCCGTGGTCGACGATCTCGTGCTGAAGGTCAACGGCGGCGTGATGCCGGAAGAGACCGACAGCACGGGATGGGCGGAGAAGATCACGCCGGGCCGGTTCGCGGGCACGACCGTCATCGTCACCGGCGCTGCATCGGGCATCGGTCGTGCGACGGCGTCCCGCGTCGCCCGCGAGGGCGGCCGCGTTGTCGCCGTCGACGTGTCGGACGAGCGACTGGAGGAGTTCGCCCGATCGCTGCCCGAGGCTCAGGTGATCAGTGTGGTCGGTGACATCACGAAGCAGGACGACGTGGATGCCATCGTCGCGGCGGCGGGGGAACGCATCGACGCCCTCGCCAACGTCGCGGGGGTCAACGACGACTTCTCTCCGCTGCACGAGACGACGGATGCCACGTGGGAGCGCGTGATCGGGATCAACCTGACCGGCGCGTTCAAGCTGACCCGCGCGGTGCTGCCGGCGATGATCGCCGCAGGCAGCGGATCCGTCGTCAACATCGCCTCGGAGGCGGGCATCCGCGGCAACGCCTCTGGCAACGCGTACACCGTCTCGAAGCACGGCGTGATCGGCCTGACGCGTAGTGCGGCGTTCATGTACGGACCGCAGGGCATCCGCGTCAACGCGGTGGCCCCCGGCGGAGTCGCAACGGGTATCCCGTTCCCGCCGAACGTTTCCCAGGCGGGCTCCGCGCGCCTGCAGCCGTTCCAGGCGGCGATCCCCACCGTGGCGACCGCGGAGCAGCTCGCGGCGTCGATCACCTTCCTGCTCAGCGACGACGGCGTGAACATCAACGGTGCGGTGCTGCCGTCCGACGGCGGCTGGTCGGTGCAGTAACGCACTAGGCGAGGCCGATATGTGTCGCGCTACGCCGACTCGCGTACGAGCAGCGTGTGCGCGATCGACCGGTGCAACCTCTCGCCCGTGTCCCCCCGGAGCACGGCGTCCACCAGGTCGATCGCGTGCGCGGCGAGCTCTGCGGTGTCGAGCGCGAGGGTGGTGAGCTCGGGTGTGACGAGCGTGCCGATGTCGAGGCCGTCCACTCCGATCACGGCGACGTCGTCAGGCACCCGGATGCCTGCCAGCGCGAATCCCTTCAGCGCACCCACCGCGAGCACGTCGTTGAAGCACAGCACGGCGTCCACCTGTGGTGCGCGCTCCATCAACTGCGCCACCGCGGCGACGCCGCCCTGATGGGTGTCGGCGGCAGGCACCACGGCTTGTGCGCTCAGCCCGTGATCCTCCAGCGCCGAAACGAGCAAGCGGTAACGCAGCGACGGGCCGTGGCTGGCGTCGATCATCGCGATGCGTTGCCGCCCGCTCGCGACCAGGTGGGAGACGGCGTCGTTCATGGCGCTCGCGTACTCGAACCGCACGCCCGCCCCGGACTCCACGGGGTCGTCGGAGAGCAGCACGGTCGGCACCCGCGAGGTCACGAGGTCCCGGTGCCGCCGAGCGAGGTGGCCGACGACGGCGTCGACGCGGCCCACGATCGACTCGACGCGTTCGGTGCCGCGGCGACCGCTGACATCCGTCA
Source organism: Humibacter ginsengiterrae (assembly GCF_054780115.1). Classification (NCBI taxonomy): domain Bacteria; kingdom Bacillati; phylum Actinomycetota; class Actinomycetes; order Micrococcales; family Microbacteriaceae; genus Humibacter; species Humibacter ginsengiterrae. The sequence goes on from NZ_BAAGWY010000019.1 coordinate 39,744, forward strand.
TGACGACACCCCAGTCCCGCTCGGCCGCCCGGTGTGTGAGCTCGGTCGCGAGCTCCGGGTAATACGGGTTGCGCAGGTCGCCGACGACGAAGCCGATCGTCACGTCGCCGCCGCGCACGAGCCGTTGCGCTGCCCGGTTGGGGCGATAGCGGAGCGCGGCTGCCGCCTCCTGCACACGTCGCTTCGTGGCCGGGCTGACGTCGGGCAGGTCGTTCATGGCACGCGTGACCGTCTGACGCGAGACGCCGGCCGCCGCAGCGACGTCGTTGATCGTCGCCGGCTTCACATCGCCGGATCCGGCCCTTGCCATGCTCGGAATCGTACTGGTAGTCTCACTCACCGTGAACGTTCACGGCCGCGCTGGCCGACGGACGTGCACCGCCATCTCTTCGCCGGGTTGCCGGCGCACCCGAACACGATCGTGAACGACGGAGGAACACTCATGGCTGAGGCCCTGCAGCACGTGCGCTGGGGAATCGTGGGACCGGGAGGCATCGCTCACCGATTCGCCGAGCAACTGCCGCACAGCGCCACGGGCCGCCTGGTGGCAGTAGCCAGCCGCGACACCGAGCGGGCGCGCGCGTTCGCCGCCGAGTTCGAGAGCGAGCCCGGCGGCATCCTCATCCACGAGTCCTACGACGCCCTGTTCGCCGACCCCGACGTCGACGCCATCTACATCTCGACCGTGCACACCCAGCACGTGCGCCTGGCGATCCAGGCTCTGGATGCCGGCAAGCACGTCGTCTGCGAGAAGCCGCTCTCGGTCGACCACGCCGGCGCCATGGCCGTGGTCGAGGCCGCACGCCGCAACGGCAGGTACCTGGCCGAGGCGTACATGTACCGCTTCCACCCGCAGACCGTGCGGCTCGCCGAGCTCATCGCCCAGGGTGCGATCGGCGAGGTGCAGCACGTGGATGCCGCGTTCGCGTTCCGCGCCGACCTGCCTCCCGAGCACCGGCTTCTGAACGCCGAGCTCGCGGGCGGCGGCATCCTCGACGTCGGCGGGTACCCGGTTTCGGCCGCTCGCTGGGTGGCGGGCGCAGCGATCGGGGAGCGCTTCGCCGACCCGGTGTCGCTCACGGCGAAGGGCGAGGTCGGGGCGACCGGCGTGGACGAATGGGCCACGGCATCCCTCGTCTTCGGCTCCGGCATCACAGCGCACGTCACGTGCGGGGTGCGCCTGGAAGACGAGAACAGAGTCGTGGTCACGGGCTCGAAGGGCCGCATCGTGGTGCCTCAGCCATGGATCCCCAGCCCTACCGATCCGAGCTATCTCGAGTTGAGCCGCACGGACGGCACCGAGACCATTCGCATCGAACCGGCGTGGCAGTACGCGCTGCAGGCGGATGCCGTCGCCGAGTACGCCGCGGAAGGGCAGAGCCCGAACATCGGATGGGCCGACTCGCTCGGCAATGCGCGCGTGCTCGATCAGTGGCGCACCGCGATCGGCCTGCAGTATCCATTCGAGGCCCCGACCGCAGATATCCCGCCGGCAAGCGGGCATGCTCCGAGCAGGCGATCGGACGCCACCATGCGTTACGGACGCATCCCGGGCCTCGACAAGGACGTGTCGCGTCTCGTCATGGGGGTCGACAACCAGACCACGCTCGGGCACGCCTCGGCCATGTTCGACGATTTCGTCGAGCGCGGCGGCAACGCGTTCGACACGGCCTACATCTACGGCGGCGGATCGATGGAGCGGTTGCTCGGTCAGTGGGTCGCCAATCGCGGGCTTCGCGACGAGGTCGTGATCATCGGCAAGGGCGCGCACACCCCGCACTGCGACCCTGAGTCGATCGTGCGCCAGCTCGACGAGACGCTCGAGAGGTTGCAGACCGACCACGTCGACCTCTATCTCATGCACCGCGACAACGAGCAGATCCCGGTGGGGGAGTTCGTCGACGTGCTCGACGAGCAGGCGCGAGCGGGGCGCATCCGTGCCTTCGGCGGATCGAACTGGTCGATCGAGCGGTACGAAGAGGCACTGGCCTACGCGGATGCCCACGGCAAGCAACGCTTCTCGGCGCTGAGCGACCACTTCGGGCTCGCGCACGCGCTCGATGTGCCGTGGGCCGGATGCCGGCACGTCACCGACGTCGCTGACCGCGAATGGCTCGAGCGCACCGGCACCACGTTGCTGCCGTGGTCGTCGCAGGCTCGTGGGTTCTTCGCACGGGCCGACCGTGCCGACACCTCGGACGCCGAGCTGGTGCGCTGCTATTACAGCGACGACAACTTCGAGCGTCTCGCACGCGCCAGGCAGCTGGCGACGGAGCTCGGTGTCGCGCCGACCGCGATCGCTCTCGCGTACGTGCTCGCTCAGCCGTTCCCCACGTTCCCGCTCTTCGGTCCGCGCAGCATCGAGGAGACCCGCACGTCGATGGCGGGTCTGGATGTCGCGCTCACCGACGAGCAGGTGCGCTGGTTGGACCTTCGGTCGTAGCCGGCTACGACGCCTGGTGCTCCACCGTCGCGTCCGAGCCGGGGAACACGAGCGTCTCGTGCCCGTCGTCGAAGCGCACCAGGTACGGCGGAGCCCCGTCGTCCCCGCGTACCTCGACGATCTCGCCGTGCCGATCGGGTGCCTCGACGGTCGTTCCGCGAATGAGGATGCGCTCGCCCACCGATGCGCGCATGGTCACCATCTCCTTCGACGCGTTCCACAACGAGCTAACGACCACTCCAGGCTACGTCGGGCTTCCGTTCGCGCAACCGATCGGTGCGAACGTCTCCGAGCTACCCGAACTGGGTACGCCGGCTCCGTTCAGCAATGCTTGACAATGCTCGCGGCGCGGGACCAAGCTCTTCTTGGGTCGTTCATTGCTCGCCGTGGGGGCGGCGAGCAAGCGGCCCGTTCGAAAACAATTCGCCCGCTTACCCCGTTTCCGCCCGATGAGCCTCAACTGAAGGCCCATCGGGCTTTGTGTTGAGGACGTGCCATGTTCACAGCGATCGACTCGTTCAGCGGATTCAGCGTCGACGACCTCGACGCGGCGCGGAAGTTCTACGCGACCACGCTGGGGCTCCAGGTCGAGAGCGATGGTGACATGGGCATCCATCTCACCCTTCCGAGCGGTGCCGAGGTCTTCGTCTACGCCAAGCCCAACCACACGCCGGCCTCGTTCACCATCCTGAACTTCGTGGTCTACGACATCGATGCCGCGGTCGACGAGCTGAACGCGGCAGGCGTGCAGACCAAGATCTACTCCGATGCGGAATTCCCCACCGATTCCAAGGGCATCGCGCGTCCGGGAAACCCCGAGTGGGGCCCCGATATCGCGTGGTTCCGCGACCCGGCGGGTAACGTTCTCGCGGTCATCCAGGCATGACGGCGACGGTGATGCCGTTGAAGCATCACCGTCACAGCGTGACCGGCCGGATGCGAGTCGCAACACGGTCTGGACGGCTCACGCATAACGCCGGGTGCGCCGTTCCGGCGCAGCGGCCCGGCTCACCGGCTACGTCGAGCGCACACGGCGGGCGGACGCCACCACCCGGCACGTAGGCCGGGCGGCGGCGCACGCCGCGTGTGTTCTCGTTAGTTGCGGTTATGCCCTGGCAGCGCGCCGGCGCGTGAACAGCAACGCGCCGAGCCCCGCGAGCAGGGCAAGGAGCGCGGCGCCCAGAGCGCCCAGCAGATCGGATCCGGTGTCGGCCAGTGTGCTGGGGCTCATGGCGTTACCGGATGCCTGCACCGACGACACAGGCGTCACGTACGACACCGGGGTGCCGGGCGTGCCCGGGGTTCCAGGGGTGCCAGGCGTGCCGGGGGTGCCCGGAGTGCCGGGGGTACCCGGGGTACCCGGGGTGCCGGGGGTGCCCGGTGTTCCAGGCGTTCCCGGGGTGCCGGGGGTGCCCGGGGTTCCGGGGTTCACAACGGTCTGGCATCCGGTTGTGCCGGCGTCGCCGATGATGCTGACGGCGTTGCAGCTGACCGTGATCGGGATGTTGATTCCGATCGGTGCCAGGATGCCGCCCAGCAGGCCGCCGTTACCGGAGGTGGTCCCGCTGGTTCCGCTGCCGCCTGAGACGGTGGTGCTGGCATTGTTGCTGGTGGCGTCCCCGATCACGCTGATCGCGCTGCCTGCAACAGTGATCGGTGCGTTCGCACCGATCGGGGCAAGCAGCCCGCCGAGCAGGCTTCCGTTGCCGGAGGTGCTGTCACCGGCCGGCGCCGTCGACCCGCTGCCGGTACTCACCGTGGTGGCGGGATCGGTCGTCGTGGAGTCGCCGAAGCCGCTGATGGCGTTGCCGCTCACGGTGACCGGTGCCGACGCGCCGATGTCGGCCAGAAGGCCGCCGCCGATGCTGTCGTTGCCGGAGGTCGTGCCGCCCGTTGCCTGACCCGTGCTGCTCCCGCTGCCGCTGTTCACGGTGGTCGTGGGAGCTGTCGTGGTGGAGTCGCCCAGTCCGCTGATCGCGTTACCCGACACTGTGATCGGAGCGTTCGCCCCGACAACGCCGAGGATTCCGCTGAGCACGCCGTCATTGCCCGACGTGGTTCCGCCGGAGCCGGCAGCTCCCGCAGTCTGACCGGTCGTCGTGGTCGTCGCAGCGTTCGCGGTGCGGGAGTCTCCGGCGACGCTGATCGCGTTGCCGGAGACCGTGATCGGCGCGTTCACCCCGATCGGCAGAAGCAGCCCGCCCAGCAGGCTGTCGTTGCCGCTCGTGGTGCTCGGCGTGGCGGTGACAACGGGGCCCCCGGTACTGGTCGACGTATCCGCCTTGTCGGAACTCGAGTCGCCCAGCACGCTGATCGCGTTGCCGCTGATCGTGATCGGCGCGTTCACTGCCACCGGTGCCACAGCGCCGCCCAGCACGCTCCCGTTGCCGCTCGTGGTCGCACCGGAGGAACCGGTGGAATCCGGAGCGGACGTGGGCGTCTGGACGGTCGTGGCGGGGCCGGTGGTGCTGGAGTCGCCGACGCCGCTGATCGCGTTGCCGGAGATCGTGACCGGTACGCTCACCGTGCCTCCGACCACGTCACCGGATGCGATGCCACCGTTCCCGGAGGTCGTCACCGGTGCCGGAGCCGTGGACGCGGGCGGGGTGGATGAGTTCGTCGCCGTCGCCGTCGCCGTCGCCGTCGCGGCCGCCGGCGCCGTCGGCGCAGGAGCGGTCGGTGCCGTCGAGACGGAGGTCGTCCCCGCGTTGGTGAGTGCGTCGCCGACACCGCTGATGGCGTTGCCCGCCAGCGTGATCGGAGCGCTGAGATTGATGCCGAGCACGTCGCCGGAGCCTGCTCCGTCGTTGCCGCTCGTGGAGGGCTCTGCCGCGTTCGCGGCTCCGATGCCCGCCAGTGAAAGTCCGCCGAGGATGACTGTGAACCACAGCCCTCTCGACACGATTTTGTTCATGTTGAAAACTCCCTGAAAGAGTGGGTGACTCGTTCCGGCGACGTGTGTCGAAGACACGTCAAGACAGGAACGAAAGGATGCCGTCTTCCGCCGGTCGCCCGCGCAGCATCGGCAGGATGCCGGGCAAGGGCAAGGCGGAGCGGATCCGCTCAATCAGGGGTGGAGTCGGTCTCGTAGGTAGGTGTCGAAGGAAGTCGATCGTCGCCGGGGGGCGCAGAACTCAAGCCCGCTTCGAGGCCGGAGAGCTCGAACTCGGGCGCGGAGCTGAAGGCAGAGCCGCCCCCTGAACCACCGCCGGATGCGATGCCGTTGCCTGTCGCGGAGCCGCCAGCTGGAGTGCCTGGAGCGCCTGGAGCGGCTGGATCGCCACCTGGAGTGGACGGCCGAGAAGCCTCAGTGCCGGAAGCGGAAGCGCCGGCCTGCTGCGTCGCGAACGACGACGAGGAGGAGGATGCCTGCAATGCGTTGCTGGACGAGGTCGCCAAGGTGCCGGTCGTCGCCGCGCCCGAAAGGGTGGTCACAGCCGACGGCGAACCCGTCTGGGAGCCGGTGGACGAGCCGACGGTGCTGACTGGGGGAACGCCCTGGCCGGAGCCGGGAGCAGGTGGGCCGAAAACCGTACCGGTCACCGCGCCCACATCCCCGACCGTGCCGTCGACGGTTCCCGTCACGGGTGCCGTCGCACCGGTGAGCGAACCGAGCGTCGCGCTGAGCGTGGGTCCGACGACCGGGACCGAGCCGACCACCTGGTCGACTGCGCCGGTGACAGGGGCGACGATCTGCGTGACCGAGACGGACTGCGTCACGGTGGTTACGGCATCCGTCACGGGCTGCGCGACCTGCTGCACGGGAGCCGGAAGCGACTGCGTCACCGGGTCCACGACGTTCGAGACGGTGGAGGTCACGGCGCCGACCGTGTCGGAGACGGGAGCGGTGACTGCGCCGAGAACAGAGCCGACGGTGCCCAGCAAACCGGAACCGGAACTCGTACTGGTAGCTGCAGGTGATGAGGGCGTTGTGCCGGGCTCATCCGCAGAGGCGGAGTGCGAACCGAACGCGAGCCCGAGCAGCACGAGACCACCCGCGACCCCGAGCCCGCATAGCAGCAGGCGGAGGAATCGTGCGGGCTTTTGTGCCTCGACAGTCTCCACGGCTCTTCCCGAATCCAGAACGTTGTCTAGAAATGTACGCGGCCTGTGAACGGGCCGACAGCCTTCGTGATGCCCCTAACCGGGGGGTACGGACTCGGCGGACCATGTGCGGCTGGCCGTCGCTCGAGCCATGCCACGCCACGCCGACACGCCGTCGAATCCGCTCGTCCGCGACCCTCGCAATCGACGCTTCGCCGCGAAATGACGGGGGTCCGAGCTAGCCTGGGAACTGAATCGGGCCGAATCGAGAAAACACAACATCTAGTGGAATGACAATCGTGTGATTCACGTTATATAGTGGTGAACACCGCGGGGGGAAAGCACCGAGCGGCCGGGTGACGAACCCGGGAAGACATACTTCAGGGGAGGTCATCATGGACTACGAAAACGACAGCGTCGGCGGTTACGCAGTTCCCGTCGACCCGATGGATCTTCTGCAGTGCGACAGCTGCCAGTAGGCATCTCGCACTGACAGACCTCGAAGGACCCCGGCGCATCAGCCGGGGTCCTTCTTCTTTGCCGGTTACGCGCTCTGCCTCCGCACGCGCAGGTCGCGCCGGGCGGAAGCAGGGCATCCGTACAATGAACTGCGTGCCAGTGAACCCCGCCCTTCAGGGTCGCGCCTACCCGCCGACCGAGCCGTATCTCGTCGGAAGGGAGAAGGTGCGGGAGTTCGCACGAGCGGTGTTTGCGACGAACCCGATCAACCTTGATCCTGTGGCAGCCAGAGCCGCCGGCCACGCTGACGTCGTGGCGCCGCCGACGTTCCCGATCGTGGTGCAGGAGCGCACGCTGGCGCAGCTTCTCAGCGACTCGGATGCCGGAATCGACTTCGGGCGAGTGGTGCACGGCGACCAGCGATTCGAGTACTCGCGCGCGATCGTCGCCGGCGACGAGCTGACCGCGCAGCTCACCGTCACCGAGGTGAAGACGCTCGGCGGCAACTCGATGGTGACGGCTGCGACCGCGATCAGCGACGCATCCGGGCAGCACGTCGTCACGGCCACGTCCACCCTCGTAGTGAGAGGAGAGGACTGATGCCCACCACGACACCCGACCTGAACGCACTCGTCGTCGGCGACGAGGTGGCGCACGCTGAGCATCTCATCACGCGGGATTCCCTCGTGCGCTACGCCGGCGCATCCGGAGACTTCAACCCGATCCACTATCGGGACGACATCGCAGAGTTCGTCGGCCTGCCCGGCGTGCTCGCCCACGGCATGCTCACCATGGGCATCGCGATTCAGACCGTGGTCGACTGGGTGGGCGATCCTTCGCGGGTCGTGGACTATCAGGTGCGGTTCACCCGGCCCGTAGTCGTCGACCGCAACGACGGCACCACCCTGACGGTTTCGGCGAAGGCGGCCGTTGTCGAGGCCGAGAATAACCGGGCACGCATCGACGTCATCGCGACGGTCGACGGCCGCACCGTACTCGGCAAGGCGCAGGCGTGGGTCTCATTCGCGTGACGGAAGCCGTTACCACCTTCGCCTCGCTCACCACCATGCGGGTGGGTGGTCCCGTTCCGCACCTGACAACCGCGGCGACGGAGGCCGAACTCATCGAACTCGCCGCGGATGCCTATGCATCGGGCGAACCCGTGCTCCTGCTCGGCGGTGGTTCGAATACCGTCGTGGCCGATGAGGGATTCGACGGCACCGTCATCCGCATCGCAACCAGCGGAGTGCAGCGGGTGAAGGCCGGCGACGGCGGAGACCCGGATGCGGTGCGGCTGCGCGTGCAGGCAGGCGAGAACTGGGACTCGCTCGTGGCGCTCGCGGTGCGCAACAGGTGGGCGGGTATTGAGGCGCTGTCGGGCATCCCGGGCAGTGTCGGCGCCGCACCCGTGCAGAACATCGGCGCTTACGGACAGGAGCTGTCGTCGGTGCTGGTCGCGGTCGACTTCCTGGATGCCGTCACCGGGGACGTCCGCCGTCTCACCGCCGCCGACCTCGAGCTCGGCTACCGCACGTCTGTACTCAAGCGCGGGCTGGAAGGCGTCGTGATCGCGGTGGAGCTCGAGCTCTTGCAGCGACCCGACGTCGGCGCAGCGCTTGGCGAGCCGATCGCGTACGGGCAGCTCGCGAACGCCCTTGCGGTGGATGTCGGCTCGCGGGTGTCGCTGGGTGAGGTACGGCGCACCGTGCTCTCGCTCCGGGCATCGAAGGGAATGGTGCTCGATCCGGACGATCCGGACTCGGTGAGCGCCGGCTCCTTCTTCACGAACCCGATCGTCTCCGCGCGATTCGCACGGACGTTGCCGGCGGGTGCTCCGCGCTGGCCGCTCGCGCCCGAGGAGCCTGATCTGGTGGCGGCGCTCGACGGCTCGACGGCGGATGAGAGCACGACGGTCGGGCTGCTAGCTGAAGCGGCGGCCGACCGTGAACGTCACCGGGCCCGGGCCGAATCGGCCGAAGGTCCCGGCGTAAAGCTCAGCGCCGCGTGGCTCATCGAGCAGGCAGGCATCTCGCGAGGGTTCGCGCTGCCCGGATCGGCAGCCGCCATCTCGAGCAAGCACACCCTGGCGATCACGAACCGCGGCGGGGCATCCGCGCTCGAGATCGCGCAACTCGCATCGTTCGTACAAGGCAGGGTGCAGGCGGAGTTCGGTGTGCTGCTGCAGCCGGAGCCGGTGCTGGTCGGCCTCGAGCTCTGACCCGGCATCGCTCCGCGAGGTGCGGCCCTCTCTGCATTCGGAATCGCGCTCGGGCTGCCGGCGCGGTGCTCTTCGTCGCCTTGACCGTGCGAGCGGTGGCGTTCATGGATCCAGAGGCCCTCATCATCGGATGGACCTCGTTGGTGCGATCGCGCGCCCAGCACCTCCCCGTCGAGCGTGCGAAATCGGCGGAGTTCTCCCTGCGGGAGCGCTCCGAAGGGTTGGCCGGCCGGCGCCGTGCAGCTTGAGATTCTTGATCAGCACGTCACAGTGCTTCGAGGTTCGCGTTCGGATGACGCGGGAACGTCCTGCGCGCCCGCCGTGCCGTGCGGCCGTTGCCCCGGGCGCGTGTTCATTCGCGTCGTCTCGGTTTGCCGCGTGCGGTGCTGGTGGGTCGCCAGGTTCTGGTGGGTCGCCATTGCCCGGTGGGGTCGATCCATGCTGGTGCTCGGACGTGTGGTGCGCCGTGGATCATGCGGATGGCCCAGCCGCCGGTGTCGACGTAGTGGTGGTGGTACCAGCAGAGCGCAGGCTGTCGCATGAATCTGGGTCTCGTTTCGGTGAGTCGAGCCGGTTTATTCCCTGGTCAGGGGATAATTAGGTGTGGGTGTGAATGTGCGTTCCGGGGATCTGGATCAGCTGTTTCTG
>NZ_BAAGWY010000020.1:0-44712 GCF_054780115.1 Humibacter ginsengiterrae
CCGCACTACGGGCGGCGGCATCGATCAACGACGCGAACGCGTCATGCCGTTTCTGCGGCGACGACCGGTCATCCAAATCACCGTCCGCGGCCTGGTCGCCGTTCAGGAAGGCGGGTTTCGATTTCGGGGACACCACCGCGGCGATGGCTTGTTCCAGTTTCCCGGAGATCTCCGGCATCAACTCCATCCGATACCTGACAAGACCACCCCTGGTGCCCAACCGGGTCAGCGCACGGTGCCGCATCGCCTCCTCCGCATCCCCCTCCACCCCGTCCGGATCCAACGCGACCCGCCACACGGTGGCCTGCACCCGGGTCTGATCCGCCGTGAACCCGCCCTCCACGGCGGAAGCGACCAGGTCGCGCTCGGCGGCGGCCCAGTCTTCCGGATCGGCACGGTGCTCAATGCTGCTGAGAGTGTTGACGATGACCCGGGCGGCATCCTCACCCAGGTCCCCGGTAGCGACCGCTTGTGCGACGGTGGGGAACTTCGGCGGCAACAGGCCACCGGTGAGCGACCCACGCACACTGACGGCTTGCCCCAACCCAGCACGCCGGGCAGCGGTGGCTTCCGACACCCCGGTGAGTCGGGCGGTCAACTCCGCCGGGGTGCGGCACCCATTGCGGGCGGAGAGCCGGTCGGCGCCGAGTCCTTTCGGGGAGCGTTCCAGGATCTCCCCGGCACAGTGCGCACGCAACGCGTCCACCTTCCGACCGAGCGCTTCCACCGCACGGGTCGCCGCGAGCAGAGTCTCGCCCTCGAGGCCGTGCACATCCCGCGCCGGCAGCACGTCATCCAGTGCCGCGGCCAGCGCGTCGAACGCATCCGACAGTGCCGCCGTGGTGGCGGCGACCGGTGCGTTCGGGGTGTTCATACCGATGAGTCAACCAGCACCCACCGACATTCCGAACCCGCTCCTGACCGGGACATTCACCTGTGAACAACCGTGCAGAACGGACACCTGTGGACGGAAAGACGTGACGGGTCAGCGGGTGATCGGCGGGGCTTCGACGGGCGGTCTACGGTCGCCGCCCAACGGCGGCAGAACCGCGCAGTCCCTGCTCAACCTGCGACAACAGCGGACCGCGATCGCGACCACCAGCGGCGACCTCGACCACGCAGCAAGCCTCGTGGCCCGGAATCTGCACCCCGCCCAGGTGGTCATTCGCAATCTTGCCTTCACTCAACCGCTCGCCCAGAGCCTCTACCGGGAAACGAACCCGGATGGCAGCCGGCGTTGGGCAGGCATCCGCTGGTGATCAATCGGGGCGCCTCAGTGGCCGGTGTTCGCAATCTGGGTCCCGCCCGGCGAAGATCATCCGCACTGGCTTCTGAACTTCGAAGAACTCAGCGTCTCGCATCCCGCCGTTCAGCGGGCGGCGGCCATCATCGTCCGCGGGTTCGTCCGAGCGGATGCCGACAGCCCCGGCGCGGGCTCTTGAACCCGGCGATCGGGCGGCTCCAGCGTCACATCTGCATGTGCATGCTCGCGTGACGGCCGGCATCCGTGGCGCCGAGTGCGGGCACGGTGACACCCGCCACGAGTGCGGCGCCGAGGAGGACGCCCGAGAGCGCCCGCATCGCCGTGGCGCCCGGGGGTGCAGCACGACCTTGTCCGGTGTACGGCTGCTCCGGCGCTGATGTCTCGCAGCGACGTGGGCCGAGCCGGATCGCTCGTGCGCAGGCGAAGGCCATGACGAGAACAAGGCAGGACGCCAGCGCGAGGGGAACAGGCGCGGTCGCGCTCGATGCGGCAGGCATGGGCATGGCCATGCCGTCGTGGTGCATCGCAACGGATGCCAGTGCCCACGTGCCCGTCATCGCGATCGGAAGCAGGGCGACCGCGAGCGCGAGACGCGGCATCGGCACCGTCAGCGTGGCCAGCGCCGTGATCGCCCACGCCAGTTCAGCGAGGCCGATCGCGATCAGAGCCACGGCCATCCATACAACCGACGACGACGCCACGGCGAGGTGCACGAGGCCGGCGCCGAGAGCGCTCAGCGCCGGCCAGGTGCGTGTGATCACCGGCACGATCAAGCGGTGGCCGGGTGACGGCCGGTCGCCTTGTCGGTGCTCAGCCCGACACCCAGGAGCACGATCGCACTCGCGAGGTGGAGGAAGTGGTCAGGCGTGTTCAACGCGAGCACATTCGCCGGGGTGTTCGCGATGAAGAACCCGACGATGCCCAGCAGCAGATACGCCGCGCCGATGACGATGTTCACCGCCTTCGCCGCGGGAACGGATGCCAGACCTGCGATCAGCAGCGCCGCGCCGATCAGCAGGTGAGCCACGTTGTGCAGCGGATTCACCTCGAAGATGCCCAGCAGCAGTCCGCCCTGGGTCGAGACGAACCCGACGCCGGAGGTGACGAAGAAGCCGAGCAGGCCGACGAGCAGATACACGGCGCCGAAGATCGTGGCGAGGAGGCGGTTCGGGGAGGACTTCATGATGGGTCCCTTTCTCGTATCCGTATCGGACGTCTCGATCACTGAGCCGGCGGCATCAGCACGGAGTCGATGAGGTACACGGTCGCGTTGGCGGTGTGCACGCCTCCGCAGATCACGTTCGCGTCGTTGACCTTCATGTTGTTTCCGCTGCCGGTGACGGTGACGTCCTGACCCTCGACGGTCTTGTGGGTTCCGTCGATCGCGTCAGGAGCGAGCTGTCCGGAGATGACGTGGTAGGTGAGAACCGTCTTGAGCGTGCTCGCTCCGGCCGCGGTGCCGAGCGCCGACACGGTGGATGCCGGAAGCTTGGCGAAGGCGGAGTCGACGGGTGCGAAGACGGTGAACTGGCCGCCGTCGAGCGTGTCGACGAGGTTGACGTCCGGGTTGAGCTTTCCGGAGACCGCCTTGACGAGCGTGGTCAGCATGGGGTTGTTCGAGGCCGCCACGGCGACCGGGTCTTGCGACATGCCCTTGATGGATCCTGCGCCGCTCGGCACCTGCTTCGCGTATGCGGAGCATCCGGGGCCGACCAGGTCGGCTGCCGGGTTGGCGCTTGCGGCGGCGCTGGGCTTCGTGGTCTTCATCGACGTGCTCTTGTCGGAACTCGTTCCTCCGCCGGTGCATCCGGCGAGGCTGAGAATCGTGGCTGCCGCGATCGCCGCTGCGGCGATGGTGGTGCGCTTCCTGGTGAGCATCGTGAGTCTCCTTCGTCTGCTGTGGTGCCTGCATGGCCGCGACTGCGGCCTCACAACTGACTTCGGAGCATCCGACGGGAACGGATTGGACCGGATTTCGCGAACAGCTCTTGTGCCGCCGGATGCAGGTCGGGCAAACCGCGGGGTCGAGCGCGCCGAATACCCCTCGACACCGACATGAAGGAGTCCCGCGTGTACGCCACACTCACCCTGATCGGTCTTCTCGGAGGACTGATCACCGGCATTTCGCCCTGCATCCTTCCGGTGCTCCCCGTGATCTTCTTCTCCGGCGGAGTGCAGTCCGCCTCGGCGCTGTCGGAGCAGCGGGTCTCGCGCTGGCGACCGTTCCTCGTGATCCTCGGGCTGATCACGAGCTTCAGCGTGTTCACCCTGCTCGGCTCGTTGCTCCTGGCTCTCCTGCACCTGCCCCAGGACGTGCTGAGGTACGCGGGCATCGTCGTGCTCGTGCTGATCGGCATCGGCCTGATCGTGCCGCGCTTCGAGGAGCTTCTCGAGAAGCCGTTCTCCTGGATCCCGCAGCGCAACGTGGGCCTGAACCGCAGCGGCTTCGTCCTCGGGATCGCACTCGGCGCGGTCTACGTGCCGTGCGCAGGTCCCGTTCTGGCGGCCATCACGGTTGCCGGGTCCACGGGACACATCGGCCCTGGCACGATCGTGCTGACCCTGTCGTTCGCGGTCGGCGCCGCGGTGCCGCTGCTCGTCTTCGCGCTCGCCGGCCGGGGCGTGGCCAACCGGGTGCGGTCGTTCCGAAAGCACCAGAAGGGCATCCGGATGACCGGCGGCATCCTGATGATCGCACTCGCAGCCGGTCTCACATTCAACCTGCCGCAATACCTGCAGACGCTCGTGCCCGACTACACGGCGGGCCTGCAGGGCGGACTCTCCGGTGACCAGGTCTCGAAGGCACTGGATCTCGGAGGCCTGGTCAACAGCCAGAACAAAGACCTCTCGAAGTGCCGCAACGACGCCACGCAGCTGGAATCGTGCGGAACGGCGCCCGACATCACCGGCATCCAGCAGTGGTTCAACACCCCCGGTGACAAGCCCCTGGCTCTGAAGAGCCTGCGCGGCAAGGTCGTCCTCATCGACTTCTGGGCGTACTCGTGCATCAACTGCCAGCGCTCGGTGCCACACGTCGTCGCGTGGAACAAGGCCTACGCGAAAGACGGTCTGCAGATCATCGGCGTGCACTCGCCGGAGTACGCCTTCGAGAAGGTCATCGGCAACGTGAAGGCCGGCGCCAGGCAGCTAGGCATCACCTATCCCGTCGCGATCGACAACGACCTCTCCACCTGGACCAACTACCGCAACCGGTACTGGCCGGCCCACTATCTGATCGATGCGAAGGGCGTCGTGCGCAACGTGCAGTTCGGCGAGGGCGACTACGCCGCGACCGAGCGGATGATCCGCACGCTGCTCGCGGATGCCCGACCCGGTGTGAAGCTTCCGCCGCCGACCGAGACGAAAGACACCACTCCCACCGCGAACCTCACCCCCGAGACCTACCTCGGCACCACGAAGCAGGTGAACTACAGCGGCCCGCAACCTTACTCGGCCAAGACGAACCAGTTCAGCCTTGCGAAAACCCAGCCGAAGAACACGTTCGGGCTCGACGGTGCCTGGACGCTCGGCACGCAGTACGCGCAGCCGACCGACGGAACCGCAGGCATCCGGCTCTCATACACCGCCTCTCGCGTGCAGCTGGTTCTCGGCGGAGAGGGCACGGTGACGGTGCGCGATGGGAAGGACACGGAGGTCATCCGTGTATCCGGCGTTCCGCGGGAGTACGTGGCCCACACCCAGGGCTCGGTGGGCACGGGCACACTCGACGCGGCGGTCGGCCCCGGTGTGAAGGTCTACTCGTTCACGTTCGGCTAGGCCGACGACGACCGGCGAAGCGCGGTCGGAGGCCGCTTGCGGCGTCAGCTCGCGATCGTGACGACGGGCTTCGTGGTCGGCTGCTTCGATCCGCCGGCGGGCTCCACGGTCAGTCCGACGACGTCACCGGCGCGCATGCTGCCGTGGAGAACATCCCACTGCCCCGACATGAGTCCCGCAGAGGTGGCGCGGCCGTCCCTGATGTACCAGAGCTGGTACGTCTTGCCGGCCGGCGCCGCCGGCACGCCGTGCACGATCATGGCGGACTTGCCCAGCGACGCAGACCAGACGAGGGTCGCCGTTCCGCCGCCCGCCACCTTCGCCAGGGACCGTTGTGCATCCGGAGCAGAAGTGATCGAGGCGAGAACGTCGGCCTGCGCGGTGCTCTGCGGGTGCTGCGCGATCGAGAAGCCCACGGCCGTTCCGCCGGCGAAGAGGACGACAGCCGCAGCGGCCGCAGCGGCCGCGACGAGCGGACGGCTGTACCAGCGACGCCGCGCCTCCCGCTCCGCTCTCGTAGGAGTGCGCACCTCTGCCGGGGCCGCGCCCGGCCCGGACTCCGGATCGGCGTGCGGGGCGGCCTGCTGAGACGGGGTGGACGCGCGTTCGTCGGTGGCCTGGCGCTCGCCTGGCTGCTCCTGCGGCGTGACCGCGATCTGCGCCATCAGACGTGCCTTGAGGTCAGCGGGCGGCTCGGCCTCAGCCGAGGCGGCGTCGAGCGCCGCAGCGACGTCGGCGAACGCGGATGCCTCCGCGCGAGCATCCGGAGAGGACTGCAGAAGGCGCTCGTAACGTTCCCGCTCGCCAGGCGACAGCGATCCGAGGGCGTGACCGGCGGCGAGAAGACGCGCGTCGTCCTGCTGCGCATCGTCGTCGTGCGTCTCGCTCATGTCGTCACCCCCAGTTCGTGTCTGAGCCGAATCATTCCATCGCGAAGCCGTGTCTTCACTGTGCCAACGGGAATGCCCAGCACCTCGGCGATCTCCGTGTGCGTCAGCCCGCCGTCGTAGGCGAGCGCGATCGCCTGGCGCTGGGCATCCGGAAGCCGCTCCAGGGCGACAGCCACGCGCTCGCTCTCCACCGCGACCTCGGCCGCATCGGCGACATCGTCTTCCACGCGGTACTCGCGGATGCCCACCCGCAGGTCGCGATCGTGCGCGGCCTGCGCGGAGCGGATCCGGTCGATGGCCCGTCGCTTCGCCAGTGTCATGATCCAACCGATCGCTCGTCCCCTATTCGGATCGAAGACGTAAGCGGATTGCCAGATCTCGAGAAAGACCTCCTGCGTCACCTCTTCGGCTTGCGACCGGTCGATCACCAAGCGCAGCACCGCGCCGAAGACCCTGGAGGCGACAGCGTCGTACAACGCGCCGAAGGCCGGCTGGTCGCCCGCCGCGACCCGCACCAGAAGACCGTCGGCATCCTGCGACGGGTCGACGGCGGCACCTGTCGTCACCTCGGTCGGCTCAGGATGCACCACTACAGCATTCCAGCAAGTGCGGCCCGGTCGAGACAAAACAGCGCTCCCGGCTGCACCGGCGGGCAGCGCTGCCGCCCAGTTGCCGCAGTCTTGATTCGGAGTCCCTCTACTCCACCGCCATGGCCGCGACGGGTGAGATGTGTACGGCTCGGCGTGCGGCGGTCGCTGCGGCGACGGTGGACAGCACGACGGCGGCCGCCGCGACGATCACGACGATGTCCCACGGAACATCCGGCGGCATGAGCCGGTGCACGGCGCTGCCCATCAGCGCTTGAGCCGCGACCCACCCGTAGAGGCAGCCCAGGATGAACCCGAAGACAAGGGCAGTCACCGTGACGTGCGCACTCTCGACGGCGATCATGGACCGCAGCTGCAACCGGCTGAGGCCCAGAGCGCGGAGCAACCCCAGCTCTCGTGTTCGCTGCAGCACGCCCATCAGCATGGTGTTGACAAGGCCCACACCGGCAATCAACGCGGAGAACCCGATGATCGCGGTCAGGGCCCAGAGTGCGGTGGTGACCGATTGGTTCAGGATGGCCCGCTCGCCGGGAGACGCAGCCAGCTTCGCGGCGGCGGCGTCGTGAAAGCCGGTCAGTGCGACGGCGAAGGTGGTCACGAGAGTCACGCCGATCACCAGTGCGATGCCGGTGCGAGCACTTCGTTCCGGGTAGCGGCTGACCCCACCAACCGCTATGCGGCCGACCGCCCCGCGGCTCCACGCCTGTCCGGTCAGACCGAGCAGCGGCGGCATGATGCGCGCAGCACCAAGCACCAAGCACGATGCCCGTGAACGAGAGCACACCACCGAAGAACGCCGGCAGTAGGCCGACCGGGAGGATCAGACCGACCATGACGCCGAGGGCAATGAGCACCGCTCCCGATGCGATCAGGACGATGCAGGCGGTGAAGCGCACAGATGAGCGCCCGCCCCGGGCATCCTGGGTCGCTGCAACGGCAGTGGCCTCGAGCGGGCTGACCGTGGTCACGGCACGACAGCCGACCCACGCGGCCCACCAGGTGGTGAGCACCACCACGCACCCGGGAACGACGAGGTACGGCGACAGCAATGCGTAAGCGGTGCTGGGCAACCAGTGGGCACTGATGCCGGCAGCGACAACGATCACGGCAGAGGCGATGCCGGTCGCCACCCCGATGGCGGCACCTGATGCTCCGGCCCACAGTCCCTCGATCGCGACGGCGCGACGCAGCACCCGGCCCTCCGCGCCGACGAGGCGCAAGAGCGCGATCGAGCGGCGGCGACCGGCGATCACCGTGCCGAATGCGTTCGTCGTGACCACGCATCCGACGTAGATGGCCACCAGCAAGAACACCGCCGCCACGACAGACAGGCCGATCCCGATCTTGACCGACGCGGCCGACGCCCCCGTCGCAGAGACCACCCCTTCGATCACCGCCACCGCCTCGACCAGAACGGTGCCGAAGAAGGCCGTCATTCCGGCCACGACCAGCGTCGAAGCGTGATCGCGACGCCGACCGGTGCGAAGTGCTGTGGGTCTGCGCGCCACTTCCGGCGAGCTCAAAGTCGACTGCATATCGGCAGGCTACGAGGCAGCATGGCCGCGCACATCCGCCGACGGGAAGCGTCCGATACATCCGAAGGATGACGGCGTTGGCAAGTCCAGATAGAGGTAGGCGATCACCTTGTGATCGGTTGCGGTCAGCCAGGAGACGAGGATGTTCCCCTTGTGGCGCATCGATCTCGTCCCACCGAGGGTGCGTTCTCCCGCATCAACATCCACCACAACCACGAGGCCTCCATCGCCGACGGAGCAACGCTAAATAGTTGAGAGAGCGGCCCGAAGGGGCTGACAGGAGGCATCCTCGGGAGTTACTCTCCGGGGCGCCGGTATTGCGATCCTCCGGGGTTGTTGCGATCCACCGCGGTCGACGTCAACCCGTATGAGCGGATGCCCGACAGGAGTAGACGAGATCCATGACCTCTTCTTCTCGCATCGTCGTCGTCACCGGGGCCAGCGGCGGAATCGGACGCGCATCCGCCATCGAGTTCGGCCGCCACGGTGACACCGTCGCGCTCCTTGCCCGCGGCGAAGCCGGGCTCGCCGGCGCCGCGCGGGAGGTCGAATCAGCAGGCGGCCGGGCCATCACCATCGACGTCGACGTCTCCGATTCCGACGCCGTGCACGCGGCAGCCGACCAGGTCGAACGCGAGCTCGGACCGATCGACGTGTGGGTCAACGACGCGTTCACCTCCGTCTTCGCTCCGTTCCACGAGATAGCACCGGATGAGTACAAGCGCGTCACCGAGGTCGCCTACCTCGGCTTCGTGTACGGAACGATGGCCGCGCTGAAGTACATGCGACAACGCGACAGGGGAACCATCGTGCAGGTGGGCTCCGCGCTCGCCTACCGCGGCATCCCGCTGCAGAGCGCGTACTGCGGTGCGAAGCACGCCATCCAGGGCTTCAACGAGTCGCTGCGCTGCGAGCTGCTGCACGAGCACAGCGGCATCCACAACACGATGGTGCAGATGCCGGCGGTGAACACGCCGCAGTTCTCGTGGGTGCTTTCTCGACTCCCGAACCATGCCCAGCCGGTGCCGCCGATCTACCAGCCCGAAGTCGCCGGGCGAGCCGTCGTGTTCGCCGCGGAGCATCCGCAGCGACGCGAGTACTGGGTCGGCGGCAGCACGGCGATCACTCTGATCGGGAACAAGTTCGCCGCAGGGCTGGGCGACCGTTACCTCGCCAAGACCGGATACAAGTCGCAGCAGACACCACAGCCGCGAGATCCGGACCAGCCGGTGAACCTGTGGGAGCCGGCCGACTCCGAGAAGGACTTCGGCACCCACGGCATCTTCGACAGCCGCTCGTCGTCCAGCAGCGTGCAGTTGTGGGCGTCCCAGCACCACGGCACCGTCGGAACTCTCGCTGCGCTCGCACTGACCGCGGTGGCGGCCGGTGCCGCCCTGGTGCGCAAGGCCGCGCAATGAAGCTCGAGGCGGTGCGCGCTGCGCTCGGCAGCGCCGAACTGGTGGCGCCCTCCCTGGTCGCGCGATTGCTGCTCTGGCGAAAGCCCGCCGGCAGCGAAGTCGCCGTCGCCCGCGTGCTCGGTGTGCGGCACCTGGTGCAGGCCGGCGCCACGTACAAAGCGGGGTCGGGCATCCATGTGTTCGGTGCCGACGTGGACCTCCTGCACTGCGCCAGCATGCTGCTGCTCGCCGTCGTCGCCCCCGAACACCGGCGTGCGGCACTCACCACGGCCGCGATCGCCTTCCTCTTCGCTGTGTGCGAGTACCGCTTCGAGACGCGAGACTGAGCACCGGCCTGGATGCTCGACCCGGGCGGTCGGGCTCACTTCGACTTGCGTTCGACCTTCGACCCGGAGGCGCTCTTGCCCTTCTTCACGGCCTTGTGCTGAGAGGTGGACTTCGACTTCGATGACGACGCGGACTTCGACTTGCCCACGCGCTGCGGCGAGGGTGCGGAGGGCTCGCTCGCCTTCGCGATCGCCTCGGCGGCACGTACGAGAGTCAGGTGCGTGAGTGCCTGCGGCGTGTTGCCGACCTGACGGTGCACGACAGGGTCGTATTCCTCGCTGAGCAGGCCGAGGTCGTTCGCGTAGCCGAGCAGCCTGCTCATCAGCTCGTGGGCATCCGCGAGCCGGCCCGACCTCGCGTACTGCTCCACGAGCCAGAACGAGCAGGCCAGAAACGGATGCTCGCCCGGCGGCAGACCGTCGACGCTCTTCCGCGTGCGGTAACGCAGCGGCAAACCCTCGTGCATGAGCTCCTTCTCGATGGCCGCGACGGTCCCGAGCATCTTCGGATCGTCGGGCTCGCAATAGCCGACCTGGGGCAGCTGCAGCAGGGAGGAGTCCACCTCGCTCGTGCCGAAGAACTGGGTGTACGACTTCTTCTTCGCGTCGTATCCCTTGGTCTCGATGTCATGGCGCGTCTGGTCGCGCAGCTCCTCCCAGTGCTCGACGGGCCCGTCCAGGCCGAAGTCGCGCACGCCGCGCACCGCGCATTCGAAGGCGGCCCAGATCATCGCGCGGGACTGCGTGAAATAGCGCGGTCTTCCGCGGATCTCCCAGATGCCCTTGTCTGGCCGGTCGCCGTGCTTCTCCAGAAAGGTCACGAGCGACTTCTGCAGCTCCCACGAGAAGGGCGTCTCCTTGATGCCCGCCTGCCTCGCCTCCTGCAAGGCGAGCATGACCTGCCCGACCACACCGGCCTGGAACTGCTTGTAGGCGGCGTTCCCCACGCGCACCGGGGATGAGCCCAGGTATCCGGGCAGGCTGGTCAGCTCACGCTCGGCGAGATAGCGCTCGCCCTTCAGCCCGTACATGATCTGCACGTCGGCCGGGTCCCCCGCGATGGCGCGAAGGAGCCAGTCGCGCCAGTGGACCACCGCCCCCGTGTAACCGTGCCGGATCAGAACCGAGATCGTCATGGATGCGTCGCGCAGCCATACGAAGCGGTAGTCCCAGTTGCGCTCGCCGCCGAACTCCTCCGGCAGGCTCGTGGTGGGCGCCGCGACGATTCCACCCGTTTCGGTGAAGGTCAGCGCCCGCAGCGTGATCAGGGAGCGCACGACCGCCTCCCGGTACGGACCCTCGTAGTCGCAGCGCTCCGCCCATTCGGTCCACCAGGTCTTGGTCCCCTTGAGCAGGGCGTCCACCTTCGGCGGTTCGGGAGGCGAGGTGTGCGACGCGAACCACGACAGGCTCAGGTCGACCTCATCGCCCTCGCTGACCGTGAAGTCGGCGACATGGGAATTCCCGTCGGCTTCGAGCGCAGGACCGCGGACGATCGCGGAGTCGCCGCCGGCGACGGCCAGCAGCACCTTCCCTGAGCCCTCCTTCTCCAGCCGAACCCAGGGCAGGGCGTCCGCGTACCCGAACCGGATTCGGATGGCCACATGCATCCCAACCGTGCCGGAGATGCCGCGAACGCGACGGATGACCGTGGCCCTGTCGTCCGCGGCCGGCATGAAGTCGGTGACCTCCACTTCGCCCTCGCTGGTCAGCCATCGCGTGACCAGGATCATGGTCTCGCCGTCGTAGTGCCTTGCCGAAGTCGCGCCGGGGTCGGTCGGCGCGAGCAGCCAGCGGCCGTGTTCCTCCGTGCCGAGCAGGGCGCCGAACATCGACGGCGAGTCGTAGTGCGGCAGGCACAACCAGTCGATGCTTCCGTCGCGGCCGACGAGCGCCGCAGAGTAGCAGTCGCCGATCAGCCCGTAGTCCTCGATCCCCAACGCCATGCATCCAGGAATACGCGCCGGATCGGATGCTCGGCAAGGCGGTTGACACGCCGCTCACGAAGGCTGAGACGAAGTGCTTCGGTGCCCGGCCTCGTGGTCGCGGGTATCGGTCTGGCAACGATTCCAGTAGCGTTCCCCCGCACACGGCTCACGGCCGCTGGATCAGGCGACCATGCACCTCGAGCGGGTGACTTTCAAGGGATTGACACGGTGTTGCCAAACCCGCCATCCTCGCCCTATATTCATTTTGTGGTAACGATGCCACATCACACAGCTGGAGGTACCCCTCATGTGCAGCGCTCCGCCCGCAAGGACAGCACCATGAGCTTCAGAACTGCCACGGCGACCGAGATGATCACGACCGCGGAGGCCGATGGCGGTCGTCGTCGTCGTCGATGGTTCCGTATGAAGGAGCACTACAACAGGCGCGAAGCGATCGCCGGCTATCTCTTCATCTCGCCCTGGATCGTCGGGTTCCTGATCTTCACCGCGTTCTCGATGATCTACAGCCTGTACATCTCGTTCAGCCATTACAGCCTCGCCACGAACGAGGCTCGCCCGGTCGGCGGTGCCAACTACGCGGAGCTCATCCAAGACCCGAAGGTGGCCCTCTCGCTCGCGAACACGCTCTACTACGCCGTGCTCGCCGTGCCCTCCGAGATCATCGTCGCGCTTCTGCTCGCGATGCTCCTCGACAAGATGACCCGCGCCAAAGGGTTCCTGCGAACCGTCTACTACCTGCCGAAGATGACGCCGACCGTCGCCACGGCGACGGTCTTCTTCCTGCTGCTCAACGGCAACACCGGTGCGGTCAACAAGTTCCTCGCACTGTTCGGCATCCAAGGTCCGCAATGGCTCGTCGATCCGGCATGGATCAAACCGAGCATCGTCATCATGACGCTCTGGGGCGTCGGCGGCACGATGGTGATCTTCCTCGCCGCGCTGAAGAGCGTTCCGACCGAGCTCTACGAGGTCGCCTCGATCGACGGCGCTGGAGCGTTCCGCAAGTTCTTCACGATCACGATCCCGATGATCTCCGGCGCGCTGTTCTTCAACGTCATCGTGCTCTCGATCGCCGCTTTCCAGGTGTTCGACCAGGCGTACGTCCTGTTCTGGAACAACCAGGCGCAGAGCTCTTCCGATTCGGCGCTCTTCTATGCGATCTACATCTTCCAGCAGGCGTTCCAGCAGTTCAATTTCGGGTTCGCCGCCGCCATGGCCTGGCTGATGTTCGTGATCATCCTGATCATCACGGTCATCCAGGTGAAGGTCGGAAACCGATTCGTCTACTACGAGGGAGACCGCTGATGTCGATACAGCAGCAGACACCGGGCATCCCCCCCGCCATCCCCGAGCAGGCGGTCGTCATCCGTCAGCCGCGCAAGCGCCGCCCGGCGTGGATGCGCACGCCGCAGACCTTCATCGGCCGCCTCATCCTGGTGCTGGTCGCGATCGCGCTCGTGCTGCTCTTCCTGTACCCGTTCGCGTGGCTCATCTCCGCCAGCTTCAAGCCGCGGGGCGAGGTTTTCGACAACAACCTCATCCCGAACGTGTGGCAGCCGCAGAACTACGTTCAGGTGTGGGATCAGCTGCCGCTTCTGAACTGGATCTTCAACAGCCTCGCGATCGCGATCCTGGCGGCCGTGACAGTCGCGGTGTCGAGCTCGATCGTCGCGTTCGGCTTCGCCTACTTCAAGTTCCCGGGCCGCGGGATGCTCTTCGGGCTCGTGCTGGCCACGATGATGCTGCCGGGCGCGGTGACGATGATCCCGATCTACCTCATCTGGAAAGATGTCGGACTGCTCGGCACCTGGGCGCCGCTGTGGGGGGCCAACCTCTTCGGCTCGGCGTTCTACATCTTCTTGCAACGCCAGTTCTTCTTAGGACTGCCGCGGGAATTGTTCGAAGCCGCGCGCTTGGACGGCGCGAGCTACTGGGGCATGTTCTGGCGCATCGCGATGCCGCTGTCGATCCCGTCGTTCATCATCATCCTGCTGTTCGAGTTCCAGGCGAGCTGGAACAACTTCCAGGGCGCCCTGATCTACCTGAACGCCGGCTCCCCGTCGGGTTACACGGCGCCACTCGGCATCTCGTATGCCATGGCCCAGTTCAATCCGGCGTCGGGAGGGCACGGGGACTACCAGTACGTCATGGTGGCGTCGCTGCTGGTGACGCTGCCGATGCTCATCCTGTTCGCGTTCGGCCAGCGCTTCTTCATCGAGGGCATCGCCACGACGGGTCGCAAGGGCTGACGGTTCACACATCCCTCCCGCAGTGGAGGAGAAAAGGCCGGGCTGCCGGTTACGGAAAGGAATGAAATGCGCAAGAAACTCATCGGGCTCCTTGCCCTGGGGACGGTCGCTGTGCTGTCCCTCTCCGCCTGTTCCAGCGGCGGCGGCAACAACAACAAGTCCGGTTCGAACATCGACTACAGCGCCAAGCCGAGCGGAACGCTGAACTCCTGGTCGTTCAACAACGCCGACGATGTCGGCAAGGCCCGCCTCGCGTACGCGGCGGCACACCTTAAGGGCGTGACGATCAAGATCGACGGCACGCCGTTCGACGCCCAGAAGTTCACGACCAGGCTCGCGAGCGGGAACGTGCCCGATATCGTGCAGCTCGATCGCACGGCGGTCACGCAGTACGCCGCCCAGGGGCTCCTGGAGCCGCTGGACAAGTGCTTCTCGGCGCGCAAGATCAACCCGGACAAGCGCTGGTACCCGTACGTCGTCGACGATGTCAGGTACAAGGGGCAGATCTGGGCGACGCCGCAGTTCTACCAGCCACCGGCCATCCTGCTCAACGAGAAGGTCATGAAGGCCGCCGGTGTCACCGACGCCGACATCAACACGTCGAAGCCGGACGAGCTCGTCACTGCCATCTCGAAGATGTACAAGGCGTCCGGCGGCAACCCGACGACGCTCGGGCTCGACCCGAACGTTCCGGGCAACATCGGCCTGTGGATCCTCGGAACCGGCGGTCAGCTCAACGACTCCAAAGGCAAGCCGACCCTCGACGATCCCAAGAACGTCGCCGGTCTCGACCTGCTGAAGAAGATCATGGATGCCCAGGGCGGGTACGCGAAGGTGGAGAGCTTCACCGGATCGTTCAACTCGTTCGGCGACAACAACCAGTTCGTCGAGAACCAGGTCGGTGCGCAGGTGGACGCCCAGTGGTACCCGAACGTGATCGCCCCGTACCTCGACAAGATCGACGTGCGAGCGGTGCCGTTCATGGCATCCAACGGCAAGCCCTTCTCCGTGGCGAGCGGAACGGCCTTCGCTATTCCCAAGGGTGCGAAGAACCCTGTGGCCGCGTGCGCGTGGATGGATGAGATCACGAACTACGACTCGTGGATCGCAGCCGAGAAGGCTCGCGTGGCGACCCTGGCGAAGAACCACGGCATCAACACCGGCCTCTTCACCGGTTCGCCGCAGGCCGATCAGGCGATCCGCAAGCAGTACGTGAAGGCGTCGGGCAACACCGACTTCGACCAGGTCATCCAGACCTACTACAAGGTGCTCGACTACGGCAAGACGTACGGATCCAGCCCTGCCGGGCAGACGATCAACACGGAGCTGTCGAACGCGATGACCGCCGTGCTGCTCGGGCAGAAGAGCGCGTCTGCGGCACTGAAGTCAGCGCAGGCTGCGTCCCTGCGGGCGTACAACAGCGCTGTGCAGGGCGAGTAGCCGCGGCGTCATCAGGTGCGGGCGGTCCGGTGGGGATCGTCCGCACCTCGCCTTCGTTCACGTCGCGCAGATGGCCCTATTAGGGTGAGTTCGCCGGGCCGTTCGCCTCGGCGGCACTCGTGGGAAGGATGCCATGATCGAGAACGAGGCGGATGGAATCCCCCGCAGGGCGACCCTGAAAGACGTCGCGCTCGCTGCCGGCGTCTCGCAGTCCACCACCTCGCGCGCGTTGAGCGGCGAGGGCTACGTCGCCGCTGACGTGCGCGAGCGCGTGCTGGCCGCAGCGGACTCGCTCGGGTACGTTCCGCACGCCATGGCACGCAGCCTTCGCAAGAAAGACAGCCGCACCATCGGCGTTCTGGTCTCCGACCTTCGCAACTCGTTCTACGCCGACCTCGCTGCCGGTATCGCGGCGCGGGCGCGTCGCGAGGGCTACACGATGATGCTCGTCGACGATCAGGGATCGACAGAGGCCGAGATGGATGCCGCCCGCGCGTTCGTCGCCACGCGCGTCGCCGGGGTCATCGTCACCCCGCTCTCCGGCGACATCTCGGACTATCTCGTGCGCCAGCGCATCCCGGTCGTGGAGGCGGACCGCCAGTTCTCCACGGGCCGGTGCGACGCCGTCATCATCGACAACGCGGGAGCGGCCCGCCGGATGACCGACCACCTCATCGACCTGGGCCACCGGCGCATCGCGCTCTTCATCGACGAGACCACCTGGACCACGGGCGGTGAGCGCGCCGCTGGCTACCGCGCGTCGCTCGAAGGGTCGGGAGTCGATGTCGATCCCGCACTCATCGTGTCGAGCGGGTGGGATGCAGACGCCGCCCGCAAATCCGCGGTCGACATGCTCGCCCGTCGCGAGCATCCGACCGCCATCTTCGCCGCCAACAATCTGCTGGCCGAGGGCGTGTGGCGTGCGACGAACGACCTGGGCATGCGCATTCCGGAGGATGTCAGCATCGTCTCGTTCGACGACTCCGAGTGGATGAGCATGGTGAGCCCGGGCATCACCGCGGTCGCTCAGGATGCCGTGGCTCTCGGCGAGACCGCGCTGGGCCGGTTGCTCGAGCGTCTCGCGGATCCGAAGGGCGACCCCGAGGTCGTCGTGCTCGCCGCCCAGGTTCGACCGCGTGGCTCGACCGCGGCACCCCGGCTGCTCGCCGCTTCCTGACGCTCCCGTTGGTCGAATCGCACTGGAATCGATCCCACAAGAATGACAGCATGGTGGGATGCCCGAATCGATCGACGTTCTCGTCTACGGTGCGACGTCGGCCGGCGTCTGCGCCGCAGTGGCTGCCGCCGAAGCGGGAGCGAGCGTCCTGCTGGTCGAGCCCGGGAGACACGTCGGCGGGATGACGTCGGGCGGCCTCGGGTACACGGATGTCGGCGACGAGCGGGCATTGACCGGTGCGGCCGCCCGGCTGCGCGCGGACATCGCTGAGCACTACGGCGTTCCGATCGGGCGCTACGCCGGACCGGAGCCGCACGTAGCCGAGCAGATCTTCACTCGGTGGCTCGAACGCGCCGGGGTCGACGTCGTGTTCGACTCGGCCCTCCGCTCGGCCACCATGCGGCACGGACGGGACGGAGCCGAGATCGCGGAGCTCGTGTTCGAGGCAGGGCGCACCGCACTGCCCGGCGTCGTGATCGACGCGAGCTACGAGGGCGACGTGATGGCGGCATCCGGCGTGCCGTATCGCATCGGCCGTGAGGACCGCACGCTGTACGGAGAGCGCTTCGCGGGCCGCCAGGAGCTGGTGCCCGGCATGCACGCGATGCCGCCGTGGATCTCGCCGTTCTCGGACGACGAGAGTGGGCGCATCCCGTCGCGCATCCTTCCGCAACTGCACGATGCCCCCCTTGCACCCGTGGGCTCCGCCGACGGCGGTGTCATGGCGTACGGATACCGGGTGTGCCTGACGACGGCAGCCGATCGCATCCCGTTCGAGCGGCCCGACGACTACGACGAGGAGTACTGGGAGCTCGGCAGGCGCCTCTTCGCGAACGACCGACGGAACGGCGTCGAGCGGTCGGCAGGGCGCATGATCGGGCTCGAGCCCAACCTTCCGGGCGGAATGGCGGACGGCAACTCGCTCGGGCCGGTCTCGCTGAACGTGCTCGACGGGTCGGCGTGGGAGTATCCGGATGCGTCACCGCAGCGCCGCCGCCAGATCGTCGAGCACCACCTCAGCCATACCCGTGGCTTTCTGTACTTTCTCTCGCACGACCCGGCGGTGCCGGCGTCTGTGCGCCACGAGCTCTCCCGCTGGGGACTGCCGGCCGGGGAGTTCGCCGACACCGGTCACTTGCCGCACCAGCTGTACGTGCGTGAGGCGCGCAGGATGCTCGGCCAGACCGTGCTCACCGAGCACGACCTGCTCGCCGGCCGTATGCCGGACGACACGGTGACGCTCGGCTCGTACCACATCGACATCCGCGAGGTGCAGCGCATCTGGCGGTGGGTGTACGAGCATCCGGCACCGATCGGAACGGTCTTCACCGAGGGCTACCTGTCGGTTCCCGTGCCGCTGTACGGCATCCCCTACGGCGCGCTCGTTCCCCGCCGAGAGCACGCCGCCAACCTGATCGTCCCGGTCTGCGTCTCGGCCTCGGCGGTGGCATTCGCCTCGGTGCGTATGGAGCCGCAGTACATGATGCTCGGTGCGGCGGCGGGAACGGCGGCGGCGCTCGCCGTGGATGCCGGCTGCGCGGTTCAGGATGTCTCGCGCGGGCGCCTGCGCGAGCGGCTGGACATGGCGAACAACCCCTAAGGCGGATTCGGGCGAGTGTCAATCCCCCGCCTGGAAGCGCGGGATCACCGCTTCGCGATGCACTATCGGGCCATGGAGATGTTCGCCACCGACACCGGCGAGCCCGCCGGCGCGCCGGTCACGGGTGGCAGCGGCGGCGAATTCACGGTGGGCGGTGTGCTCATGATGGTGCCCCAGACCGGCGTGGCACCGGTCGTTGTGCTCGTCGAGGGCACCGCGCCGTCTTCGCTGCGCCTGGACGTCTTCTCCGACCCGCGCATGTTCGTGCGGGTGCGCAAGGGGGCGCCCGCTCACGGACTGCGTGAGCCGTACCGCGAGCTCACCGAGGAGTATCCGGCCGAGTCCGTCACCCCGGCGATGATCGTGAACCTGACGGGCTTCGTGCGAGCGCGTTTCGCGCATTCCGCGTCGGTGTTCGGCGCGGCGGATGCGGCAGTCTTCCTCCCGCGGGACGCCGGCGGTCAACCACACCGCCGGGTGCGCGTGCCCGTTCCCTCTCTCGATCGGGCGTCGTGGCACGAGTTCGAGCTGCTCGGCGACTCGAACGCGGAATGCAGGTACCGGGTGGTGGTCGCATGACTCGTATGGATGCCACCGCCATCCTTCTGCTCCTCTCCGAGTCCCCTTCTGGCGGAACCGCTGTCTTGCTGCGCCGGGCCGTGCCGCCGGACTTCGTCGTGATGGGCGACGACACACTGGAGGGATTCGCGAGGCTTCGCCGCGGCTCCATCGCGTACGGCGTTCAGGAGCTGTACCAGGCGCTGCCGCGCGACATGATCCAAGGCGGCCACACGCTGCACGTTCGCGACGACCACCGCAGAGCGCGGGTGGATGTTCCGGGCTCGCTGTTCGGGCCCGCACCGGAGAAGCTGTGGGTGCCGCTGGACGATGACGGGCAACCGTACGAGCGGACGCGCATCCCGATTCCCTCGCTGGCACAGCCCGCGTACGTGGAGTTCGCCTTCGTCGGTTGGGCGGACGACGTAGCGCAAGACGGGGCTAACGGCGCCTTCGGCGGCGTGCTCGAGTACGCGCTGCAGGGTGAGGCGCAGATGGGCGACGGCTACATCTGCCCGTACTGCGGCAAGCTGTGCGAGCAGAAGGAGCCGCACACCGCTGCGCACGGCGTCGCGGGCAGCCACCATTCGGGTATCCCGACGCCACCCGGGTCGTTCGTCGTCCGCGGCGTGTGAGCTGGGCCGCCTAGGCTCGAGCCGATGGGTCGGGACACGCTTCTGGAGTCGGCCGTGGCGTCGGCGCTGCAGTGCGAGATCGACGCGCTCGATGACGTGCACCGGGAGGAGCTCGAGTACGACGCGTTCCTTGCGCACCGCGCAGTGCACCGACTGCGTGGGCGGGCGCGTGTCGGGGACCGATGGGTGCCCTGGTCGCTGATCGAGAAGACCACGGAGGGTCCGGCGCTCGCCGATCCGTATCTGCTGGACAACGGGGTGCGCGAGTTCGACGCGTACGCGTCCGGCCTGCTGCGCGGCCTTCCACCCTCGGTGCGTGCACCGCGCCTCTACGGATCCGTGGCAACGGAGGAGGGGAGACGGACGCTGAGGCTGGAAGAGGTCGTCCACGAGGGCCCGCGCCCCCTGGACGCCGAATCCCTGCTGACCGCGGCCCACGACCTCGGCACCATGGCCGGCCGCTGGCTGCGTCGAGTGCCCGAGGAGCCGTGGCTGTTCACCGGGTGGATCGACCGCCACAGCCAGCCGCAGGCGATGGATGCCCGGCGTGCGACGCTCGCCACGCGGCATCCGGCAGTCGTCGCCCGGCTTGGCGATCGGCTGGCGGCCGCACGACGACTGATCGAGCTGCAGCCTCGCGCGCGAGGCATCCTGGAGTCGCTGCCTCGCACCCTGTGCCACCACGACGCCGTCGGCGCGAACGTCTTCATCTCGTCGGGCGCGACCGTGCTCATCGACTGGGAATCCGTGGGACCGGGCCCGGTCGGCGCCGACGTCGCCTCGCTGCTGTTCTCGTCGGTGCGACGGGGCGACGCGATGGCATCCGTCGTCACCGAGGTCATGGCAGACGCCGTCGAGGCGTACTGGCAGGGTGCGCGCGAGGAAGACCGCGCGATCACGCTGGGCGAGGTGCGTCTCGGGCTCGACGCGTCGGCCGCGCTGCGCTGGAAGCTGCTCGCCGACCTGGCTGACGCGGTCGAGCACGACGGCCCGATCCGCCGCGGGAGCCTCCCGGCGGAACCCCGCGAACAGGCCATCGACGAGCTGCTCGCGCTCGCCGATTTGCTGCTGCAGGCATCCCGGCGCGCGCTCGAGATCGGGTCAACCCCTTCCCCCTCCGGACGCTTCGCGGCAGGGTCGGAGATGTGACCATCACGAACGGCGGGCTCGACCTCCGCGGGCTCATGAGTGATCTGGATTCTCTGGATGCCGAGGTGAGGTTCGATGCGGGCACGCGCGCCGCGTACTCGACCGACTCATCGAACTACAAGCACGTGCCCATCGGGGTCGTGCTGCCCCGCACGGTCGAAGCGGGAGCGGATGCCGTGCTCGCCTGCTCCCGGTTCGACGTTCCGGTGCTCAGCAGGGGCGGCGGCACGAGCCTCGCCGGCCAGACGTGCAACGAGGGCGTCGTCATCGACTGGTCGAAGTACTGCGACGCTCTGATCGAGGTGAACCGGGCATCCCGAACCGCGATCGTGGAGACGGGCATCGTGCTCGACCAGCTCAACCACGCCGTGAACCCGCTCGGCCTCATGTTCGGGCCGAAGCCGGCGACGCACTCGCACTGCACCATCGGCGGCATGATCGGCAACAACTCGTGCGGGTCATCCGCGCAGAAGTACGGCAAGACCGGCGACAACGTGCTGGCGCTGGAGATACTCACGTACGAGGGCGACCGCATGTGGGTGCGGCGCGACGACGATCCGGAACTGGTCATCGCGGAGGGCGGTCCGAAGGGCAGGCTGTACGCCGCGCTGCGCGACCTTATCGACCAGTACGGCAGCGACGTGCGACGGCATTTTCCGAAGATCCCGCGCCGCGTCTCCGGCTTCAACCTCGACGCGCTGCTGCCCGAGAACGGCTTCGACGTGCCGGGTCTGCTGGTCGGCAGCGAGTCCACGCTCGTCACCGTGCTGCGCGCCGAGCTCGAGCTCGTGGAGGTGCCGAAGGCGCGCACGTTCGTGGTGCTCGGCTACCCGACCATCGAAGACGCAGCGGATGCCGCACCCCACGCCGGACGCTTCGATCCGATCGCGGTCGAGGGTCTCGACGGCACGCTGATCGGGTTCCAGCGCACGAAGGGCAAGAACCTCGACGCGCTCGACCTGCTGCCGGCCGGCGACGGATACCTCATCGTCGAGGTGCCGGGCGACACGAAGGACGAAGCGGATGCCACTGCCGACGCGATGATCCGCGCGCTCGGTGAGCGGGGCATCCGCCCCGATGTGCGCCGGTTCGACGACGAGGAGCAGCAGGATGCCATCCGCCGGGTGCGCGAGGCGGGCCTCGGCGCCGCGACGAACGTGCCTGGCCTGCCCGACATGTGGTCGGGATGGGAGGACTCCGCGGTGCCGCCCGGCGTGTTCGGCGACTACCTGCGCGAGCTGCGCACCCTGCTCGACAGCTACGGGTACGAGCCCGTCGCCCGGTACGGGCATTTCGGGCACGGATGCCTGCACATGCGCATCCCGTTCCCCTTCGCTTCCGGCGCTCCCGGGGTTGACGAGTACCGGCGGTTCACGCACGAGGCGGCCCAGCTCGTGGTGCGGTTCGGCGGGTCGTTCTCGGGTGAGCACGGCGACGGGCAGGCACGCGCCGACCTGCTGCCGATGCTGTTCGGCGAACGCGTCATCGAGGGGTTCCAGGCACTGAAGCGCCTGTTCGATCCGCGCGGACGCATGAACCCGGGCAAGATGGTCGACCCGCAGCCGCGCACCGAGGGGCTTCGGATGGGCGAGGGCTACGCGCCCCCGCCGACCGGACGCCCGCAGCCCGTGAAGCTGCACTTCTCGTATCCGGATGACGACGGCAGCTTCGCCGCCGCCGCGCTGCGGTGCGTCGGCGTCGGCGACTGCCGTGGACACGGCGACGGCGTCATGTGCCCGTCGTACCGCGCCACCGGCGAGGAGGAGCACTCCACCCGCGGCCGCGCACGGCTGCTGTTCGAGATGGTCGAGGGCACGTATCGCACCAACCGGGACACCCCGGTCGACAAGGGCTGGCGCTCGCCCGAGGTGAAGGACGCGCTCGACCTCTGCCTGTCGTGCAAGGGCTGCAAGAGCGACTGCCCGGTCGACGTCGACATGGCCACGTACAAGGCGGAGTTCCTGTCGCACTACTACGCCGGCAGGATGCGCCCGCTCGGCCACTACTCGATGGGCTGGCTGACGCTGTGGGCGCGCATCGCGCACGTCGCACCGCCGATCGTGAACGCGATCTCGCATGCGCCCGTACTCGGCGCGCTCGCCAAGCGGCTCGCGGGTCTGGAGCCAGAGCGACCGGCGCCCCGCTTCGTGCGCAAGCGTTTCACGGATGGGTTCCCATCGGCCGGCGCTGGCACGCACGGCGACGTCGTGCTCTTCGCCGACACGTTCGGCGACAACTTCCAGCCCTCCGTGCTCGATGCGGCGGTCGCAGTGCTGACGGATGCCGGCTACCGGGTGCGCGTTCCACGCCGCCGCTCCTGCTGCGGCCTCACCCTCATCTCGACGGGTCAGCTCACCGCCGCGACCGCGATGCTCAAGGCAACGGCGGCGCACCTCGCGGAGGAGCTGACGAACGGCGAGAAGCTGGTGGTGCTGGAGCCCAGCTGCCTTGCGGTGTTCCGCTCCGACGGTCCGGAGCTTGTGGAAGGCGATGCGAACATCCGCCTCCTGAAGGAGCGGGCCGTCACGCTCGCCGAACTGCTCGCGGACACCGACGGATGGAAGCCGCCGCACGTCGGCGGGCGGGCGATCGTTCAGGAGCACTGCCATCAGCACGCGGTGCTCGGGTTCGATGCCGAGCGGGGCATCCTGCGCGACGCGGGAGTCGAGTTCGACGAGCTGGACGGATGCTGCGGACTGGCGGGCAACTTCGGCTTCGAGCGCGGTCACCTGCCGGTCTCCGTCGCGGTCGCCGACCACGCCATGCTGCCGGCGCTGCGGAATGCGTCGAAGGGCACGCGCGTCATCGCGGACGGCTTCAGCTGCCGAACGCAGGCGGACCAGCTCGGCGCGGTGAACTGGCGTGCATCGGTGCCGGGCGAAGACGGCAATACAGGCGATGCCCCGCGGGCGCTCCACCTCGCAGAGGTGCTGGCATCCGGTCTGCCGGGCGGATTCCGTGCGCGCCGGACGAGGCGCGATACCGTGCCCCGGCGAGTGCAGGCCGAGGCGATGAGCACTCTGACGGGAAGGAAGTCCTGATGCAGTACAAGCAGGTGGGCGAGGATCCGCGCCGGTTCGCGGTGATCTTCGAGACGGGCGACGAGCTTTTCGGAGGGCTCGGCGAGTTCGTGAAGCGGGAGCGCATCGAGAGCGCGAGCTTCACGGCGATCGGCGCGCTGGCATCCGTGAAGCTGGCCTGGTTCGACTGGGAGGCGAAGGAGTATCGCACCTCGGTCGAGCTCGAGGAGCAGGTCGAACTCGTCTCGGTGGTGGGCGACGTCGCGGAGAACAAGGGTGAGCCGTCGGTGCATGCACACGTGGTGATCGCCCGGTCCACCGGCGACGCGCTCGGCGGGCACCTGCGGCGTGCTGTGGTGCGGCCAACGTGCGAGGTCGTGCTCACCGAGACGGAGGAACGGCTGCGCAAGCGCGTCGACCCCGAGTCGGGTCTGCCGCTCATTCGCGTGGAGTAAGTGGGCCGTCGCGCTGCAGC
The DNA here is from genome assembly GCF_054780115.1 of Humibacter ginsengiterrae. Taxonomy (NCBI): domain Bacteria; kingdom Bacillati; phylum Actinomycetota; class Actinomycetes; order Micrococcales; family Microbacteriaceae; genus Humibacter; species Humibacter ginsengiterrae. The sequence continues at coordinate 24,071 of NZ_BAAGWY010000020.1, forward strand.
CAAGAGGGTGGGTGGCAACGTCCCGATACCGGCCTGCAGTCGTTTTGCAAGCCCTTCCGCGCTTCATGCCCCGAGCGGGGTGCTGCAAAATGCGTATTTTGCAGCAGAGCCGCGGAGCGTGCCCACGCCTGGTCCATGTACAGACGTTCTGTATGCATGCACCGAGGCGCTCGAGTGCCCCGTGCTGACTCGTGACGCGCGCCTCAGCCGGTCAAGCGGCCACGACGCGCGAATCGAGTTGCTCTAATGGCGGTCAGCGCCCGGCGGGCAAGGGTTCGTTTTCCCTCGGGGCGGAGCCCTCGATGCGCTCCCGCAGTTCCGCGTGGTCGGAGCCGGTCAGCTCCTCGTCGCCCTTGAACAGGTTCGGCGTGCCCGTGCCGGTCTCGATGAACTCCTTGAGGCTCACGCGCACGTACGTCGCCCACGCGTTGGTGCACGCCTCGTAGCACTCGACCTCCGGACGAAGCCCCTCGTGCGTGAAGACGATCTCGGAGCCGCCGTCGGCCTCTCGGATGTCGAACCGCACCGTGGATCCGTTCCATTCCTGCTTGTCGGCGATGAAGTCGAGATAGCTTCCGGTGACCAGCCACTCGATGCGCCGGCCGGGTTGCAGGTCTGTGACACGGAATCCGCTGTAGTGCAGCCCTGGCACGACGTAGACGAACTCGTCGCCCGTCGAGGTGGTCGAACCGGTGATGTGTCCCCACCAGCCGGGAACGTCGTTGATCGCCTCATACGCCTGCTGCGGCGTCGCGGCGACGGAGATAGTGGCGGTGTAATCGCTGGACATGTCGTTGCTCCCTTGCTTGATGCAAGTCAGGCTATACCGACCACTTGCATGACGCAAGCGTTAGAATCGCGACATGCTCGGCAACACGTATGACACCCAGGTCTGTTCGATCGCGCGTTCGCTGGAACTCGTGGGGGAGCGCTGGAGTCTGCTGATCATCCGTGACGCCCTGTTCGGCCACGTGACGCGGTTCGGGGACTTCCAGCACAACCTCGGCATCGCGACGAACGTGCTCGCTTCCCGGCTCGACGCGTTCGTGGCGGGCGGCATCATGGAGCGCACCGAGTCATCCGACTATGTGCTCACGCCGAAGGGGCGATCTCTCGCGGTCGCGCTCATCGCGCTGACCGAATGGGGGGATGCCTGGGCATCCGAGATCGAGCCGCCCATTCTGTACACGCATACCGGGTGCGACGGCGCGGTGCACGCCCAAGCGACCTGTGAACGGTGCGGCGGCATCCCGGCCGACGATGTCGCCGTGCGAATCGGGCCGGGGATGCCGCCGGAGTACCTTGCCACGCGGCGAGGAGGTTAGCTCCTCACCCTGCAACGGCCTCGCTCACGGCGTTCGGACCGTCGTACTCCTTGTCCGGAATGCCGCGCAGTGCGTCGAGCACGTTGTCGTCGGCGCCCTGCTTCTCGGCCGTCGAGACGAGCGTGTTCTTCGACGCCGGGTAGTCGATCCCGCCGAGGAACTTCTGCACCTGAATCGGGTTGGGGAGGTCGTTCATCTTCTTTCCTTTCCTTGTGGCGGTCATGGCCTTTCCGGTGGTCGTGGCCTCACGGGGTGGTGAGAATCCGCCGGGCGATGGCCACGCTCGCCTCGACCTCGCGATGCGGAAGCGTCGTCGGCAATTCGAGGTGCACGGCACCGCTCGGCAGGATGCCCGCCCCTCCGTACCGCTCCATCACGTGCCATTCCGCGAGCACGTCCTCGCCGACATGCACGTCCGGCAGGTCGCGCCAGAACTCGAAGCCGCCGGCATCGAGCAGGCACGCCGTGCGGTAGAGCACGCAGCCGCCGATCCACGCGATCTTGTACGCCTGCCAGTCGCGGGCATCCGCAGCCGCGTCAGAGCACTCCAGCTCGGCGGCCAGGTGCGCGAGATTCGCCGCGTTGTGCAGCTTGTGCCGCGCGAACTCCGGCGATTCGCGGTCGATGTGCTCCGGGTGCACCGGCCCGACCCATGGCTCGTACACCGCCTGCTCGTTCGGCCTGCGATCGCCCAGGTACGAGAGGCCCTGCACCGCCATGCCGACGAAGCCGCAGGCGAGCGTATCGAGGGCGTCGCACATGCGCTGCACGCTGCCCGGTTCGAGCCAGACGTCGTCGTCGAGGAACAGCACGCGATCGGCGGATGCCTGCAGCAGCAGGAACTGCCGCTGCTCCGCCATGCCGCGCGGCGGCGTGTGTCGCAGCACGTCCACCCGCCTGCCCTGGGCGCGCAGCACGCGCACCATCGCCGCGACGGCTGCGTCGTCGGCGACCGGCGCGATCGACTGGTCGCTGACGATCACGTCGAAGGGCGGATCGTCCTGGGCGGCGAGTCCGGCGAGCGTCACGGCCAGGGCTGACGGGCGATCGCGGGTCGGAATGAGCACGTCGACGCCGGGCGTCTGCGGCGTGTGCTCGCGCGCCCACGTGGCGGCTGTCCTGCGGCTGAAGGGAACGGCCGTCTCGAGGCGAGGGGCGATGCCGCGGCCGAGCGGAGCATCCGTCACGATACGACCCCCGAGCGGATGCGTTCGACGATGCCCGACGTCGAGTGATCTGGTACGTAGTCCGCGAACACGACCTCCCCGCCGTACGACTCGACGACCGCCGTCTCCTGAAGCATCTCAGCCGTGTAGTCGCCGCCTTTGACGTAGACATCCGGATGCAGCGCGCCGATCAGCTCGACCGGCGTCGGCTCCGCGAACACGGTGACGTAGTCCACGCATTCGAGTGCCGCGATCACGTCGGCGCGATCCCGGGCGGAGTTCACCGGCCGGCCGGGCCCCTTGAGTCGCCGCACCGTCTCGTCGGCGTTCACCGCGACGACGAGCACGTCGCCGAGCTCCTTCGCCTGACGCAGGTAGGTGGTGTGCCCGCGGTGCAGCACGTCGAAGCATCCGTTGGTGAACACGACCCGCTCGCCGCGCGCGCGATGCTCGTGGATGCGCCGCGCCAGCTCGTCTCCCGCCAGTGTGACGCCGTGGGCACCGTCGGCCCGGGCGACGAGCTCGTCGAGCGTGCACACCGCCGTGTCCGGTTTGTGCACGACCACGTCGGCTGCGGCCTGGGCGGCATCCATCGCGTCGGCGATCGGTGCACCGCAGGCACACGCGGCGGCCAGCACCGCGACGAACGTGTCGCCGGCGCCGCTCGCGTTCTTCTCCGATACCCGGTGCGCGCGGGTGCGGTGCGCGCGCTCGTCGAGCAGCACCGCACCGTCGCGGTCGAGTGTCACGACGAGCTCCCGCGCGCCTGAGCGGTCGAGCAGCGTCCGCGAGCGCTCCGCGAAGAAGGATGCCCGATCGACCCCGTCGGGAAGGCTGGCGCTGAGCAGCGCGGCTGCCTCGGCGGCGTTCGGCGTGGCGATGTCCGGATGGATGCTCCGCCAGCGACGCAGGTCGTGCGCGTCCACGACGACCAACGGACGCTCCCCATTCGCCCCGGTCGGGCGCAACCGTTCCGCTGAGGACGCCATGGCGCTCGATCCGTAGTCCCCGATCACGAACGCGTCAGCCTCGCAGGCGTTCGCCGCCTCGAGCATCCGTTGCACGGCATCCGCAGGCAGCTCCGACGGCGCCTCGTCGAGACGCAGCAGCACCTGGTCGTCGCACACGATGCGGTGCTTCACCGGCGTGTGGGCATCCGGATGCTCGACGACGCCAGCGGTGTCGACGCCCGCGTGGCTGAAGCACTCCAGCAGGCTGCCCGCCGCGGGATCGGTGCCGACGACACCGAAGCAGACGACCTCGGCGCCGAGGGCGGCGAGGTTCATCGCCGTGTTGCCCGCGCCGCCCGGTGCGTGGCGGCGCTCCCGCACCTCGACGACCGGCGCAGGCGCCTCGCGCGCGAGCCGTCCGGCCACGCCGTAGGACCACACGTCGAGCAAGAGGTCGCCGACGACGGCGATGCGCGGCCGGCGCTCGCCGATCGCCCGCACCACCTCGAGCGTGCGGCCGTTCACAGTGCACCTGCCTGCAGGTGAACGACCTTCACGTGGCTGAGCTCGTCGAGCAGCTCGGGGCCGTACCCGAATCCGTCGCCGCTGTCGTGACGCGGTTGCGCGGCTCCGCCGGGCGCTCCGCCGAAGACGCCGTTCACCTTGAGCGTGCCGACGTCCATGCGGTCGACCGCGGCCAGTGCGTGCTCGAGCGAGTGAGTGAGCACCGTGCAGGCGAGGCCGTAACGATCCTCGGATGCCGCGGCCAGCGCATCCTCGAACGTCGCGCACACCTGGATCGGCGCTACCGGACCGAAGGTCTCCTCGCGCATGATGCGGAGGTCGTTGGAGCATCCGGTCAGCACGGTCGCCGGATAGTACGAACCGCGGGCAGAAGGGATCTGCGCGCCGGTGCGTGCGGTCGCACCGTGCTGCAGCGCGTCCTCGACCTGCTCGTGCACGGCCTCGCGCAGCCGCTCGTCGACCAGCGGGGCGAGCGAGTGCGGGGCATCCGGCTGTGGCGCGTTCAGCGCGTTCGCGCGCTCGACGAGCCGGTCGGTGAACGCGGATGCGATGCGCTCGGCCACATAGATGCGCTCCACCGACGTGCACAGCTGGCCGGAGTTCGTGAACGCGCCGGTGGCCGCCTGCTCGGCTGCCCAGTCGGGATCGACGTCATCATCGATGATGAGCGCGTCGTTCCCGCCGTTCTCGCGGATGAAGTGCGCGCCCGTGGCGGCGACCAGGCGGGCGATCTCGCGGCCGGTCGCCGTGGATCCGACGTGCGCCACGACATCCACACCCGGGTTTCCGACCAGTTCGGCGCCGAGCTGCGGGCCGCCGATCACGGTGTGGAAGACATCTGGCGGGAGGATGCCTGCGAAGACCTCGCCGAGCATGCGTCCCGTCGCCGGGCAGCGTTCGCTCGGCTTGTGCACGACCGTGTTGCCCATGACGAGGGCGCCTCCGATGAGCCCGCAGGCGACGGCGATGGGGTCGTTCCACGGCGTCACGATCGCGGCGACCCCACGCGGTTCGCGGCGCTCGAGGTCGAGCGCGTCGGGCGGACCGTTGAGGCTGGCTACGCGGTGCAGCGGCGCGTATTCGGCGTACTGCTCGAGCCCGGCGACGCCGGCCATCACACCGGCGAGGGCCTCGCTCGTGGGACGTCCGGTCTCGCGATGGTTCAGTTCCGCGATCGACTCGGCCCGCTCGCCGAGCGCGCGGGCGATGCGGTGCAGCGCGGCCCCGCGGTCGGCGATGGGGGTGCTCTTCCAGCCGGGCAGCGAGTGGCGTGCCGCGTGCACGGCATCCGCCACGTCCTGCTCGGACGCGACCGGCACCGCGGGCAACGGCGACCCATCGTGCGGGTCGAGGATCCTGATCTCGCCGCTCACGTCCGGCTCGCTCAGCCATAGCACCGGTTCGGCCATGTTCGCCCTCCCTCGTCTCGTCTGCGGTTCTTCTCCCTGGTACCCACTCCCGCCGCCCGTTACACGCGCCGTCTCGATCCCCGCGAGGGTGCGTTTCCGTCCGTGCTCCTCGGGGAACAGGGAGAGAGACGCATCACCGAGGGAGTGTCATGACGACGATTTCGTCTGCAGGAGCATCCGAAGCGCCAGCGGATGCCGCGAGCGACCGAATCGACATCGCACGCAACCGATTCCCGGACGTCCACCGCATCGCGGTGCTCCGCGCCGGCGGCCTCGGCGACTTCCTCTTCGCGCTGCCCGCGCTGCATGCATTTCGCGAGGCCTATCCGGGGAGCGAGATCACCGTGCTCGGTACCCCGATGCACGCCGAGCTGATGCGCGATCGCCCGGGGCCGCCCGATCGCGTCGTCCCCGTTCCGCCCTCAGAGGGTGTGCGGCCGGGGGCCGCCGACGCCAGAGAGACGGATGCCTTCTTCGCCAGGATGCGTGCATCCGGCTTCGATCTCGCCGTGCAGCTGCACGGCGGCGGACGCAACTCCAACCCGTTCGTGCAGCGCCTCGGCGCACGCCACACGATCGGCACTCGCACCCCGGATGCCGCGCAGCTCGAGCGCACGATTCCCTACCTCTACTACCAGAACGAGTTCGTCCGCGGCCTCGAGGTCGCGGCGCTCGCCGGTGCGTTGCCGAGTCGTTTCGGATGCGAGCCGGTGCTGGCGCGCGTGCCGGGGGCATCCGGAACCGAGGTGCTGGCGCGGCTGGGCATTGCGGTCGATGACGGACCGCTGGTCGTCGTGCATCCGGGCGCGACGGATCCGCGTCGGCGCTGGCCGGCGGAAAGCTTCGCCAGAGTCGCTGCCGAGCTCGCGGCGGAGGGCTGCACCGTCGTGGTGGTGGGCGATGAGGGCGAGCGGCCGCTCTGCAACGCGGTAGCAACGGCGGCGAGCAGGGCGGCATCCGTCGCAGGCCGGCTCGACCTCGGCGAACTCGCCGCCGTGCTGGGCGATGCGGATGTCGTGATCGCCAACGACAGCGGACCTCGCCACCTCGCGCACGCGCTGGGCACGGCCACGGTCGCCGTCTACTGGATCGGCAACCTCATCAACGCCGGTCCCCTGACGCGTGCCCGGCACCGGGTGCACCTCGGCTGGACCACACGCTGCCCGGTGTGCGGAGCCGATTGCACCGGTGCGAGCCCGGGGGCCGCACGGTGCGAGCACGACGAGTCGTTCGTGGCGGATGTGTCGTGGCGCGACGTGTACGACAGCGCGCGACAGTTACTCGGGCCGGGATAGACCCGCTCTGGCTATCGGTCCGCGGGCGGCGCGACTCGCGAAGCGGCCCGGCTGCCCAGGATCGCCGCGACGATCAGCCCGCCGAGCAGCGCGACGATCACGATGACGAAGCTGGCGGTGAGCGCGGGCACGACCAACCCGATCACGGTCGCGATGATGCAGACGATCGACGCGATCACTGCGGGCAGGATGCCAGCACGGTGACCGATCATCCACGCCTTGTCGGAGGCGAACATCGCAGGCAGTCGCAGCCCGGCGATCGAGTTGCGGGGGATGATGCCGAGGGCGCACAGGATGATCAGCGCGGTCGACAGGATCGACACGATGGCCAGGACGACGATGCCGAAAAGCATGGCCGAACGCTAACACGCACCGGTTTCGTACTACAATGACGTGGTACGAAATTACGGGAGTGGCGGTGCGGGTACGAGTGCATCCCAGGGCCACCGATCAGCATCCCGAGGTCACGACTTCGGACGTGGTCGAGGCGTTCGAGCACACCCTGAGATCCCGAGCCCGCGATACTCATCCGGTTCAGTGGGTCGGGGTTGGAGCGGACACCGGCGGGCGACTGCTGGAGTACATCGCGGTGGAAGACGAACCCGACGGCTGGCTTGTCTTCCACGCAATGCCCGCGACGAAGAAGGTTCTCATCGAGGTCGGATTGAGGAGGTAGACGGATGGACAAGTACAGCGACGTGAATGGAGTCCCGTTCACAGACGAAGACATCGAGCGATGGGCCGGTGAGGCAGAGTCCGAGCAGGGATACACCGGCAAGCACCTGGGCCCGTCGATGCCCGGGCGCCCCATCAGCGTGGGTGCACGCGCGCGCCCCTTCACGCTTCGCCTCGACGCCGAGCGACGGGCGAAGCTTGATGAAGCTGCGAAGGAGCGGCACACGACGCCCTCACAGCTGATGCGGGACCTCATCGACGCACTCTGAGTCCACACATAGTCCGGGCGCCGGCATCGGCTTTGCTCCTGCAGTCCTTGATGGGCAGCTGAGACCGCCTGCGCTACCTCACGGCCACGAACCCTCATACTCCTGGCACACCACGAGCTCGCGCACCTCGCATCCGCTCGGCTGATTGAGTGCGAAGAGCACGGCACGCGCCGTGTCATCCGGACGGTTCAGCTTCGCGTCCGCCGGAGGCTTGTACGAGTCGGGTCGGTCATCGAAGAAATGCGTGTCCATGCCGCCCGGCACCAGGGTCGTCACGCCGACGCGACCCCGTGTCTCCGCGGCCAGCGCCCGCGAGAACCCGAGCACGCCGAACTTCGAGGCGCAGTACGCGGTGGCCCCCTCCGCCACTCGCAGCGCGAGCGTCGATGCCACGGTCACGATGCGGCCGTGCGAGCGCTCGAGCTCCGGCAGCGCGGCCCGCACGACAGCGACCGTGCCGAGCAGGTTGACCGCGATCACCCGCTCCCATTCGTCGGCAGGCACCTCGTGCAGGTATCCGCAACGATCGATCCCGGCCGCGGCGACGACACCGTCGATGTCTCCGGATGCCCCGACATCCGCCACAGCAGCCTCCACTGCCCCGCGGTCCGTCACGTCGACGGTCACGGCATCCGTACCGTCGGAGACGTCGTCTCCGACCGCGCGGTCGAACACGATCGGCGCGTCTCCGTTCGCGCGCAATGCTTCCACCACGGCACGCCCGAGTCCGGATGCGCCGCCTGTGACGATGATGCGTCGTGCTGTCATCGGCTCTCACTCCTGTTCTGCTCACTCAGCTTCTGCTCACTCGGCTTCTGCTCACGCAACGCGCGGCTGTTGCCGCCGAACGCCATTGCACTCGCGCGCTCCAGCGCGCGTCCGCGTCCGAACGACTCGGCGACGTGCCGCTCCCCGTACGGAAGCGTCACGAGCTGGCCGCCCCACGCCGCCGCGATCTGCGGGTCGAGGCGTCCGCCGTCCCGCGGATCCGCCGACTCCACCCACACGTGCGGTCGCAGGGACCGCAGCAGCGACTCGAAGTCGGCGCGCGGTGCGCGCACGACCTCGTCGACGCACTCCAGTGCGAGCAACGCCTGTTCGAGCGCGTCGATGCGTTGGGTCTCCACCGCCCCGATGCTGCTCTGCAGGGCGTCGTCGATGACGAGCACCAGCGAGTCCCCGAGGGCGCGTGCGGCGAGGAAGCGCCTGACGTCCTCCGGTGTCAGCGTGTCGTTGTCGCAGGCCATCGCCACGATGGCGCCGTGCCTCTCCCTGGCGGTCGTGACCGCTTCACGTGGCGCCGATCCGCTTGCCGAATATCGCGGCGCCCGCTGCGTGCCGAGCGCGGAGACTCCGCCCCGGGCGAGGAAGAGCGCGGCGATGTCGGCCGCTGAGGCCACGGCATCCGGCAACGACGCACCGGATGCCAGTGCCACCGCGAGCGCGGACGAGAACCGGTCGCCGGCCCCGCACGGATCAACGCTCGTCACCTTCGACACCGGATGCACCGACGGCGGGGCACCGGCGGAGTCTGCCAGTAGCACCCCCATCTCGCCGAGGGTCACCGCGATGGGACACGCCCACTCCTCGCGCAGGGCGCGGGCCGCGTGGGCCGCCGCCGCGGCATCCTTTCCCACGCCGCCCGGCACGTGCGCGGCCTTCGTGGCCTCTGCCAGGTTCGGTGTGGCGACGGTCGCGCTCAGCACCGGCCGTTCGCCGCGCGGATGCGGGTCCCACACGAGCGGCACGTCCAGGCCGCGCTCGGCGATCGCCCGCCGCAACTCCGGATGATCCGCCAGGCCACGACCGTAGTCGGCCACGACGATCACCTCCGCGCCCGCCACAGCGTCGAGCATCTCGCCCGTGACGCTGACGGGCGGCGGGTCGCCGCATCCCTCGTCCATGCGGGCCAGCGGATGCGAACCGGCGATCAGCCTGGTCTTCACCGGAGTCGGGATGCCCGAGTGCGAGGCGATGATGTTCGCTCCGGCAAGGCATCCGCGCAGGTGGCCCGCCGCGTCGTCGTCCGACAGCGTCGTGACGATGTCGACCTCGTGCCCGTCGGCCAGGAGCATGCTGGCGACAAGCCCGGCGCCTCCCGCTCGGCGCATGATCGTCTGCACGTCGACGACGGGCACGGGTGCGTCGGCCAGCAGCCTCTCGGCAGTGCCCTGCACGTCCACGTCGAGCAGCACGTCGCCCACCACCGTGATCCTCATGGCGTCCTCCTCTCGAATCGAGCCGTCTGCGGCTGCACCGCCTGCGACCGCGCCCCCTGCAGCTGTTCGACCCGCCGATCGAATACGCAGCAGAGCGCGTGGATGCCCACCAGCTGGCACTCCTGCACGTGCGCCGAGGGCCCCTCGATCGTGATCGCCTCGTCGCCGGCCGCGGCGAGCGGGTTCGGCACGGGACCCGTCATGGCCCACACGAGAGCCCCGCATTCGTGCGCCGCCGCCGCCGCGGCGAGGAGGTTTCCGCTCGCTCCGCTCGCTCCGCTCGTGGAGAGCAGCAGCACGATGTCGCCCGGCCTGGCATGAGCGCTCACCTGTCTGGCGAACACCTGGTCGAATCCGTAGTCGTTGCCGATCGCGGTCACGCTCGACGTCTCCGCGTTCAGCGCGATCGCCGAGAACGCCGGCCGGTCGTTCTGAAATCGTCCCACCAGCTCCGCGGTCAGGTGCTGCGCCTCGGCTGCTGAGCCGCCGTTGCCCGCGACAAGCAGGCGCGCGCCGCCGACCAGCCGATCGGCTAGTTCCTCGCCCCACGCGGTGATCGTCGCGGACTGCTCCTGCAACGACAGCAGCGATGGCGCGAGCGTCCGGATGTGGTCGGCTGCGGCATCCGGAGCGGGGAGAGTATGCCCTCTGATGGGCGCCTGGACGCTCGTCATCGGTACACACCTCCCAGAGCAGCGGCTCCAGCGCGCGAAGGTGCAGGCATCCGCTCGTCGAGTCCGGAGCCCTGCCGCAGCGTCGTCGTCGCGAGCCGCTCGTACACCTCGGCGGTCTCGTGGGCGACCTGCTGCCAGGTGTACTTCGTGCGCACCCGCTCGCGTCCGGCCCGGCCCAGCTCCGACCGCATCTCGTCGTCGTCGAACAGGCGGGAGATGGCGGCGGCCGTGGCATCCGCGTCGAACGGCGGAACCTTCAGGCCCGTCACCCCGTCGACGACGGTGTCGCGCAGCCCGCCGACGGCCGCGGCCACCACGGGAACACCGCACGCCATCGCCTCGAGCGGAACGATGCCGAACGGCTCGTACCACGGTGTGCACACGACGACATCGGCCGAGCGGTACCACCGCGGAAGCTCCGTCTGATCGATCTGGCCCATGAAACGCACGCGATCGGCGACACCGGATGCCCGTGCACTCTCGGCAAGCCGCGCGATCTCGGGATCCGCCTCGGCCGATCCGCCGGAGCTGCCGAGCACCACCAGTTCGGCGTCCTCCCCGGCCTTCACCAGCCGCGCGAGCGCATCGATGGCGATGTCGACGCCCTTCCGCGGCACGAGGCGACCGACGCTGAGGATGCGGTGACGGGCATCCTTCGGCACCCGCTGGCCCCTCGCGCTGAACGCCGACGGATCGACGCCGCACGGCACGACCCGCACCTTGCCGGTCGCGATGTCCATGCGGCCGAGCTCCAGCACCTCGTCCGCCGATGTCGCGACGATCGCGGCGGCACGACTGCCGACGTACGGTTCCAGCCAGCGTCGCGCCGTCGGCGAGGTGTCGGCGGCGCCCTGGAAACGGCGCTTCACCGAACCCAGCGCGTGGAACGTGTGCACCACGGGGATCCGCTCCTGCGGAAGGCTCTCGACGGCGCCCAGGGCGGCGAGTCCGGACAGCCAGAAGTGGCTGTGCACCACCTCGGGTGCGCCCCGGTTCTCCCAATCGGCAGCGATGCCCTCGGCCAGCTGCGGCATGTGCGGCAGCAGATCGTCCTTCGGAATGCGCGTGGGCGGGCCCGCGTCGATGTGCACCACCTCGACGCCCGGGCCGAAGCCGACCCGGCGCGGCAGCTCGGCGGAGTCGCGCCTGGTGTAGACGGTCACCTCGTGGCCGTCGGCGGCGAGCGCCTTGCTGAGCGCGGCGACGTGCACGTTCTGCCCGCCGGCATCCACACTTCCGACCGTCGCCAGCGGGCTGGCGTGCTCGGAAACCATGGCGATTCTCACGATGGTGCTCCTTCCGTTGTGTGCGTCGTCGAGGACGCGCCACCGGCCGTTGCCGGCGCAGGTGCGCTAGCCGGCCAGTGATCGATGTGCGTGGCGCCCGGATATCCGAGGCGCCGCGGGTGCATCCGCGCCTGCGGGTGCCGCAGTCGCCAGGCGGCGACCGTGTCGTCGAGCACGGTGTTCCAGCGCTCGAGAAAGTTCGCCAGCGAGTACGCCTGCAGCGCGTGAGCCCTGCCCGCGGCGCCCAGTCGCCTCGCGGCCTCGGGGTCGGCGATCAGCTCGGATGCTGCGGCCCTCAGCTCGTCCGGGTCCGTAGACGTCACCCCCGTGCCCGGCGGCACGGCGCGCGACACCTCGGTGGTGGCGAGCGCGAGCACGGGCATCCCGAGGAACATCGCCTCCAGCAACGAGAGCCCGAGCGACGTCCAGCGCACCGGATGCAGGTACGCGCGCCGCCGCGCCAGCTCGGTGTGCAGCTCGTCGGTGGGCAGGTCGCCGCTCGGCACGATGTTCGCGTCGCCGGTCGAGTGGCCGAGTGCGTCCGTCGCCATGCCGAACACGTGCACCGGCGCGACGTCGGTGAACCGCGGCAGCAGGTCGGTGCCCGTGATGCGGCCGCGTCGCACGGGCTCGTTGATGACGGCGGCGAGGGCGCCCAGTTCGCCCGTGTAACGCGGGCCAGGGTCGAGGATGCCGTGCTCGATCACCGTCGTCGGCGCGATGCCGTTGTCCCAGAACACCTCGTTGAAGTGCGTGACGTGCACGATCGGGATCTCGCGCTGATCGGCCATCGGATGCACACTGGTCGCCGCGTGCTGCCGCGGAGTGTTGTGCTCGAGGTAGACGGCGGGCAGGTCGCTGCCCGGAACCGCGCCCAGCAGCCTGGTCGCCTCTGCCACCTCCTCCGGCCGCTGCAGCACGATGACGTCCGGCCGCTCCTCGCGCAGCTGCTCGGGGAAGACCTCGCGCGCGGCCGCCGGCCAGTCGCGTGAGGCGCGGCCGAGACCCCAGGCATCGCGCTGCGGCGTGGTCGGAAGCAGGTAGTCGTGCGGCCCTTGCACGAAGGAGTCCATCCATCCGCCGTGCACGTGCCAGATCAGGATCTTCATCCCGCCACCGCCTCTCGGTTGTGGTTCGTGGGCCGCGCGCGGCCTTCGCCCTGTTCGCTTCTCAGGACGGGATGGCGGGTGCGGTTGTCGCGCCCAGGAACTCCGGGACGGAGCGTCGGGGCCGACGACACCGCTCCTGAGAAACGAACCGCGTCCCCTCGCGCAGGCCCGTTCGCTGTCCATCCAGACGCGAGCCGCAGGCAGGCATCCACCACCTCGCGGGGAGCGATCCGGTTCAGACACGGATGCCCCGCCACCGGGCAGACGCGCGCCCTGGTTCCCGCGCACGCGGCATCCTGGTCGCCGAGCAGCACACACGGCACGCCGTACGGCGCCCACTTCGCCGCGGGCACGACGGGGGAGAACAGGCTGACCACGGGTGTGCCGACCGCGGCGGCGAGATGCGCGGGGCCGGTGTTGCCGCACACCACTGATTCGGCCCCGGCGAGCACGCCGGCGAGCTCCGGCAGCGTGAGGCGCCCGCCGAGGTCGGTCACCGATGCGGCACTCATCCCGCGGCCGGCCGCGTCGGCCACCTGGTGCGTGAGCTCTCGCTCGTCCGCGTCGCCTGTGACGACGACGTTCATCCCGACTCCAACAAGAGCGGATGCCACGGCCGCGAACCCTTCGACGCTCCACCTGCGTGCCGGCGCCGATGCACCCGGATGCAGCACCACGTACGGCCGGACCAACCCGCTTGCCTGCTCCGCGCCGCGCACGGCGAGCAGCCCGGGGTCGGACTCCGGAAGGCGGAATCCGCACGCCGCCGCGATGCGCAACGCCCGCTCCGCCTCTGGGATGTTCTCCGGCAGATCATCGCCGGGCTCGTCGCCCGGGCGCAGCCGCACGTCGAGCAGGCTGCCCGCATGGTCGACGGATGCGCCGCCGATCCGCGGCACTCCCGCCAACCGGAGCAGCAGTGCGAGCGGCAGCGGCGACTGGTGGAACGACGTCAAGATCACGGCCTGTGCGAACCGATGCACAGCGATGGCCTGCACGAGGCGGCGAGCCTCGGCGGGGTCGACGTCAGGGGCGTCCGCGCTGATCCACGGGCAGTCCCACACGAGAACGTCGTCCACGCCGGGAAGCATCCGGGCAGCGGATGCCCCGCGCGGCGAGCACAGCATCGTCACGCTCGCGCCCGAGGCCGCGATCGCCCGCACGGCGGGGCCGGCCAGCAGCACGTCCCCCATGCTGTCCAGCCGCGCGACGAGCACGCCGTCCCGCTTCATGCGCGCGCCCCTGCAGATCGAGCGTCCGCGCGAAGCCTCGTTGCCGAGACTACGGTTTCGAAGTCGAGACTTTGGTCATCGACCGTAGTCGCGGCGCGAAGATCGTAGCGTCGGCGCGAAGTTCGTAGTCTGGCCGAGGGGGCCGTAGCCTCGGCGAGCCGGATGCCGATTTCCTCCGCAGAACCCGCGCCCGCCGCGCGTAGCGCCCTGCCGAACGCAAGCTCGACGGCGCCGGCGAGGTCGCGTGCCACGAACCGGGCGGCATCCACTTCCTCGGCACGGGTGGCAGGGTTCGGCACGAGCACGGCCGACGCACCCGCCGCGGAGGCGGCATCCAGGTCACTTCCGATGTCGCCGATCACGAGCATCCGCGATGGCGCGATTCCCCACTCGGATGCCGCCGCGAAGATGAGCCCCGGCTGCGGTTTGCGGCACCGGCAGCCGGCATCCGGTGAGTGAGGGCACACCTCCCACGCGTCGAACGGGCCTATCGCCTCATCGATCGCCGCGTTCACGGCGCGCAGCTGCTCCGATGTGATGAGCCCGCGGCCGACGCCCGATTGGTTTGTGATGACGCCCACCCGGATGCCTGCCTCGCGCAGTCGCCGCACCGTCGCGACCGCGGTCGGCATCGGCACGACCCGATCCGGATCCGTGTTGTACGGCACGTCGACGACGAGAGTGCCGTCGCGGTCGAACAGCACGGCGTCGAACGGCCGCGCGCTCGGCGCTCCGGGGGCGCTCCGGCGAATTCCGCCAGCGCGGCTCTCGGCACCACGGTGTTCGGTACCGAGACGCACGGTTTCGAGCCCTTCGGTGCCGTCGCGGTCGTCACTGTGCCTTTCGGTCATGAAGAAGTAGTGCCCGCACGGGCGGTGATGCAAACCCGGTCTCGGTACTTCTTCTGCTTCTCGAGCCAAGGGACGCAAATAGTGGTCGCCAGATGCCGCTTTTCGGAGATTCAGCGGCATCTGGCGACCACGACTCCGGGCCTGCGGCTGTCCGTCGTCGAAGGGCCTACCCTGATGGGGTGCTACGCGAGGTCGCCGAGGGCGTGCTGGTGCGCCAGAGCCGGTTCTGTGAGAGCAACGCGGTCGTCGTGATGGGCGGCTCCGGCGTGCTGCTCGTCGATCCGGGCGTGGGCGGTTCCGACTTGACCGAGCTCGCAGACGAGCTGGATCGGCTGAACCTACGCGTCGCCATCGGATTCTCCACGCATCCGCACTGGGACCACCTGATCTGGCACACACGTTTCGGCTCCGCCCCGCGTTACGGCACGCACCGGTGCGCACTCACGGCTGAGGCTCGGCTGACGGATGCCCGCACCAAGGCCGAGCGCATCGCCGAACAGGTGCCGCTCGACTCGCTCGGTTTGATCGAGGGTCTACCCGAGGGGACGGCTCGGCTGCCCTGGGACGGCCCGAGCATGCGCATCCTCGAGCATCGGGCGCACGCGCCCGGTCACGCGGCGCTGCTCGTCGAGCACCGCGGGGTGCTCATCGCCGGCGACATGCTCTCTGATGTCGAGGTCCCGCTCCTCGACCTCCACGTCGAGGAGACAATCGAGGACTACCTCGAAGCTTTGCGGATGTTCGACACGATCGCGGATGACGTCGGCGTTGTGGTCCCCGGCCACGGGTCCATCGGCAACAGCGAAGAGTTGCGCCGCCGGATCGACCAGGACCGGGCCTACGTAGCGGCCCTGATCGACGGACGCGACCCCGACGACGCCCGGGTCGGCCCGTCCGCGACATACGGCCGGGACTGGCTTCCCGCGGAGCACCGATCGCAGCTGGAGTACGCGCGGGAACGAGCGGATCGCATCCGATCGTCGTAGCCGTAGCCGAAGGCGAACGGTCTGCGGGCAGGCCCCGGTTCCGGCCTAGCCATTGCCGTTGGAACAGGTCTGCGTCGCTGCGGGTATCTGTGCTCGAGCGTCGGACGCAACGGAACGATCACGTAACCACCGCACTCCTTCCGGTGCTCACCGCCCGCTAGGTTGATACCGTGGTCGACCCGCTGCATTTCGACGGCATGGCGTACGCGTATGCCGCAGCACGGCCGTCGTATCCGGATGCTCTCTGGCGAGACGTCGTCGCGACCGGTCTGGCGACTCCGGGACGCCGCGTTCTCGACCTCGGTGCAGGCACCGGAGAGGCGACGGGCGAACTCCTCGCTCGTGGCATGGATGTCGTCGCTGTCGAGCCTGGCGCGCAGCTGGCAGACCTGCTCCAGGCCCGATTCCCGCGCGCCGCAGTCATCCGGTCCCGGGCCGAAGACATCCAGCTCGACGCGGGGTCTTTCGACATGGTGGTTGCTGCCACGTCGATCCATTGGATGGATCTGGATGTCGTCCTGCCGGTCGTTCGGCACTTCTTGCGTCCCGAAGGTCGCCTGCTGGTCTGGCGCAACGTGTTCGGCGACGCCGAGGCCGAGGTGACGCCGTTCCGCGAAGTGGTCGAGCGAATCGTCGAGCGTCGCGGAAAGGCGCGTCGCGGAAACCCGGAAGACGCTGACGCGACCGCCGAAAAGCTGTCGCGATCAGGATTATTCACCGTGGAGAGCATCCACCGATACCGCTGGACGATCGACCTGACGACCGAGCAACTCCGCGGATTGTTCAGCACGTTCAGCGACTGGACGAGCGAGGAGGTGCAGGAGGCGGCCGACGCCGTTGCAGGGCTGGGTGGTTCGGTCTCGGAGAGCTACACGTCTTGGCTGATCATCGCGGCGCCTGGGTCATTTCGCTCGTAGGTTCAAAGCCGAACGACGTAAAGGCTTCGGCTCAAGCGCGCGTCGAGGGAGACCAAGGTGAGCACTCGTAGAGGCAACGTCTCGTCGGCGTGCACGTCAACCGCAGGGCCGAGCGAAGCGTGCGGGCGATAGCCGCGACGCCAATATTGAGGGTCCTGCGGTTGAAAGTCCGGCAGCCCCGACAACGACGTAGCCAGGAAGAGATGTAACAGGTCGAGGGATGCGTGTGCCCCGAGAAGCACAGGTATGTCCCGCCCCGGGCCGAACTGCTCGGGCGGGCCGAGCTTTACCTGGAACTCAGCAATCGTCTCCGCTGCAGAACGCAACATGCTCGGAATCGCATCGACCGATCCTGCGTCAACACGAAAGTTCCCAGCGATAGTGACATGAACGGGCCAGCGCGAGCGGTCCACCGGTTCGGGCAAGGGCTCAGGTGTCGCAACGACCGCGAGGAGCACTTTGTTGGTGGACATTGCGGAAGGGTAGCGTGACTCGCGTCACCGCGGCCTCCTACACCCGGGCCTTCTTGAAGTCGGTTTGGTACGTGTGTCGCACTGCGCTTCCCGGAATCCCTGTCCGAAGTGGTCGTTATCCGTGTCGGAAACGGCAACCACGGACAGGAAAGTCGGCGCGACGCGAAACCTCCTGTCCCAAGATGCCGTCATCGGCTGGTGCGACGACCACTTCGGACAGGAAGTCCGGAATCGGCACGAGATCGAGCCCGAGTTTGAAAGAGCTCTGCTCGTACACTGGGGCGGTCGATCGGAGGCACTCATGGAAGAGGTTCTTATCGGCGGCAACACCACGCCCGGCGTCGTGAAGAACGGAGACACCGTTCACCGACCTCGCAGCCGTCGATCTGTGTTCGCCGCGAAGGTGCTTCGCGAGTTGAACGAGCGCGGTTATCAATGGGCGCCCCGCTACCTGGGCATCGATGAGGAGGGCCGCGACGTCTTGTCCTTTGTCGAAGGGGCCACGACGGACCATCCTTCTCAACGAGACGAACGAAGCTACGCGACCGTAGGGTGGCTGCTCCGCGAACTGCATGACCTGACCCGTGGTTCGGCGCTCGTCGAAGGTGGCATCTGCGTGGTTCACGGTGATCCGGGCCCCTTCAACACGGTGATGAGCGACGGGATGCCCGTGGCTCTCATCGATTGGGACAGCGCGCATCCCGGAGACCCGCTCGAGGACGTGGGATACGCCGGATGGACGTGGTGCATTCAGTCGCTCGGCAATGTGCCCGTCCACGACCAAGCGCGGCGGCTACGCGAGTTCGCGGCTGGCTATGATCCGTGCTTGCCAGCAGAGACCGTGCTCGACGCGATCGAACGTCAGCAGTCGCACATCGTCGAGTGCGAGAGCGCGAATGCCCACGACGAGGCACTGAGCGACGCCCGTCGTGCTCACGCACGTTCGGCGGTGGAGTGGGCCAGCAACGACCATCGAGTCCTCGAGGACAATCGCCCGCTCTTCGAACGCGCAATGATCGAACGATGATTCGTGCCGTGCTCTTCGACCTGGATGGCGTCGTGCGGCACTTCTATCCCGAATACGTGGCGGCGATCGAGCTCCGTCATGGTCTTCAAGCGGGCAGCATCGAAGAGTTCGCGTTCTCGCATCCAGTGATCGACGACGTCACGACCGGCCGCATCAGCAGGCGGCAATGGATCGAAACAATAGCCGTGTTCTTCACGGATGACTCGCCCGCCAAAAGGTCCGGAGCAGCAGTGCGCGGAATGCGCACGCACCATTTCACGACCACGCGCGCTTTGCGGCAGGCGTTGCGCGACAACAACGTTCCTGTGCACCAGTAGATGGGTGGGCGTGAGCCTTCAGCCCGGAGCGTCGGAGGGCGCTCGAGCACCTTCCGAACGACGGTCGGCCCTGCGTCGCGGCAGAGCGCCGCAGACGAACACCAGTCCAGCGAGAATCACAGTGCCGAGCGCGAGCATCCCGAATGCCTGACCGCTGGCATCGTGGTGGCGTGCGACCGCGAGCGACACGAACCAGGTGAAGCTGATCCCCCCTGCGAGTAGGACGATCCCGGCGAGGCCGAGGCTTCCCTTGATGCGCGGGATGTTGTCGCCTCCGAAGATCACGATCAAGGTGACCAGCGCGGCTCCGATCAAGCCGGCCGGGAGGGTGGTCCAGAAGTCGAGTCGGATCGAGCTCCAGCCGTCGACGGCGCCGTTGGTACTCCAGTGGATCGGAACGCGAGCGGGAAGGTCCGGCGAGGTGAGACGACTCAGAAGAACGGCGACGGGCGGAACCCATGACAGCACGGCCGCGATGATGAGGCCGAGCGAGTGGTGATCGCTCTCATCGGGGAGAGCCGGACGGTCTTCGTCGGCCATACCGGTCACTCCTCCGTACCGTTGAGCGCGTGCCTTGCGGCTGCTTGTGCGTGAGCGGTCGTGGAGTCCACGACCGGCAAGATTCCTGCTCCGATGTTCGAGGCTCCGAAGAGAACCAAGTCCGTGCAACCCAGGATGACGGCGTCCGCGCCCGCAGCCGCGAGTGAGTTCACGGCATCCTGCAGAAGCGTGAGCGACTCAGAAGTGTTGATGCCGCGAATTGCTTCTGCGTCGATCATCGCGTCGATCTCTGCGACCATCGGGGCCGGTGGCTGCAGGATGCTCGCGCCCAGCGATTCGGCGGCCCGCTGGTACCGGCCGGACTCGAGTGTGCGACGAGTGGAGAGCAGGCCAAGGGTGCTGAAGGCTTTCGCTTGCTGCCGATGCTTGGATCTCGTGCAGATACCGATAGTCCGTGGCCGGCGCGAAGCCGATGGTTCCAGGGACGAGTTGCTGTGAACGGGGCACGCGCCAAGCCTTCCCAGACTGAGCTCGGCCACGGCAATTGCGTCGGCTGCCGTCACACTCCGGATGATCACGTTCCGACCCTAACCAGCGGCCACGGCACCGCCGACATCCGAGCACACAAGACGGTCCCCCTCGCCAGTAGTCACGCATCATGCGAACTCGCCATATGCACAGCTGAAGGTTCTCAGCTGGCATGCGGCTCGCGGGCGCCGGATCGAATGTCGGAGGTGCCGCGTAGCGTCGGGTTATGGATGAAGTACGCGCAGCGGAGTCGGCACCGGCCGACGACTTCGGCGTGTGGTTCGACGAGCTGGATGTTCCTGAGGACGTCGATTGGACGGCGGAGCCTTCGCAGCGCACGTCGTTTGTCTCGGCGCAGGATGTGATCGGTTTCGCTCTGGATGATGCGGTCGGCTCGCAGACGATGGTGAACATCGAGGCGGCTCGGCAGATGTTCGCGATCCGGGAAGCGTTTCAGATGGCGCGTGAGGATCCGCGGATCTACGTGCCGGTTGGGATCACGGAGCGTGATCCGAAGGCGGATGAGGTGGATTTCGCTCTCCGGTCGGTCGCGTTCGATCTCGCGCAGCGGTTGCATGTCAGTGAGAACGTGGTGCGGAACCTGGCGTGGGAAGCAGAGGTCCTCACGACGTCGTTGCCGCGGTTGAAAGAACTGTTCGTCAGTGGTCGGATCAGTGTGCAGCATGTGCGCGCCGCGGTCGACTCGTCCAGCGGACTCTCGGATCCCGCCGTGTTCGCGACCTTCGACGAACGCCTGGCCGGGATCGCCGAACGTCTGACTCCCGGCGCGTTGGGTCGCCGGGCCCGCCTGTTGCGGGAGCGCTTGTGTGCGGACACTCTGGAGCAACGTCATGAGGAGGCCAGGAAGCGTCGCCGGGTGTGTGTGGAACCGGCCGAGGACGGCATGG